>NZ_JAJKFQ010000029.1:0-300000 GCF_020966635.1 Stieleria sp. JC731 | reverse complement strand
TTTTAGTCGGACGCTCGCTGCCGACAGCATCGCTTCCTTAGGCGATTGGCCTGACTGCCTGCCTTGGTTTGCAAAATCCACCAGCAAAATCGCATTGTTGACGACGACCCCAACCATCATGAGTGTGCCCATCAACGATTGAATATTCAGCGTCGTCTCGGTCCCGATTAGCACCACGATGATCCCACCGATTCCTAGTGGAACCGAAAGCATGATGATTAATGGATCGACAAACGATTTGAATTGAGCCATCAGTACGAGATAAACCAACAAAACGGCAACGGCTAGTCCGATGCCAAGTGTGCTCATCCCAGTTCTCATCTTTTCGACCGGTCCACCGAGCGTCACGTTCACTCCGTTTTCAAATTCAAGGGTGTCTAAGACTGAGTCAATGTCCGCGGCGACCGATCCGATGTCTCGGCCATCAACGTTGACATGAATGTCGTTGACACGAGAGATGTTGTAGTGGGCGATTTCACCTGGAATGGTGACACGCTTGATCGTTGCGATATTGGACAGAGGGATCGTCATCGGCCCGTCCGGTGTCTCCAAGGAAATCGGAATGTTGCGGATGTCTTCAAGTGACTCGAACGTATTCGATTCGTATTGAACGCCCATGAAAAAGTCGACGCCCGAATTCGGGTCGATCCAAATCGTTGGAGAGTACCCAACACTGGATCCCAGCGATGTCAGGATCGTTTGGGCGACGTCTTCTTGTTCAAGTCCCAAATATTTTGCTCGGGTCCGGTCGACTTGAATATCAAATTGCGGGTAATCCAATGATTGAGCAATTTGAACGTCGACAGTCCCAGGAATGCGGCGGACCGATTGGACGATCCTTTCTGCAGCATCACGGCACTGTCCTAATGTTCCGGCGGAGACTTGGATATTGATCGGAGTCGCGACGCCTTCGTTCAGCGCCATGTTGACGATGCCACCTGAAACGAACAGAAACTTTTCCAGTGGGTATTCTTCGGCTAGCTTTTCTCGCAGCGTCCGAATGTATTGCTGCGTACCGGTGGTCCGGTTGGTCTGCTTCAAATTGACGATTAAGTAGGCCGTGTCTGGGCCAGAGTTGCTGCTAAGAACGGTCGAGAAGCCCGCGCCTTTTCCGACGGGCAGGCCGATGTTGGCAATCAGCGTTTCGATTTCTTCTTCAGGAATGACGCCTTTGATTGTGTTCTCGATCCGTTCGACAAGCTTTTCTGTTTCGACCAATTCCGTACCCGGCGTCGTTTTGATCCGCAATTCGAATGAACCCGAATCGACGCTGGGAAACAACTCTGTTCCCAATTGAGGTGCGAAAGCAAAACTTGCTGCAGTTGCAGCGATGATCACAAGACAGACAACCGCTGGAGCTGCAAATAGCTTTGACAACAGACGAGTGTAGATACCGTCGGAAGGCGTCGTTGTCGATCGCGACTGTTGATCTGTTTGCTTCGCTTGCACGCGCGTCCGGATGAATGTTCCACAGAATGCCGGAACGACCGTCAAAGCCAACACGTAGGAGGCTGCAATTGTCAATGTTGCCGCCAGTGAAAGCGGTGTGAATAGATACTGAATCATCCCGGTTAGAAATACCGCTGGCAGGAACACGGCAAGTGTCGTCATTGTTCCGGCGAGAATCGCAGCGGAAACTTCTGATGTGCCGTCGAGAGCGGCGTCCATGGGAGACTTGCCCATGCGTTGATGTCGGATCACGTTTTCCACGACGACGATCGCAGCATCGACAACGGTACCGATCGCCAAGGCAAGGCCTCCCAGCGTCATCACGTTGATGGTTTGACCGGTAAACGCAAAGCCCAAACTGCCAATCAGCACGGCAAACAACACCGACAAGACGATGACGACTGTCGGCAGGAATCGTCGAAGAAAAATGACGACGACCACCGCGACCAGGACTGCACCCAAGCCGATCTGAGTGTAGAGGTTCGCGATTGCGTTGCGGATGTAACTCGATTGGTCTGAAACCAAGGTGACTTCGGTCGCTTCGGGGATGTCACCTCGTTCCTTCATCTTAGGAATCTCTGACCCGATGCCTTCGTAGATGCGGTCGACTACGGCGATGGTGTTTTCGCCAGGTTCACGCAGTAAAGGACAGTAGACGCTCCGCTTTCCATTGACCCGTACGATGTTGTATTGCAACGCCGCGTCGTCGACGACGCGGCCAACATCGCGGATGTAAATCGGCTGGTTGTCTCGGACGGTGATCGCGATCGCTTCGATTTCTTCAATCGTTGGCAATGTGTTGCGCGGATGGATCTGATAGTCCAGTCCACCCATTCGCGCCGTTCCCGATGCCAGTACCAGATTACTTTTCTGTAGGGCGTCGACCACTTCGGTTGCACTGAGGTGATAGGCCTGCAGCTTCGCAGGATCGACATACACCATCATCTGGCGAAACTTGCCGCCGAAGGGGTGCGGGATTTGGACTCCTTTTAATCCGCCCATTTTGTTCCGGACGGCGTAGTAGCCGATGGTGTAAAGCTGTTGTTCGCTTAGCCCTTCACCAGAAATCGCGGCGAGTACGACGGGTAGGTTTGCGGGCTCGCTGCGCAAGGTAAACGGCCATTCGATCCCAGGCGGCAGGTGAAACATGTCGCTGGCTTCCAAGTTAACGATGTCGTTCATCGCGGAGCTTGGATCGGCACCTGGCTGAAAGAAAACTTTGATCACGGCGGCGCCAGGGACAGTCCGTGATTCTTGATGTTCGATCTTTCCGGCAAGTGTGAGTGCACGTTCCACCCGACTGGTCACCGATTTTTCCATATCCATGGTGGGCAGCCCCGGATAGGAAAAGAAACTGACGACGACCGGTTTTTTAAAATCGGGAAGGATGTCGATCGTGATGCCGGGGATCACCGCAACGCCAAGGACACCAAACGCAATTGTCGCGGCCAATACGGCGAATCGGTTCCGCAAAGAGAACTGAATAAGGCTCATAAATCAAAGTCTGAAAGACACGTGCTGGTGATGCGAGGCAGTCAATGAAGCAAGAAGCGGATTGAACTAGCGGTCCAAAACTTGAACGCTCTCGCCATCAGTGAATCGATGTAGATTGGCGTCGATCACACGCGCATTCGGATCAAGGCCAGAAAGCACTTCGATCATCAATCCGTCATCCTGTCCCGTTTGAATTTGGGCCACGGTGACGATGTCATTCGCATCGACCACATAGACATGGGCCTTGCCGTTTTCACCGAAGTGGATCGCCCGAGATGGCAAAGTTTTTGCTGTCGTCTGCGCCGCCATCTGGATCGATGCTTGACCGAACATGCCCGGCAAGAACTTTCCTTCACCGTTTTCTAGGTCGACCTCGGCTAGCATCGTCCGTGATTGCGGTGTCAATGCCGAAGTCGTTCGAGCGATGGTCCCTTTGATCGGCGGTTCATCGGCAAACGAAGGGAACGACAGCGATACTTGGTCGCCGCGAGAGACGTGAGCGGCTTCGATCTCGGGGACAGGGATTCGGACTCTGACCTTGTCAATTTGACTGATCACTAGCAGTGGTTTGCTGCCTTCGGCGTCCGGTCCGACAAGGTTACCCGGCTCGACATTTCGAGCGGTGATCACGCCCTCAATCGAGGCCCGGACGGAAGCAAAGTCGATCAGAACTTCTATTTCATCCAATTGGCGTCGGGCTATTTCTGTTTCCGCCTTTGCCGCATCGAGATCTGCCGCAGCGGCAGTCTGCTTGGCCATCGCAACTTTAACCATCGCTTGCGACGATTCGATAGCCGCTGAAGCGGATTGTTTGGCGGCGGCTTCACTGTCTCGTTTCTTTCGGACTTCATCGAGAACACGTTGTTGCAGTGAACCACGATTGACCAAGTCTTCGGTTCGGTTGAACTCAGATTCGGATGCCGCCAACGAAGCGTCGATTTGACCTAGCAAGCTTTTCGCTTCACTGAGTTGTGCTTCTGCCGAGGTGACTTCTGCGGCCGCCAATTCCACACCAGCAGATTCACGCCGTTCGGCGGCTTCCAAGCGGCTGACCTTGGCTCGAAGAATCTCTCGCTGCATGAGCAGCTCGGGGACTTCAATTTTCAACAGCACATCGCCTTTCTTGACAACGTCACCGATATCGACCGCGATCTCCGTCACAACGCCAGTGGCTTGTGGACGAACGTGACTTTCGTAATACGCGTGGATGCTGGCGGGCTGAACCGTCGAGCGTTCGAGCGTGTTGGTGCTCAGCGCCACCGTTCGCACCGGCGTCTTGAACTTGTCTTCGTCAATCAATTTGACATCGGTCGACCGTCGGCATCCGGCAGTCGTCATCGTTACAGCCATTGCAATGGCAAGCCAGACAGTTTTCTTCTTTGTCATGTAAGAAAGCTTTGAAGCGATCGTTGTCGGGGGGCGGTGCAGGTGGGCGTTGTCTCGCCAGGTCGTTTTCTCGCGACCCGCATAATCGTTACGGACGACAACGTTTGCCCGAACTGTGTCCGCATCATAGTTATCACAACAGTCATTTTAACGCTCGAAAATGACAATCTTGATTCTCCCATTCGATTCGCACGCTATTTTCGTTGCTGTCGGTTGCCGAAGCAAAATCCGTAGGACCGTTGTTTCCGGAAATCGTTCGAGCGGGTCAAAGCATGGGAAAATCCATCGTCAAAATCGGTTGCCTTGGGCTCGCCGGTGTCTTTTCCGTTGGGTGCACGGCATCGCGATCGACCTTGCCTGCCGAAGCGCCTGGTTTAGCGATCGAGGCCGCTTCGCCTGCCGAGACTCCGGTGGTCCAGTCGAGTGACCTGCAAGTCGACAAAGTTAAAGCAGCCGCTGCAGAGTCAAAGGCCACTCCGGCACTTGCGGTGACCGCTTGGGAAGTCGCCGAGCCAAATTCTGTAGACGACGCGCTCGCTTTCTCTGCGGATCATCCGAAGTCTCAATCACGACTTGCCGAGTTGCTAATCGATGAAGCGGAGGCGGGCGATGAAGACATGACGGTCAGGCAGCTCGTCAATCTGGGCAATGAAATCACCGATGACGTTGCGGGCGAAAGCAACTCTGGTTTAGACAACGATTGGGATTCCGATGGCAAGTTGTCACTTAACCTGCCATCCGCTCTTGCGATGGTGTCAGCAGGGCATCCAGTTGTCGGCCATGCCCGATGGCGAGTGCAGCATGCCTATGCCCAACTTGAACAGACCCAAGTTTTGTGGCTTCCATCGATCCAAGCCGGGTTCTCGTTTCATCGACATGACGGAAACTATCAAGCGAGTGATGGCAATATCGTCGATGTCAACCGAAACTCATTTCAGTACGGTTTGGGGAATCGAGCGACGGGGGCAGGGACGACTCCCAATCCCGGCGTAGTTGCACAATTTCATCTTGCCGACGCGGTGTTTTTGCCACGCGTTGCCGAAAAGAACGCGTGGGCCCAGGGACACGCTGCCGGTGCAGCTTTAAATCAGACACTTCGGGATGTCGCGGTCGCGTACATCAATTTGTTAGAAGCACAGCAGCGCGTCGCGATTTGGAATGCCTGTGTCGATCGAACACAAAAGCTTGCGAAACTGACCGCGGACTACGCCGAAGCTGGTGAAGGTTTGCGGGCCGACGCCGACCGATTGGAAACCGAGTTGGCACTCGTCAACAGTCGCTTGGCGGAGGCGGATCAATTCGTCGCGATGAAATCCGCTGAACTGACACGAGCGATCAGCTTGGAAGACACACGTCTGGTTCACGCGGTCGATGTCGGAATGATTCCGTTGGACCTGAACCAACTTGATGACGTCTCCAAAATGTCGGCGGCGGAAAAATCATCAATGCAGGGCATGATGGTCGCGACCGGGCTAAGTCGACGGCCGGAGCTGAAGGAATCGAGCGCTTTGGTGGCGGCGGCCTGTGAAGCTTATCGCCGAGAAAAGTATGCTCCGCTGGTTCCCAGTGTTTTGCTTGGATTCTCGACCGGTTCGTTTGGTGGCGGCTTGGGAGCCGATCCAGAGAACTTTGACAGTCGGTATGACTTCGATGCGGCGATGACTTGGCAGCTTCGGAACCTTGGGTTTGGCGATCGAGCCGCACGGCGTGTTCGGTCCGCGGAGATTCAGCAAGCGAAATACGAACGTTTGCGCCGGATGGACCAAGTGGCCGAGCAAGTTTCGCAGGCCTATTGGCAAGTCATCCAAACGAAGGCTCGTATCGAATCGACTCAAATCGCAATCAAGTCTGCGTCTCAGAGCTACGAACGAAATCTTTCTCGGATTCGTGACGGTGAGGGGCTTCCGCTCGAAGTGCTACAGTCCAACGAGGCGTTTCAGAAAGCCAACGAGGCATACCTTCAGGCGGTAGCCGATCACAACCGGGCACAGGTCCAATTGCAATGGGCGCAAGGCTGGCCTGTCAGCAGTGGTGTGATCGG
The DNA here is from genome assembly GCF_020966635.1 of Stieleria sp. JC731. NCBI lineage: Bacteria > Pseudomonadati > Planctomycetota > Planctomycetia > Pirellulales > Pirellulaceae > Stieleria > Stieleria sp. JC731. The sequence continues at coordinate 293,630 of NZ_JAJKFQ010000029.1, read as the reverse complement.
AAATCCCGAAACCAACTAGTTCAGCAATCAATGCGCGTGCACGCATCGATTGCGTCATGCACCTGGCGTCCAGCCTGGACGTGGCGTGCTGTGGATTTTTGTCGGATCGCTTCCGGCAATCAGGTCGATTCGATCGCGGGTCGCATTGACCGCTTCGCTATCGGTCAGCGGTTCCAGGGAGACTCGGAAGCAAATCGTTTGCTCCGGTGCGATCTTTAAGACTCGATCTTGCTTGGCTTCAAATGACCGAGTGTTGGGATAGTTGGTCGCCGGTTCCAGACCGGTGACGTATCCATCTGCTAAGTCGCCGGTATTTTTCCAAACGATGAATCGAGGCAGTGTTCGCGTCGAACTGGTCACCGCCAAGCCACGATCGGCGCCAGCGTTGTGCAGCATCACGGTTGTTTGGTCGTGATCGTCACTGCGCAATTTTGCGAAATAGACACGTTCGGAGTATCCCGACTGCGGGCCTTCGTACTTATCCCAGGTTTCGATCTCACCCGCCGAAAGCGAATCTTTCGGGGCTAGCTCTTCGATCGGCATTACAACCTTTGAGCCGGCTTCTAAGACGGGGCTGCCGACGTTGATGTGATACAGCAATTGCATCGTTGCTTCTTGCGAACCGTCGTTGGTGACGTCATCCAGAACGTCGACTTTCGTGCTTCCAACATGGACGCGAATCCGGCTGACCAATCGCAGGTTGGGAAAGAACAGCCGACTCTCTCGGATCTCACCGATCAGTTCCAGACGACCCGCGACTTCGTCATATTCGACGACTAAACCGTCCGCCGGCAAATTGCCAATCCTCCCGTGAAGAGGATGGACAAGTTTTCCGCTGTTGTCGTGTTCGGGCGCCCCGTTGCTGTTGAGTCCACAACGGGTGAGTAGTTCGTCAAAGCCTTCCAGCCAGCCAAGACCGCTAGGATCATAGGTTGGCACCAATGACGGATGGACCGGTCCGTCGATTGGCGAGTCCCAACCGAAACGAGTGTCTCGCGATTCGATTTTCCAAATCGCCATTCCGCGCGTTGGCAACACATCCAAGACAATCGCACCCGTGTCGATACGCACAATTTCGACTCCATCGGATCGCCCGCCGACGAATCGACCGTGCTTACATGTGATCGTGCCTTCGGCGGTCTCGACCATCAGGGCCAACGGAGACTTCTCGTACCAAAGGATGCTTTGCGTGCGGTCGTCGATGGATCGAAGCGTGCGCGTTTTCACCATTGCGTTGTTGTCTCGTCAGTAATTTTGAGCTCGATTTGGGCCGCACCAAGCACGCGTCTGAAAACCTTGGACACGGACATTTTGAAAAATGTCTTCGCCGACAAACGCGTGTGCATCATGAGGCTGCGTCGCGGCAAGCTGAGTGGGCCAGTCAGTGTCGACGATCTTGTTCGATCAATCCAGGGGCCCATCCGTTGTGTCGATTTCGCACTCCGTTTTTCCTTCGGCTCGCTTCTGGATCTGCACCGGATTCCGGTTTTATCACATCGTGTTCTTTCGCGTGGAGGTGATCTGGATTGGTGCTTGAGCCTCCTGCGACAAGTCGTCATCGCTACGTCGGGGTGTTGCCCAACGAGGTGATCCCTGCCGCTTGTGCGGTTCGGGCGGTCTTTCGCCGCAGCGAATCTAAATTCGCCGGTATTCTTGGTGGTGTGAAGATGCCAGCAATCTTGTCGCCGGTGTCTGCAGTCAATACAACATGCGGGCAGACTTGCCGCCGCAAACATGCGATAATTGGCGCTCGCATTTCCCTCCACCACCCTCAGTTAGTCACCTTCTATGACTCAAGTAAAGCTCGATGACGGTCTCATCAAAGGCGATTCGGTCTCTTCCATCTTGGATTCGGCGATGGACGCCGGTGGCGGTTTGCTGCGACTCACTCCGACTTGGGTTCCCCGATCTTTCTTGCATCCCGGACGCCGAATCAAATTGCACCCCGGCGATTACTATCGCTTCGGGGCCAACCGAGGCGGAATCGATGAGCGTTGGTTCGGTAGCACGACCGACGCGGCAAATGACGGTCGCGTGTGGCACGAAGGGCAGAGCTTCTGTTTGTTCGAAGGCCAAAAGTTCATGCTCAAAGATGCTGTCGCAGAACGAGGCAACGACATCGTCGGTGAAGCGATCTTTGGCAAATATGAACGCTGGCCTGTCTACAGCAAGTTCTTTGACAACATGGGGCCTATCCCGCACCACATGCACCAGTCTTTCGAAGACGCCGCATTGGTTGGACAAGAAGGCAAGCCAGAAAGTTACTACTTCCCACCACAGCTGAATAACGTCGACAACAACTTCGCGTACACCTTCATGGGGCTGGAACCCGGAACGCAGCCCGAAGACGTTCGCCGTTGTTTGGAAAACTGGAACGAAGGTGACAATGGCATCCTGGACCTCAGTCGTGCCTATCGCCTGAAGCGTGGTACCGGCTGGTTGATTCCTCCTGGCGTTTTGCATGCTCCCGGTTCACTTTGCACCTACGAGCCACAATGGGGCAGCGACGTCTTCGGCATGTATCAGTCCATCGTCGAAGGACGCTACGTGCCATGGGAACTGCTCGTTAAAGACATGCCGGAAGAGAAGCATCAAGACTTGGACTTCATCGTCGGGCAGTTGGATTGGGACAAGAACGTCGACACCCACTTCAAAGAAAGCAACTACTTGGAGCCTATCGTTGACGAAAGTCGCAGTGGAGACGGCTATGTCGACAAATGGATCGTCTACGGAACCGTTGACGGACAGCAGCTGTTTAGCGCCAAGGAAATGACGATTCAACCTGGGGCGAAGTGCACGCTAAAAGATCCCGGTGCGAGCAGCTGGATCACGGTCCAGGGACGCGGCCGAATGGGCGCATTGGATTTGCAAACGCCGGCGATGATTCGTTTCGGAGAAAACACGACGGACGAAGTCTTTATCTCTCACGTCGCGGCTACCGGTGGGGTCGAGATCGAAAACCTTGGCAGCGAACCGCTCGTCGGTCTGCGATACTTCGGTCCAAACACACACGACAACTTGCCAAAAGCTGGTAGCTGATCAGCAATCCTGCGTCCGCCGAACACGATTAATTTTCCCTTCGATTTTTAACGCGATAGAGAACGATGAAACTGCATAACGCGATGTGGCCAGGCTTGGTTGGTAAAGGTGACGGTCCCGGTGAGGAGCCGCCAATTAGCCTGGAACACATGTTGGACTTGACCGCAGCAGCCGAAGTTAATGGCCGTAAGTTCGACGGGATCGATTACTTCCTGTTCTTGCCACACACCGATCCGCAAGCCAGCGACGATGAACTGCGAAAGATCGCGGATCTGATCGCGTCGAAAGGTTTCGCCGTTGGGTCGTTGGTCGCTCCGGTTTGGCCAGGAACCGTTGGTGATTCCGCGATGGGTGATAAAGAACAGGTCGACAAGTTTTTGTCGGCTGTGAAAATGGCATGCCGCATCGCAGGAATCTTCAACGAGCACGGCGTTCGTCAGTACGGAGTCATCCGTATCGACAGCGCCGAATTCGGTGTCGAAAAATGGCGTGAGGACGCACCGGCGAATACGAAGAAGATCGCCGGTACGTTCCGTGAAGCGGCGAAGATTGCGGCTGATCACGGCGAACGTTTGGCCGCCGAAGGTGAGATCTGTTGGGCCGGGATGCACAGTTGGAAAGACATGCTGGACTTGCTTGAAGAAGTCGGCATGCCTGAAACGCTTGGGTTCCAAGCCGACTTGGCGCACACCTATCTGTATCTGATGGGATACAACGCACCGGAACATGCACTGCTTAAAGACGGGTATAGCGAAGAAGAGTTCTACGCCGCGTACGAGCAAATGACGGACAAGCTTCGCCCTTGGACGATCGACTTTCACGTCGCACAAAACGACGGACAAGTTCACGGCGCAGGAACGCACGACAAGACCGGAAAGCACTGCCCGGCTGATGATCCAAACGGAAAGTTGGACATCGTTCGCTGTTCCCAGTACTGGTTGAAAGATGCCGATCAACGCGGCATCCAACACATCTGCTGGGACGGCTGTATGTTCCCCAATGCGACTTTGGAAAAGCCAGACACTTGGAACACAATTCTTGACGCGATGATCAAAGTCGACGAAGCGATCTGAAAGCTTTCGCCGTGATTCGCTTGGTGCATCTGTCGGCGCCAGCGAGATCGACAAGTGGCGATGTCTTGCATGACATCTTGCATGTCTGAACGATTGCTTCGCAAGCAGGTCGCCTCCTCCTCCTCAATTCAACTACCCACCACGACTACCTTCCAACAATTTCATCATGAAACCTCTCAATATCGGTATGGTCGGCTATGGATTCATGGGCCGGACTCACAGCAATGGTTACTGCCAAGCGAATCACTTTTTTGATCTTGAGTACAAACCGGTTCTGAAAGCCGTCTGTGCGCGGAACAAAGAAAAGGCACAGGCGTTTGCCGATCAGTGGGGATATGAGTCAGTCGAAACCGACTGGAAAGAGTTGCTTAAACGTGATGATATCGACGCGATTGATATCTGCACGCCTAACAATCTGCATGCGGAGATCGCCATCGCAGCTGCCGAAGCTGGCAAGATGGTGCTTTGCGAAAAACCGATCTCGATGAACACCGCCGAAGGCGAACGGATGTGTGAAGCGGTCGAGAAGGCCGGCGTTAAAAATACCGTCTGGTACAACTATCGTCGTATCCCAGCGGTTACTTTGGCAAAGCAACTGATCGATGAAGGGCGGCTCGGAAAGATTTATCACTACCGCGCCAATTTTCTGCAGGACTGGACGATCTCCGAAGACGTTCCTCAGGGTGGCGCGGCCACTTGGCGATTGGATGCCGAAGCGGCGGGAAGCGGTGTCACGGGTGACTTGCTGGCTCACTGCATCGACACGGCGATCTGGTTGAACGGTGGTATCAGCGACGTTTCTGCTGTGACCGAAACGTTCATCAAAGAACGTGTCCATGCGGAAACCGGTGAGAAAAAGCAAGTCAAGATCGATGATGCCTGTGCATTCCATTGCCACTTCGCAAATGGATCGTTGGGGCTATTCGAATCGACCCGCTATGCACGCGGCCACAAAGCACTCTACACCTTCGAGATCAACGGCCAAAATGCTTCGATCCGATGGGATCTGCACGATCTACATCGCCTGGAGTACTTCGATCACAATGATGACTCAATCGTCCGCGGTTGGCGCAGCGTCCACATCAGCGATGGTGACCAACCCTATATGGGAAATTGGTGGGTTCCAGGTTTGAACATCGGCTACGAACATAGCTTCATTCACCAGGTTGCTGACTTCTTGAAGTCGTTGGAAACCGGTGAGCCGTGCGAGCCAACTTTCCGAACAGCCCTGGAAACCCAAAAGGTTTGTGATGCGGTTTTGGCAAGTGCCAGCGAACGAGCCTGGAAGAACGTCTAAGGTTTCGGTCGCAGCCGTGTCTTAGGCAGTAAGGGCAACCGGTGCTTTCGACCGTGAAAGCACTGGGGCGATGGCAATTCAACAGCGAAGTCGCTATGGCTGACTTTAACGGCAGCTATGGCACTCGGGTTCAATGTCGACAATCAGTCGTTCGTTCAGTGGTTACTGCGACTGAGGTTACTGGCGACTGATTTGTGCTTCAAGCAATTGTCGACAAGCCAAGTCTGCTGTTTTCCACTGTCCGTCCTTTGCGAATGCCAGAATGGATTCGATCGCAGAGACTTCTTCGGCTTGAAGTTGGTTTCGCATCCGCTGAACGAGCTGCTCAATTCGAGCGACCTCGATATCACTGCTTTGGTTGCAGGTGCGAAAAAGAGCCAGGGTGATGTCGTATCCCGGCTTACTCAGGACGATTTCGCTTTTGGGAAAAAAGAAGTAAAGCGCAAAGCCGACGACCGCCAGGGTGGCGAAGGCCAATAAAAAGTTCTGGCGTGATTGCGTACTCACTAGAGTTTCTCCCAGTTGATGACTTCATGTTCTCGCATGCTACACAGTTCCGCCCAAATGAGTAGGTCTACAAAATCGGTGATGAACTGGATGGAACCGTCGCCCATGCAGACATAGCCGCCGCCTTGGTGTTGGGAGTACATCTGCCCGACGTGATAGGTTGGGAAATTGACCGGGTGAATGATGGGGTTTCCGGTGATGTCAAGCTCGCCACCTGAAGGCCCCCCGTGGACCAGGGTTAGCGTCGCCGCTGCGTCGGGCCCATTTTCGGGGCTGGAAAACTTTGGATGGGTAAAGGCACCAGGAACGACTCCGGCCCAAGTTTTGTCGCTGAGCGCAGAGCTGTGTTCGCCATAAAAGATCGTGTTTGTGGTCCCATCAAGGACGTCTCGAAATCTGGTTCGTGAATTTCGATAGAACGGTCCGTCGGCAACTTGTTGGGCGTCTCCTTCGATTTTGACGATCTTCGTTTCCGCGGTATAGATATTGCTAAAGACCTCGCCGGTGGCAGCGGATCCACATTCGCCCCAGCAGCTTTCTTGGCCGTGGCTGGCGACGTAATGGCTTCTTCCCAAGCGAAGCTCGGCCCCGGCGATCGTCATCGTGTCGCCAGATTCATTTTGAACCCAAAGCGGATTTTCGCTTTCGGTGGCTGACGGACAAAGTGTCCAAGGAAGATCTTGGGCTACAAGTTCGCGGTTGTGATCTGACCAAAGGGGTTGGTCCATCCGCAATGACCCGAACAACGACCCAGCTTCGACGTGGGGCAGGATTGCCGATTGCCATCCCCAGCCAGGACCCGCGTCCCAGGTGATCGGATCCATTCGCACGTTTGGTGGAGCGTTGCCATCACGCGTGGGATGGGAAACGTATCCCGGAGGAAACTGGCGAAAGGCCGAATGATAGTTTTGAGTCGCCAATCCGATCTGCCGCAGGTTATTGCTACAGGACATTCGCCGAGCCGCCTCTCGGGATGCTTGCACTGCGGGTAGCAGAAGCCCAACGAGCATGCCGATGATCGCGATCGTCACCAGCAATTCAATGAGCGTGAATCCACGCGGACGGCGAACCAAGTTTCTTGAGATCATGGAAATCCTATAAGTTAGCAATGGCTAACTTTCTGGGTGTGTTTCAAACGCGGTGTTTCTCTGTCGCTGCTCGTGACAGGATACGCAAGCCCAACGCCGACTTAGTCTGGGCTAAGTTAGTGTCGGCTAAGATTATCCCGCAAGCGATTCGTTTGCAAGTAGGGTGGGTTCGTGGGGGCCAACAATCGGCGTTTCAACGTGTCAAGCGACCTCGCAGACGGACAGGAAGATGTTCTAGAATATGTGTTTCCAAAACCATATTTCTGAATCGGCCAGCCCTCATTGCGAAAGAAAAAACACGAACGAACCCGTCGCGACCATGCCAGCGAGGTTGCTGAAGACTATGTCGAAGCGATCGCCGAGTCGATCGCCAGCAATGGCGTCTGTCGCGCGGTCGACTTGGTGGAGCAGTTTGCGGTCACGCATGCAACGGTCAACAACACGATCAAGCGGTTGCAACGCGACGGTTTGGTTGTCACCGCACCTTATCAGCCGATCGAGTTGACTCCCGATGGAAAGCGTTTGGCGACGCGATCAAAACAGCGGCATGAGATCGTCGAAGCGTTCCTGCGGCGGCTTGGCGTCAGCGAGCAAACAGCGGCTATCGACAGTGAAGGGATTGAGCATCACGTCAGCAAAGAGACTTTGGATGCAATGAAGTCGGTCATCGACAATGGATGGCCGACTTAAGCATTCCGTTCGAGCGACGGTCTAGTCCTCGGAATATCCCGCCGGACGATCACTAGATTGGCTGCTACGATTGCCAAGAGGTTTCGACGAATTGGAAGACTCGTCTGGGGCTGACGATTCCTACGATTTCGTCGTCCATGTTCAGCACCGGAACGTGCCGATGGCCAGCAATCGCGATTGCCGCAACGGCCGCCGCGGCAGGCACGCCCGAGTAGACGATCGTGGGGTCATTGGTCATGTAGTCTTCGACCAGATCAAGGCGGACTCGGTTGTACCGTTCCGCGATCTTTTCCAGCACGTCCCGTTCGGTAAAGATCCCGACCAGTTTGTCGTCCCGCAGTACCAGCAGGCTAGAGACACCTTCCTTGTGTAGCAGATCGATTGCCTGTTCGACTGTCGCCTCGGCATCAATCGTCAGGTAGGGATGATGGTTGATTTCATTGACTTGGTGTTCCCCCAGGTGCTCAGCAGTGCTGTCGCGATACTCTGGACGATCGTAATCACTCAGTGGATCGGGCAGTGGATCAGGGGCATCAAAGCGATGGTATTGGTTCATCTTTAAGCACCTTCTCGTTCGAGCATCCAAGGTTTACTGCCAAGCCGTTGGACGGCGACTTGGCGGGCATAGCAATCGCCCAAGTACTCCGCCAGGCTCCGCTGACCGGCGAGTCCGACGAGTTGGCCGTCGTCGTCGGTGACACACAAAAATCGCGCACCATCATTGACGATCGCGTCCCAGACACGACGGATTGGTGAAGACAGCGAAACGCAGCGATACGACGGATCCAGGTATTTCGACACCGCAGTCGAGTCCAGCGAAACGCCATCGTGTAGCAACCGAATGACGGACTGTTCAGTAAACATGCCGCAGGGTTCCCACTGATGTTTGACAACAACAGCGCACCCGATGTCATTTGATCGCATCAGCGCGATTGCGGCTCGCGCGATGGTGTGTTCGTTTATCGCGATCGCGTCTCTGAGCGGAAGATCCTTCACTCGCTCCGTATTTAATTCGTCCAAGAATCCCATGGCGTGTTCTCCAGGGCCAGATTGAATCGTTATTGGATTCACCTAGAGTGCATCTAATGGGCCAGAAAATGCCATTTCAGGCTTGCGACGCAGAGGCTCGGATCCCAGCAAAAGGTGCGGGATTACCCAGCGGCATTGATGACAGATTGCGGCGTTCAGGGTTCCGCTAGAGCCGAGTTGGGTTTCTTGTCGCACCGTCAGGAAGCTATCTGGCGAAGGCTAGCCGCTTCCTTTTCTGCATGGAGATTGTGCAGTGATGCCTCGGGATGTGCCCCGTGATGAGGCGTTGTCACTTGACTTGCGATCGAGCAAAACAGCTCCGATCGCAAATCAAATCTGTAGGATCCTGATTCGCGATCGCGAGCATTCGCGCGGCAAAGTTGAATTGAGCGTTGACCGCGCGACTGTGCACACTCCGTGGTCTATTCTTCCACTTCGAAGATCGCTTCGATCTCGACAGCCATTTTGACTGGCAAGCTGTTTGTACCGATCGCACTGCGGGCACCAACACCGTTTTCTTCCCCAAACACGTCACGGAACAGTTCGCTGCACCCGTTGATGACCGCAGGTGTATCCGGGAATCCGTCAACGCACTGGACCAAGCCCAGCAATTTGACAACGCGTTTGACTTTGTCGAGCGTTCCGAAGTGGGCTTTTAGGGTAGCGAGCAAACAAAGTCCGGTTTGTCGAGCAGCGTCATAGCCAGCTTCGACGTCCATGTCCAAGCCGAGACGTCCGGTGATCAGTGTCTTGTTGGATTGCAGTGGACCATGCCCCGACAAATAGGCGATCCCGTTGACGACGACGATCGGTTTGTAGACACCTGCTGGCTTTGGTGCTGGTGGTAGTTCCAGTCCGAGTGATTCAAATCGAGCTTCGTGTGACATTTGCGAGATGATTGGTCCGGGGAAGGGAGTTGAAACGACACATCGTTTGCAATTGGGGCCGTCATTTTATGGCAAGCAAATGACTTGCTGCTGATCTGAATTGGCTAGCTAGACCGTTCCTGCAGAGCCATGTGTCGGCAGGGTAGTCTGCACAGTTTTGATGGGGCCGACAAGATGACCGCCCTGCAAATCGCACTGGACGCATCGGATGTGAATCACATCGACAATTGGGGTGTGGAGAGCCGCTATATTGGCGTCCGTGGCAATCACCTGCCGCATATGAAATCGGTTCACCTCGAAGTGACAGTCTTAGTGGAAACACACACGGTCAATTTCATGAAGCAACTGCAAGGTCGCAAAGCACTGATCACCGGAGGCACGCAAGGTATCGGTGGCGAAATAGCAGTCGCGGTTTCCAAAGCCGGGGCGGATGTTTTGTTGGTCGGGTTGGATGACGATGATCAAGCACAGCGAACACTTCAGCGGTGTCGGGAGGAAGGCGTTTCGGCAACTTTATTGTGCTGTGATCTGTCACGCGCGCCCGGAGAATACATGGATTCCTTGGTCAACGACATTGTCTTGGCGATGCCGGATGTCGACCTACTTGTCAACAATGCGGGCACCTATTGCGACGTTCCCTATTTCGAAATGGATTTCGATCGCTACATGAAGACGATGCATCTGAATGTCAGCGCCGGGTATTTTTTGACTCAGGCAATTTCCCGGAGATGGGCGGCAGATGGTATCACAGGTCGGGTGGTGTTTACAGGATCGATCAACGGATTGTTGTCCGAGCTTGACCACACTGCTTACGACACCAGCAAGGGAGCGGTCGCGGCGATGGTCCGTAGCTTTTGTGTATCTCTGGCGCCTCATGGCATTCGAGTCAACGCGATGGCACCGGGATTGGTTTGGACGCCATTGACCGGCCCTGCGATTGATCAAGGCAACATGCGACGTTGGATGGAGTTGCATACGCCAAATGGACAAGTCCCACCGGCGAATGCCTGTGCAGGAACGGTCGTGTTTTTGCTATCCGATGCTGCCGAGCATGTCCATGGCCAAACGATTTACGTTGACGGTGGCATGAGTGCCTGGCAGCAGCCGAACGCCCCGGACCAGTTCTAGCAACACCTACACCCTTCCCCACAAAAGTACTCGGCATAAAGTACCCGGCACGCACCGCCGTGCCGCCAGCTAGCATCCCGGTCTACTAAAGTAACCCAGCTGCATCACGGGGACTGTGATGGGTACGATTCAGGCGTTCCCAAAGTACCCGGCACGCTCCGCCGTGCCGACCAGCTAGTATCCCGGTCTACCAAAGCAATCCAGCTGCATCACGGGGACCGTGATGGGTACGATTTGAGCACTCCCAAAGTACCCGGCACGCTCCGCCGTGCCGCTAGCTAGTATCCCGGTCTACCAAAGCAACCCGGCTGCATCACGGGGACCGTGATGGGTACGATTCGAGCATTCCCAAAGTACCCGGCACGCTGCGCCGTGCCGACCAGCCACCCTACTTAATACCAAGCTTCTGCTTTAGGTGATCGGCGGTAAGATGTTTCACCACGTCCAGAGGCTGGCATGCGTTGTCGTCGCCATAGTCGATGTCGACGGGACCAATTGCCTTGGCTGCTCGCAAAGCTGCTTGGTTAAGTTTCTTGTTGCGTTTGCCAATTCCCATTAAGGCTGCGTTCATGGATTCTCGAACCCACATGGGTTCGTCATGAATCGTATCTTGAATGCGTTTGATTAGCGATATAAGAAACTCGTCATCCATCCCCTTGGGGTTCTTCTTGGACAGTTCGTAAATCAGTCCGTACGCACATTGGCGTCGGAGCGGATCTTCGCTTTCCATCCAGTCGCATGCCAAGTCAAAAGCGATCGGCGTCTTGGCGAGTGTCGCGTCGCAGGATGCAAAAACGTGCGTTAGGTAGCCGCCTTTTAAATCTTCGACCTGCTGTTCAGCTTGCTGGCGAGAGACCTTTTTGGGTTCATCGATGAGCAGGCCGACGATTTTTGCGTCGTAAACATCCGACTTCCAAAGCTGAAGTGCGAGTTCGTGGTCTCGACCGATCTGTTTTGCTAGTTTTCGCAAGACCGTCAGCCCGATTCCAAAGCTTTTGAGGCCGGAATCTTTCTGCCCACGTTTCTTCCAGTGCTCGATTCCGCGTTCGTTCGTGTTCTCTTTCAGTAACTTTAAGACGTCTGACTTTTTCATTGGGTTGGCATCATCAAAACGGGCTGTCGGCGATCAGGTGGGACAGAGAAAGAGAAGTTTTTACACGCGAGATTGAAATTCATTCCATCGCGCCATGCTAGGCATCGCATCGGTTCTATGACAAAGCGATCGAATTATATCCCGTGATTTACGGTGTTTGGTCAGTGTTTCCGCAGTGCGAGTGAATGATTGGCGCGCTCGGTGCGTTAGCGATGTTCCGTTCACACAGTATCGCGATCGGACGATTTGTGGCGATTCGATGTGGACCTTCGCGGGCACCAATTCGCGATTCAAATGATGAAGGCAGTGCCCGACTGTCTCGCCTTGTTTAAGGATATAGGAATGAAACGTTTAAGTGTTCAGGCTTTGGAAAGTCGAAAACTTTTGGCCGGTGACATCGGACTGGTCGACACAACACTGCACATCGAAGGAACGGCCGGCAACGACATCGCCGAAGTTTACACTGTCGAGAATTCGGTTGTTGTCAAACTGCAATCGCTTGACTCCGAAGGCCAAGTGACCGATTCGGAAGAGCAAACATTTGATGCCGCCGCGATCGACAAAATTATCTTCGAAGCATTTTCTGGCGATGACTTGCTGGTCAATGACACGTCGATCGATTCGATCATGCGGGCCGGTGGCGGGAACGACGTGCTGATGGGCGGATCGGGAAATGACATCCTGGTTGCCGGTGCGGGTTCCGATGTCATCCTCGGCGGTGGCGGTGATGACATTTTGCTAGGGGGCACTGGCGAGAACATCGTGATCGATTCAGATCCTGGGTCCGCAGACTCCGGTGATGATGCTGCAGCTGACGACACTGTTGGTGACGCGGATGCTGTCGACCAAACCGATTCAGAAGCGGATGCTCCTGTCGCCGAAGACGACACTGCGGTGGATGACACCGGTGACCAGCCTGCCGGCGATGGCGATATCGATCCCGAAAACAACACGGACGACGTCGTAGTCGACATCTTGGATGATTCGGACAGTCCCGTTGATTCAACTTGTGGCAGTGCAGGTACACAACCGGCGGATGACGCAATGCCGGTTGAGGATACCCTTCCAGCTGAAGACACATTGCCAGCTGAAGACACATTGCCAGCTGAAGACACATTGCCAGCTGAAGACACATTGCCAGCTGAAGACACATTGCCAGCTGAAGAAGTCGCCGACTCCGGAGAGGCAGTTGATGAGACCGACGTTGTTGCGGACCTGGACGTTGACTTTGCAGGCGATGACCTGATGGACGAGGAGTTCATTGCTGAGTCGACGACTGAGGAACAGGCGATCGACAATGGTGGACTACTTGATGAGGAATTGGTTGACGAAACTGCGGTTGGTGATGAAGCGACCGAGGTAGAAGTGATCGATGAATTTGTCGACGAAACTGTCCAGCAGGATTCCACCGAAGGCGAAGTCATCGGCGAAGACACCGCCGATGAAGTCGTCGCTGACGAAACGGTTGCCGAGGAAACACTCATGACCGAGGAAGTCGATTCAGCGACCGAAGAATGCGATCTAGAAACTGCCGATGACTTGTCGGGTGATGGATCTTCGACCGACGAGCAAATGGTTGGCGAAGAAACGAGCGAACCAGTATCCGAAACGGACAGCTCTGATCCGGAAGTCGACATCGTTACCGAAGCGATTGACGAAACGGTTGTCGATGAACCGGTTGCGACTGACGACACCACCAGTCCCGACATGGCAGACGACGGAGCCGTTGTTGAAGATACCGTTGACGAAGCAATCGACGAGCCTGTTGATGAGCTTGCCGATGAACCAGTTGCCGAGGATACAACCGGTGGCGACAGCGCTCCTAGCGACGTGATTGATCAGCCCGTTGCCGGTGGTGACGAACTCGATGACGATGATCAAGCTGCAGACGAGTCAATGGAAACTGTTGAGGACGACGCTCCTGTCGCATCCGCCGAAGATGAAGGTGACGACGATGTCATCTTCGGTGGTGCCGGAAACGACTGGATCTTCGGTGAAGGCGGCGATGACACCGTCTTTGGTGGAGATTCACCGCTGAGCGAAGAAACCTTGGCTGCATTGCTGGGTGACCGTCTTGCCTAGTGCCTTGGCATGACGATCGGCACGGCAGGGAAGCCGGTTACGCCGGGTCGTACGCACCGCTACCCAAACCGGGACCACGCGGGATAAAGTGGCACATCAAAATGCCCATGAAATACAAGAACATCAGCGGGATCGCCAAAGCAATCATGCTGGTCACATCGGCTGGAGTCAGGATCATCGAAAGGAAAAAGATCACCAAGATCGCGATTCGCCAACTGCCCACGTAAGCGGCGGTTTCGATCAGCCCGATTCGCTGTAGGAACAGCATCACCAGTGGAAGCTGGAACGCCAAGCCGAATCCCAACGGCAGCAACAAAACAAAGTTGATGTAGTGCGTCAGCCGCGGTTCCATCTCAACATCCATGCTGCCATTGAATGCCAACAGGAAGTTCAGCACGTAGTGCAGTACCAGGAAGAACGCCAGCACGACGCCGCTAACGAACAAGGTCACGCTGACGGGCAAGTAAATGTAAACGTACTTTCGCTCGTGTTGGTGTAGTCCAGCGGCAATGAACTGCCAAAGAAAATAGAACACCGCAGGGGACGAGACCACAGCACCGACGATCAAGCCGGCTTTGACCCAGATCATGAACGATTCTTCGACTTTCAGTGTTGTCAGTCCAGTCGTGTCGCGGATCAGTTGGACTTTGGGGATCAACTGATCGGGGCTAGGAAGGGCATGCAAAAGTGCTTTTAAGTCGCTTCGATCCAATTTTTGGCCATCAGCGACTTGGACGACTTTGCCATCGGATTTTTTATCCAAGTCGTCAGTTGCAGCGTCCTTCTTGTCAGCTGTCTCGGGAGATGATGGCTTCGCGACCAGTTCTGCCGTCGCCGGCGTTTGAAACTCGGACGGGATTTCGTAGACCACCTGCCATTTCAGCGATTGCTCAACCAGTTTGGGCAGCAACGCTTTGACTTTGGGATCATTGAGGTCTTCATAACCCAGCATCGCTAGGTTCTTCTTAGCGTTGAAATCCAGGATGGCTTCTTTAAGCGGTTCGGAAACGTATCGAACGACCTTGTTCGCAACGGTCAATCCGATGCCTAGACCTATGGCCAAAGCGAGGATTGCCCTGATCAGACAATGGCGCAACTCTTCCAAGTGTTCGCCAAAGGTCATCGTCGAGTTTTCGAACAGGTCGTCCTGCTTACGATTCACCTTGTTCGTCGAGTTTTTGTTCGTCGAGTTTAGATTCGCTGTGCTGGATGAATGTTTGGGTGTGGCATTCACGGCGATTAAACCTTTGATTTAAAACGAAACGGTGAGGTTGGAACGTTTGCGGTGATTCAGCCCTTGCTACCCAAACAGCGTGTGAATTTGGTTCTGAAGCTCGGAAACTCAGATGCACATCGCTAGCGGCGTTCGGTGGGGCTGGGTGACGGGGTTGGAACTGCCAGATAGAATGCCGCGGCGGAGGGGGGCGGTAGCTGGCTGTTCAAGCAGACGTCTGTAAAAGAGCAGACGCTCCGAGAGCACGACTGGCGTCATGGATCGATCAGACCCGGTCGTGAGGATCGCTTCACCAACATTAAAACCTAACAAACGCTGGTTTGTCACCAGTGAATACGATTTTTCCCGGCCATTCTCAGAATTTCAGACATGACAAACCGACCTGGTTACCCGCTGATTTTCCGTCCACTGATTAAACAGACCATCTGGGGCGGCACAAAACTCGGCACGATGTTAGGAAAAAGTATCGGCGACGAGGGCGATTACGCCGAAAGCTGGGAAATCGTCGACCATGGAGATGACCAAAGTGTCCTGACAAATGGAGCTTTGGCAGGAAAAACACTAGCCGATTTGATTGCCGAAGACCCGAAATGGTTGTTCGGAAAGGCTACAACCGAGCGGAATTTTCCACTGTTGCTGAAGTACCTCGATTGCAACCGCGTGTTGTCGGTTCAGGTTCATCCCGATGATGCCTATGGTGCCACGATGCCGGTTCCAGACCTAGGGAAAACGGAGGCTTGGTACGTTGTTGATGCCGAGCCCGGATCACTGATTTATGCCGGGCTGAAAGCCGGCGTGGGCCGAGCCGAACTTGCTGATGCTGTCCAAGCTGGTCAGACCGAGAGCGTTTTGCACTCGTTTTGTCCCAGCCCCGGCGATTGTGTGTTTATCCCCGCGGGAACCGTCCATGCTTTGGGAGCCGGATTGGTCATCGCCGAAATTCAACAATCCAGCAACACAACGTTTCGCCTGTTTGACTGGAATCGCGTCGGTGCCGATGGGCAACCACGCCCGTTGCATATCGAGCAATCGTTGGATGTCACCGACTACGAAAGCGGTCCAGTTCCGGCACGCAAAAGCCAACAAGGCGTGCAAGGCTGGCAGCGTCTGGTGCAGTGCGACAAATTCAGTTTGGATGCGATGGAGTCCGGGCAGGGTGACGTCGGTGGTGATGGTCGGTTCCATATCCTGACTGTGCCACGCGGTTCGGCCAAACTGACGACCGAGGCAGAGTCGATCACGATCGAATGTGGGCAGTCCGTGTTATTACCAGCCGCGATCGATAAATGTTCGGTGCAGGTTGAGGCTGATTCCACGCTGCTGCATGCTGAGTCGCCACAGGACTGATGAATTAATAACGCTGACAGTTCACTGAATGAAAAAACGCCCTGGCTTGATCGAAAGCCAGAGCGTTCTTGAAGTTCGAAATGCGATTGGTGATCAGTCCAGCTGATCGGTCAGTAAGAAGTCTTGGAATGGAACTTCGCTCTTGACGCCATTGGGGGTCAGGATTGCTTGGTAAACACGGTAGTCGATCGATTGAGTCAGTGAACGAACCGATCCGTCTGCCATACAGGTATTGACCAAACCTGGGTGCATCGATGATGGACGTGCGAGGTCACGACAGTTGCCATAGTTCATCGTCATGACATCGATTCGGTCGGCCGCTTGGTTGGAAGCTCCGCCATTGATCTTGTGAACCGATGCAACGGCGGGGTAAGTGCCGATTCCGTTGTCGTCTTCCAAGTGCCAGACCATCCCGGTGGTGAACTTTCCACGGAGCATTGCTTGAAGCATGGTCGGGGCACCACTGCTGCTGGCATTGGTCCAATTCAGGTTACCGGAGGCGTCGAAGTCTTGCAGGTCAGTTGCGGTCAGGTATCCCGGCGCGAACCAAGATTCGGCTTGAACGTTTTCGCCAAACATTGCGGTTTGGGGGCGGCCGTCTCGGATATCGTCAAGGGTCATGTCTTGGCCGACGGTAAAACCCGAAGGAGGGCTGCCGACATAGCCAAGATTGAACAGGCCGTTGAACTTGTCTTCGGCGCGGGCGAACACTTTCAACGCATCTGGATTGGTGTAGTTGTCGATCGCATTGGCAACAAATCGTCCGGGCGTGGAACTGCTTTTCCCGTTCGCGAATCCGGCATCAACCGAACCGGTGTTCAAGACGTAGGTGTTCCAGCCTCGTGGGCCTTTTTCGACAGTGCTACTTGGGCAGCGGAGGATGCTCAGCGTTGGAGCAGAGTTCTTGTTGAAACTGGTTCCCGTCGCGTCAATGACTGGAAACTTGGCCATTTGCCAGCGGTCGGCAAGTGGCTGGTTGTCGAGGTAAGACAGCAAAGGAACGGCGTAACCGCCGACCTTGACGTGTGGTGGAATGGCTGCCGGAGATGCGGAATCATCGGCTGGGTCGGGCAATCCCGCTCCTGCGAAATCGAACACGCCATATGCCGTGATGTAATGGGGTAGGCGTTTCTTATCGGTGTGAAAATTGTGGGTCGCGATTCCCAGTTGCCGCATATTGCTTTGGCAATTGGCATTTCGCATTGCTTCGCGAGCAGCCTGGACTGCCGGCAGCAACAGGCCGACCAGGATTCCGATGATGGCGATGACCACCAATAGCTCGACCAAGGTAAAACCAAGTCTTTGACGTTTCATTTGCTCGCACTCCGGACAAAAAGAAGAGAAGAGACCGCAACCTGATCGTCAGGTCGATGCATGCGCGAACGCGTCGTCACATTGGTACCCAGAAGCATACGTCGGCATCCGCTTGCCGCCGCGAATCGCATTATCACCGCAAATTCGAATTCTTGCAAATAATAAATGGATCACCAATAGTGAACCGCTCAAGTTAGGGGTTCTTTGGGGATTTGGCGGAAAATGCGAAGCTATGGGAAAGACGAAAAGTCATTGGACTGTTCCTACGAGGGGCTGCAGCCACAGACATTTGCGACTGAGCAACTATTCTGTCTGGTTGTGCTTTCCCCTCCCGCTTCGCTACTCATCATTCAGGACACGCGATTCGAGTGTCACTGCTCTATCTCGACTACAACCGGACCACGCCCCTCGCCCCTTCAGTGCTGGAGGCGATGCAACCCTACTGGTCCACTCATTATTTATTGCCCGGGCAGCAGCACGCGCATGCACATGCGGTCAGTGAAGCGCTGGAAAGTGCGCGAGAATCCATCGCCGCGATGGCGGGCTGTGAATCTTTCGAAATCGTTTTCACCAGTGGCGGAACCGAGGCAAATAACCTCGCGATTCTTGGTGCCCTGAACGCCGCCAAGCCCGGCCACATTTTGGTTAGTGAACTAGAGCACGAATCGGTGCTTGGCCCAGTGCTTGGTTTGGCTGGCAGAGACGAGCGTTGGGAGGTGCAGACGATCCCTTGTCAAACTGATGGAACCGTCGACCCGTTGGTCGTCGAGGCAATGCTGCGTGATGACACACGATTGGTGTGCTTGCAGGGAGCCAATGCGATCCTGGGGACAATCCAACCGGTGCGAGAAGTCGCGGACCGTTGTCATAACCGTGGCGTCAGTTTGCACTGCGATGCGACACAAATGTTTGGCAAGGTTCCCGTTGACGTGAAGTCACTTCGTGCGGATACCGTCGCAATCAGCGGGCACAAGTTTTACGGCCCCAAGGGTTCTGGAGCGGTTTACGTCCGTCGTGGTTTGAAACTTGATCCGATCACTTTCGGTGAGCCACGGGAGATGGGGCTCCGGCCTGGTGCGGAGAATGTGCCAGCCTGTATCGGGCTTGGTGCAGCGTCCAGTTTGGCAGAACGCTATAGCGCGAGTGCGAACGATCAATTGGCCGAACTGAGAAATCAATTCGTCCAACGCTTGTACGAGCAGATGAGTGATCCGCCGATCGTTCTATGCGAAGACACTGCGAGGCTTCCCAACACTGTCGCACTGGAATTGCCGGGGGAAGCACGCCGATTGGTCGAGTCGGCGCGAGAGCTGGCGATCGCATCGGCGCAAACCGGTACGCCACCGGATGAATTCACCCGGACGCTCCGCGCGATCGGTCGAACCGAATCACAAATCGGTCGAACGATTCGTGTTTCTGTCGGCTGGACCACTAGTAGCGAACAGATCGATCGAGCTGCAGATCTGATCGCCACTGCGTATGACTGCTAGATTGCGACTGTCATTGGCGGCGACTCCTTTCGCCGCAACAAGACAGCCGCACGGGCCTCATCGCTGAGACAGATTACTCTTTCGCCGGTTGCTCGAACTTCACTTGGTCAACATGGTGCACATGATCCGAATGATCGAGGTGCTCATGTTGATGATCAAACTCCAGCAGCGCCGGTTCGCTGATCATGATCGGGCTGTAGTTCGGCGGTTGAGGCTGTTGGCGAAGTGGAATGCAGCAGTTGGTGCAGTTTCCATTGGGCAACGCTTCAACAGTGGTTCCTGGCAGGCTTAGCAGGTAGTCCGGGTCAAGCTCTTCCTGGTCGATCCACATGCCTTCCGGAGTAATCTCCATCGTGCCGAGGTCAAACTGCAGGTTCCGGCGAAGCACTTCATAGTTCACATAGACGTTCAGCAACGTGTTCTGTGCGTTCAACAGTGCTGTCAACGCGGTGATCGTGTCTCGTGCCGCGGTCGGACCGCTGCTCAAGCCCCGTGCGTCTCGCAGTTCGCGAATGTCTTCGTTCAGTTCGATCTGGTCCGTCGCGATTCGCACGCTTTGGCGACCGTATTCGAACGTGATGCGGTTCGCTTGCAGTTGACGGATTTGGTTCCTTAGCAATCGCCAGATGCCATCTTCGTACTGATAGTAACTGCGTTTGGCTTGCTCGAATGAAATCAGGGCTTGGCGATAGGTATTGCGTTCTTGCAGTCGGGTGATTGGTGCGTCCCAACGCAATCCCATCCGCAATGCGGAGTTGTCCTTGTTGAACGACCATGGGCTGTTCCCATCACCGCCGACAGATCCTGAAACGGTGAGGTCCAAGCCGCTTTCAAGAGCATCCGCGTTGAACTCGATCAGTCGCCATTGATCCACCAAGGAGGCTCGGCTGTTTGCCCAGTCACGGCGGTTGCGTCGAGCGATTTCGAAAGCTTCGGTCGGTTCGATATCGACAACCGGCAGCAACGCACTTTCGGTGCGTGCACGTGCTTGGAACAGTTGCAATTGCAAGACGTCATCGCCGAGCTGCAACATCATGTCTTGGATTTCCAAGATCACGTTTTCACGCAAGTTGTCCGCCAGTTCCTTGCCTTCGGTTTGATTCGCGTTCGTTGCCAGCATGTTGTCCAAACGAGCTTCGATGGTGTTGACCTTCTGGACATATTCCGCGTACCGGTCAAGCAGCTTGCCAAGGTCTTCGCTTAGCTCACTTTGCAGGGATTTCAGCGGTTCGACATCGAACAACGACTCATCGATGCTGTCGACATTTAGCAGCGTGCAAATCTTTTCTCGTTCGGTTTCATAAAGATGCAACAACTGCTCGTTTTGCTGCAACCGTTTGGGAACCGCATCGGCGAGCAATTCGATGTCCGCACGGACTCGATCGGCGTCTTCGGTTTGCAACTGATTTAAGAAGTCTTTCAGCGGGCCGAGTTCACTGTGAATTTTACGCAACGATTCGGCGATGTTGTCCGACCAAGTCATCGTCGAAACTGGCAAGCCTGTTTCCGGATCGATCTCCTGACGGGTCTCTTCAAGAATCGCGATGTTCTGCAAGCCGATGTTGCGGCGGATATCAACCAACTCGGTTCGGCGAGAACGTAGGTCGGTATCGATTAGCTCAAAGCGTTGCAGGTAGGGATCTTCCAAGCGGACACAGATGTATGGTGGAAGTCCCAGGTCGGTCAGGAACGAATCCAACGATGCTTGAAAGTCTCGTTGGTCGCCAACGAGAACGGTTTGACGTTGAAGCAGCTCACTTCGTTGCTGGGCGACTTGTAATCGTTGGCTAACAATTTCTTGCGGGTCGTCTGGAATCGTGGTGAGTAACTCGACCAAGGTGTTTTCCAAAACCAATAGCGTTTCGGAAAGCCTGGCGATGTTCTCTTGTTGGTTGCGGATCTGTACCTGCGTTTGCAGCAGCCCCAGGAATCCTCCGGCTTGGGCTCCGGCGAAGCCACCGCCGCTGACACCACCGCCGCCACCGAGGCCACCGAAGCCGCTGCCAACCCCGCTGAATCCTTGCAGGCCGACGCCGAAGACACCACCGCTACGCGAAACGGTGCTTTCGGTGTTTCGACCGATTGTGATGTTCAAGTAAAAGCTGCGGCGATAGCGTTCAAAGGCACGGACGTTTGACAGCAGTCGCCGTTCGGACAATGTCAATCGTTCCATGACAACGTCACGACCTGCGTTCAGCAAGAACGGTTGCAGGAACGTGAAGTCCAGCAGTGTATTGGCGGACTGCGCGTTCGGGCCGTTGAGGGTCCAAACGATTTCGTTGGCAAGTCCGACGACCAACTGGCTGCCGGTCGCGAAAGCCCGGTTCATCGTTAAGTCGCGATCGAGGCCGATCGAAGACGATCCGGATCCAGATGCGTTGAAGGTGGCACCCGAGTTGGCAAAGAACTGCGTATCAAATCGGAACCGTTCGCTACTGACGTCCAGTGCCGACAGATAAAGCTGTTCGATCTGTTGCTGATAGTCCGGCGAGTGCAGCAAGGCCAACTGCACGGCGGTGTCGTTGTTGAGAACCAAGACACCGTTTTCATCCAGCGGAAGGAACTGCCACCAGTCGGGGCTTTCGGCTGCATTGGTGATTCCGGCGGCTTCCCACATGGGGTAGCCGCGGCGTCCGTCGACGCACTGCATGTACCGATTCGATGCGGGGTCGTCCAACGGCATCGGTTGGAAATCCAGATCGAACGGGTTGAACATTCGACTGCGGCGATCGGCATAAACGTTAAAGTCAGCCGTCGGTCGTCGGGCCAAATGAGAAGACTTTTCCTGCAGCAAACAGCTGACCTCTTGGTCGGCTTGTTTGCGGTAGTATTGACGATGACAACCGGGCACCGAAAACAGCGATGCGGTCGCGGTTGAAAGCCCAAAAATGCAGCCCAGCAATCGGTGACGCTTGCTTGCTTTCGATAGACTTCCTTTTCCCTTCGTTCTCATCTGTGTCACGCCTTTAGGAATCCAGAGATTCGGTGCTCACGGGGCAGCCGGTCGCGATCCTTGCGAAAATCACTGCCAACGGATCGAGCCATTCAGCCCGTAATGGCGGAATGACTCACCCATCGAATCGGATCAGATCCAGCGGTGCCATCAGAACAGCTGGCACATCCGCAACCCTTCGTAAGCCACACGCACGGGTTGTTCAGCCTGTGCGGGTTGTTCGGATTAGCGCGGACGGACCGATCAGGTGTGCTTTTTGCTTTCGAGAAGACAAATCATGCAAAATTTTGACCGAGCTCCCTCAGCCAGCGTGATGGCTCATCAAGGGGGCGTGGATCCTCCAACGGCCTCAAAACCGGCCCAAAATCCTGCGGAATTACCCCTCAGACGGGATTCATCATTGTTTCCAGCGGGTGTTCCGGGCCGAATACCTAGAAAAGCTTGACGGTCTATCTTGCCCAACTTAGTATCCATCGGTCTAAATCCTGCTACTTTTCCGATCCAAACTCGCCGTCTAGGCCCGTCTGTAATCACAATCGTTGATCTCAGCCAGCGTTCCCTCCCCTTCGGCCTCGTCCGGCAGCGTCACAATTAACAATGAAATTCGCACTCCTAGCAGTTCTATTGGTGATCCTGATCGCGTTCATCGTGATGGTCGTCAAGGCTGCGAAAAACTGGCGTTGGTACCACATCACCAGTGCCGTGATCACGATGCTGTTGGCGATCACTTTCTTGTTTCCAACGGCTGCGGCACTGAAAAGTCGCCAAGCTTGGCACAAGATCAAAGAGGACTTGGAAAAGCAACTTGCGGAAGTCAAAGCGCAGAACCAGTCGCTGCAATACGGTGACCCGACCGACCCGTCGGCCCCTCCCGGAGTGAAGGCGGTTTCGCTGGAACTGTCAAAGCTCGGTACCGAAGCTGGGCGTCGCTGGCGCAGCTTGCAAATGACGGACAACGACGGCAATGGCCAAATCACACTTCGTACGTCTGGCCAAGCAGATCCTTCCGTCGCGATTCCTGGTGCCGATCCCGCTGCCGCGCCAGAACCCGCTGGTCCCTTGGTACCCGTCGGCTTGGTTGTCTATGGATTTGCCGAAGGTCAGGTCCCCAATGTCGAACAAACCGTACCGCTAGCCTACCTAGGTGAATACAAAGTCACTGCTAGCACCGGCAGCACTGTCACCGTAACGCCAACATTCGCACTTGAGCCTAACCAGGTCAATTTGATCGGTAGTGGCCAAGCTCGTCTTTGGTCGCTCTACGAAATGCTGCCTCTGGACGGGCACGTCCCCTTCATTGCCGAAGGAAGTCGACCTTCGGACGATAACGCTCTCGGTCGTGTTGACGACCAACTGGTCAACGCGCTGCTCAAAAATGCGAAGCCAGAAACGATTCAGGCTTACCTACGCGATGGAACTCGCGAGGCTCCTGAAGACCCCGCCGCACGTTGGGTGAAGATCAAGTTTGACAAGAAGTGGGAAATCGACGTCGATAGCGAAGAACAACGCGGAGCCCTTGAAGGCGGTTTCTTTGACAACTCTGGTCGCGCGGTCGATAGCCGATTGCAACGTTCCGATAACGGTAAGGTCAGTTTTGCTGTCGGCGATACGATCATCGTCAAAGAGGAAGCCGCTCGCCAATTGATCAACCAAGAGCAGGTTGCGTCTTTGGTCGACACCTATTACCTGCGGCCACTGAACGACTATCGCTATATCTTGCGAAAGATCCGTCTGCAGATTCGGGAAATGGATATCCGCATCACCGAGATGGAATACCAAAAGAAGATTCTTGAAGCAGCCATCGCAGCGACGGTCGACATGCTTGCGACCCGTCAGGATGAAAAGTTGAAGCTGGAACAAGACCTGGCTCAATACCAAGTCGAGAACAAAGCGTTGCAGGAATACTTTGGACAAATCCGCGACGAACTGCGTGAGATCAAAGAAGCTTCGTCGGCGTTGTTCAAAGACAACTACCGACTGATGCTTCAAATCAAGCAAGCTTCATCCGCTGCAGAAGCCAAACTGACGGAAACCTGAGCGGTCTGGTCATGGACACGCGATGGCAAACGACCGATGGCATCCGTGTCTTGAGGCTATTTTCCGCTCGCTCGAAACGGGCGATCGATTCCGTCGACAACGGCACTAAGATAAAGTCCCGCTCCGCTTGCGACCGGCGTTTGGCGATTTAGGTTGCCGCGAACTTCTCTCATCACGTCGCGGCGTGAAATCTGTCCCAACAGTCGACCGTCTTCATCGAGAACAGGCAGCCTCCTACAGGCCGCGTCAAGAAACGTCTGTGCGATTGTCAGCAGGTCGGTTTCCGGCCGGATTGTCGGAGGGGTCGCATCGACGAACGACATCAGTCCCACAACAGGCATCTGTTCGTAGGCTGCATCGACAACGAAACGAATGCACGACTTTTCCGAGAAGATCCCCAGGAATCGTTTGTCTTCGTCAACGACGGGTGCACCCGAGATCCGGTGATGCAGCAGGACGTCCAACGCTTCCAGAACATCCATCGACGGTGACAGGGTCGTCAGATTAGAGACCATCATGTCGCGTGCGCATGTATGAGGCATCATCGCAATCGCTCCCAATTCAGAGTAGAAAGGTGTTCCGAAGATGGAACGGTTCCGTTCTTTTCAATTGAGTTGGCATAGTCAAGCAAATTCGTGATTGATCGCTTGGCGTCCATCCGACCGTTGAAGACGGCGAGCGGGCTATCGAATACATTGGAAGAATTGGGAATTGTGCTGTAGGACAGCGTTTTTCGTTATTTTGCAGGCTTGATGGTTCTGCAAAGCGTCCTTGTGATCAGTGCCCTAGCCGCCATGTGATTCTTTTCACAAGATTAGTGATTCTTTTCACAATCGAGGGAGTTTGTGTTGATGAAAGGCCAGTGGGTCGAGATCGAATTTGATTGTTTACCGCTGCGTAGCGTCTCGCGTTTTGATGCGCCGCTCGATGCGTCTCCCAAGTACGAAGCCTTTGTCCGTCGTGTCAAAGCGGCGATGGAAAAGCATGGATCGCACAATACGTACTACTTGCATCGCGGGACTTGCGTGTTCCGTTTGACCAACGCAGAGAATCGTGGTGAGATCGCATTTGCGTTCGAAGGCACCGCGCTGACTGGCGCAAAGGATGAAAAGACTCGTAGCGTCGATCTATCGGTCGAACTGCTGCGCGAAACCTGTGGTTGGCTTTCTCAACCGATCGTCGACTTCTTTGCCGAATCGGTTCAGCATGCGGTCTTGGTCGAATTTGATCGCTACATTGCGGCCGGTGATCTAACCAAAACACAGCAGCGGATCGAAAAGTTGAACGCGGAAAACGAAGCCGGCGAAGGCTTTGTTGGAATGTACCTTTAGTTTCGCGAAAACGGATCGTTGCTTCGACTGATCAGCGATTGACGCGTTGGTGACGCCTGGGAATTACAGACCAACGGCTGACGTCCGAAGCCTGTCGATTCGGTCGCTGGCTTTGTTTTTGTGTCCTTTTGTGATCTTCGTGGCCATTTGCTTCGGCAACGGTTGAGAATTTTGTGAGCGCTCGATTCGGCTTTCCTTCCAAGTACCGATCTTCAAGCTGAATTGTCAGCTGATACCGATCACGGCATCGCTTTGCGATTGAACGTGGACGTTCGATCGAAATCAGTTTCCCGATCGAAACGTCTTACGCGCCAGTTTTAGATAGCCACGGCCTGTGGGATCATCCATCTCGATCCCCGGATAATCCTTCGGGGGCCGTTCGGTGGTTCCCGGTTTACGTTGCGGACGCAGCGGGACATACGCTCGGCGGCCATCGACAATCCGTACCGGAAGGTCTGATCGTTTCGCCAGCAACTCCATTCGCCGCTTGTCGGTGTAGTGCAGCACCAGGAATCTCGCGTCACTGGTGATGGAACTAATTTGCCAAGCGGCCGCATCCAGTCGCAATTCGGCCAGTTCTAGCATCCGTTCGGCAGCTCCGGGAAGCAGTCCGA
This sequence comes from Stieleria sp. JC731, assembly GCF_020966635.1. Taxonomy (NCBI): domain Bacteria; kingdom Pseudomonadati; phylum Planctomycetota; class Planctomycetia; order Pirellulales; family Pirellulaceae; genus Stieleria; species Stieleria sp. JC731. The sequence goes on along the minus strand of NZ_JAJKFQ010000029.1, from coordinate 267,397 downwards.
ACCGATCGATCATTTCTTCGCGAATCGCGTTGATCTCTTCCGCGTCGGTCAGCTTGGCGATACGGCGATACAGGTCAATTTTGTGTCGCAAGTCAGGAACGTATTCCGGGTCCAGATAGGCTTCTACCGGAAGGTCGATATCAACATCTGCTGACAGTTCTGGGGGCAAGTTCTGGACTTGTCGAACGGCATCTTCGAGCAGGTGGCAATACATTTCGTAGCCGATTGCAGCGATATGACCACTTTGTTGACTGCCCAGCAGGTTGCCTGCCCCGCGGATTTCCAAGTCTCGCATCGAGATCGCAAACCCGGCGCCCATTTGGCTGAACTCTTCGATCGCCCGAAGTCGTTTTGTTGCTTCCGGCGACAGATGCTTGTGCGGCGAAACCAATAAGTAGCAGAACGCCTGGTGCTTATAACGTCCGACGCGACCTCGAAGTTGGTGTAGGTCGCTCAGACCGTAGTGATCGGCTTCGTCAACAAAAATCGTGTTGGCGTTCGGGATATCGAGCCCGCTTTCAATGATCGTCGTTGCAAGCAGCAGGTCGAACTTGTGGTCGATAAAATCAACCATCACTTGTTCAAGTGCACCCTCGGCCATTTGGCCATGGCCGATCACGATCCGCAGCTCGGGAGCGATTCCGCGAAGACGCTCGACAATCGCTTCCATGTCGCCGATGCGATTGTGAACCATATAGATTTGGCCGCCACGGTTCAGTTCTCGAACGATCGCGGTACGGATCAGTTTGTCGTCCCAGCGGGACACGGTGGTTTCGACGCTGCGTCTTTCCGCAGGCGGCGTTTCCAGATTGCTGATGTCGCGAACGCCAACCAAGGCCATGTGCAGGGTTCTTGGGATTGGTGTCGCCGAGAGTGTCAGCACATCGACATTGGAGTGTTTGTTTTTAAGTTTCTCTTTAACAGCCACTCCGAATCGCTGTTCTTCATCAATGATGACCAAACCGAGTTGGTTAAAGTCGACATCTTTCCCTGCGATGCGATGCGTGCCGACAACGATGTCAACTTTGCCGCTCTTGATGTCTTTGACCGTTTTGCGTTGTTCTGCAGCGGTGCAGAACCGACTGAGCTTTTCGATCCGAACCGGGAACTCCGCCATTCGGTTTTTGAAGTTGTGGTAGTGCTGTTCGGCAAGCACTGTCGTCGGAACCAACACGGCGACTTGATAGCCACTGGTGACCGCTTTGAATGCCGCCCGCATGGCGACTTCGGTTTTTCCGAATCCGACGTCACCGCAAATCAATCGGTCCATCGTCTTGGGTGACTCCATGTCATCTTTGACAGCGTCGATGGCTGTGATCTGGTCGGGAGTTTCCTGGTATGGAAAGCTTGCATCGAATTGCTGCTGCCAGACGTGATCGGGATCGTGCGCGATTCCTTGTCGACTGGAGCGTTTGGCCTGGAGCTCCAAAAGCTCCGAAGCCATGTCGGTGACGGCACTTTCAGCTGCCTTCTTTTGCCGCGCCCACGCTTGGCCGCCAACCTTCGCCAGCTTCGGCTGGGTTTTGGTGCCGCCGACATATCGCTGGATCAAGCCGATACGTGAAGCCGGCACGTAGATTTTTGAGCCACCGTCATATTCGATTACCAGGTGCTCGACATGCTGGCCATTCTTTTCGAGATGATCGAGTCCCAGGTACAGTCCGATGCCGTGGGACAGGTGCACGACCAGATCACCGGGTTCCAACTGCAGCGAATTGGTGATCGGTTTTCCCTGAGAACGCGACTTTCCCCGTCGTACCGGACTGCGATGAAAAAGTTCTGCGCCGGTGAGGACCAAGACGTTGGTCGACGTGAGTCGAAAGCCACCACTGATTTGGGCAACAGCAGGTTTGATGTGACCTTTTCGGGCAGCCTTTGTCTCTTGAAGCAGTTCGGCTAGCCGCTGGGCATCCGCAGGGGTGTCGCCGACGAGCAAGATTTCGTGGTCATCGGCGATCGAATCAATCTTGGAATGGGTTTCGTCCAGCGAAAGGGCGAACCCGTCAGCGCTGGTCGAGTGCAATTCGATGTTGGCTTCGCCACCTTCGTTCAACGTGGTCGCAGTCACAACTCGCAAATGTGACATCGACGCCAATAACGATTCAAAATCGGTGAACCCACTTTGATCATCCAAACGATTCAGCAACGTTTGTGCTGATAGCTTGCAGTCGTGCGGGTCAACCAAGATCACCAGTGTGTCATCGGTCAGGTACTGGCTGATTGGCCCCAGTTCGATATTCGAATCGAACGCCGTGTCGGCATCGTCGCTGATGTCGTGAACACCGACGGCGGAGATTTCGATCGATTGAACGACACCGATACTTCGTTGACTTCCCAAGTCAAAGTGGCGGATCGACTCGATTTCGTCGCCAAACCACTCGATGCGGATCGGGCTCGAATGATCGACGGAGTAAATGTCGATCAAGCCTCCACGCATCGCGAACTCACCGGGCAGTTGCACTGCCGTCGTCGATACGAATCCACTCTCCCGCAACCACTCGGCGACTTCGTCCATCGGAAGGTCCACGCCGACTTTGAATTCTCGTGTAGACGAATCCAATTGCGAGGGTGTGGGAACCAGCTGCAACGCACCGCCGATGTAGGCCGTCACCACCATCGGCGAGTCAGCGTCGACGCTGCGATTGCGCAGCTTTTGCAAGACTTGCAAGCGTTCTGCAAGTTCAGGGTCGGCCAGCGAGTGGGGGCCTCCTCGACCGACGCTAAGCGGCAGCGGATACGAATCGTCCACGCCAAAGGCGATCGAGTCCCCGGAAACCACATCGGCGTCAGCCGCCTGTGGGAGCAACATCAAAATGTTCGGGCTGGACTTTGCCGCCGCTGCTGCCAGCACCGCGCGCAGCGATCCCCAGACACCACTAAAGGCAACGCGTTCCCCCGGTTTGGTTTGGGCAAGCGTTTCGCTAATTCCACAATCCCGATCCAGGATTTCGACGATTTCCTGAAGGCGTTCGGTATGAAGCGAAGTAGCGACAGACACGGGCAAAACCAGAGGAAATGGGAAGGATGCGGTGAATCAAGCGAGTGTTTGATCGTAGCGGTTCAGCCAGTGGTCGCCCAGAGAGCCGAATGCCAACCGGGGCTGAATTGCCGCAGTGGTTGGATCGATTCGGCGAAAGCTTGAGGCCGCAATCGTGCTGACGATCTGGGTTTGACGATTCTGATAAGTGTTGAACTTTTGAAAGAACCGCAATTCGTAGCTTCAACCCACCAGCAACCGCTGGCAGTGTAAAAGGGGGGCGGTTCCCAAGGCCCACCCCAACGGAGACAATGGCCGATCAACTTTGACCTACCGTTGCGGAGTTTTCCATCTGTCCGCGACACCTTTCGACCCACCTGGGAGAGTCTTTTCCAATGAGCATCGGAATCGGAATCGTCGGATGTGGCATGATTGCCAACTTTCATGCCCGCGCTATCAAAGATGCCGAGGGTGCTCATTTGGTAGGTGCGACGGCGCGTCGAGCCGAACAAGTCGAAAAATTCAAAGCCGAACATGGATGCCAAGGCTACGCGACATTGGAAGAGATGCTCGCAGATGACTCGATTGGCGCCGTTTCGATCTGTACTCCCAGTGGTCTTCACATGGATCCCGCAATCGCTGCGGCAAAGGCAGGTAAGCACGTTATTGTCGAAAAGCCTCTTGAGATCACCACGGAACGGTGCGATGCGATTATCAAAGCCTGCCAGGAAAATGGCGTGCGTCTAACCGTGACATTTCAAAGCCGCTTTCACGAGTCCAGTCGGCTAATGAAAAAGGCGGTTGAAGAAGGGCGGTTTGGCAAAATCACGATGGGCGACGCCTATGTGAAGTGGTACCGAAGCCAAGAATACTACGACAGCGGCGCATGGCGTGGGACCTGGGAACTCGATGGCGGCGGTGCGTTGATGAATCAAGCCATTCACAGCGTCGATCTGTTGCTGTGGCTGATGGGGCCGGTCGAGCAAATCAGTGCGATGGCCGCAACCATGACTCACGAACGTATCGAAGTCGAAGATGTTGCTGTTGCCACATTGAAATTCAAAAACGGCGCTCTTGGCGTTATCGAAGCGACCACGACATCGTTCCCGGGTGCCCTGAAACGGATCGAAATCAGCGGCAGCGAAGGCAGTGCGATCCTTGAAGAAGAAGACATCAAGTTCTGGCAGTTTGCCAACGAAACGGACGAAGACGAACGCATCCGAAAAGAAATGATGGGCAAGACTGAAACCGGTGGCGGAGCCGCCGATCCGGCAGCGATCGGCCATCATGGACACACGATGTTGTTCGAAGAAGCCATCAGCGCGATCAATGAAAATCGACCTTCGATCCTAGACGGCGAAGAAGGACGACGCAGTGTCGAAGTCATTTGCGGTATCTACGAGAGCGCCAAGACGGGCAAGATCGTCACGCTCGGATAAGCTCTGACGCATTCAGTTAAAAGCTGCCAGCGAGTATGCCGTTTCGGCTTACTCGCCATTGGCCTAGCAGCCAGTATGTCTTCCATTGTCGTCCTGCACTGCGTGAAGGAAGCGTCACTCCCAATGTTATTGCGGAGTCCAAAGTGACTTCGTGAGCAATCAAACCTGCAATTCAACAGGTTGCTAGGGTAATGACTGTGAGTTGACGTTGCCTGCTTTCTGTTCCCAGAAACGGCGGGCCGCGCGAACAAAGGGGGCTTCCTTTTCAATGTCGTTTGGACGAGTCGCCGTCAGACGTTTCTCATAAGCGGATAGCCACTCGCGAAAGAAATCAACGCTCTCATCGCTGACACGTCTTTGTCCGTCATATTCGATCCACCATGGCGCTGTTACCGCGGCACGATAGTGGCCTTCATATAGCGTTAGCACTCGCATGATCACCCAGCCGCTTTCCTGTGCTTCGATCGGGGGAATCTTTCCACCGGCTTTTGCGAATTCGTCCAGTCTTGCGCTGTAGTGAACTCGGTTGTTGTGGATTACTTCCAAATAGTCGACCGGGTCTCGAACCGTTAAGTTCAGTTCGGGGAACAACTGTAGTACCTCACCACGACGGCTTTCGAACACGTGTCCGGGTAGCTCGCCCGCAAGGCGGGGACGGAGCAACGGGCCGTTGGTCGCAACACTGCATCCGTTCCAAACTTGTGACCACCATTGTTCCGGTGTTGTGGGAATCTTTGGTCCGTATTCATTGGGGACACTGACATACAATCGGTTGTAGCCTACCGGATGTTTTGCAGACTCATCTCCACCACCGGCAAGCGGTACGGCTTCGATCCCCGCATCCAACATGTGTCGGTAGATTCGCTCGGCAAAGCGACCCACCTGGGTTGGCTCTCGCAGTGAAAACGCTTGCTCGTTGCGACCTTCGCGAACCTGGTAGATCGTCTTGTCAAGACGCAGCCAATCACCGAGCACGAAGACACCTCGGACGCGACCGCTTGCTAGCCAGATCGGAAGCTCCCAGGCGAAGGGATTTTCGATCGCGACTTTGACTTCATCAGGATTGGCATCATCATCGTTGGCAACCGCAACAAGGGCTTCGATGGATGATTCGCAGTTTTCAATCTTGGCTGTCAGTTCGTCATCGGTTTTGTAAAAGATCAGGCCCTGATGCGCCGTCACATCGCTACGGATCCAAGCCGGGTCATGCTCGATCGGTTCATCTCGATCTCGACGAGGAATGGGCTTTGCCGGTTCGTCGCCCAATACGGCCGCGACGTGCAGGTCTTCGGATGCCATCCGGAGCGGCAAGCTTTCTGAACTGGGAACCACGCAGCAGTCACCCGACAGCCAGCCTTCGTCCTTCATGTTGATCATGCGAGGCAGCGAAACCGTTTTTTCGTCCAGGCTGGTTTTCTCCAGCGTGAAGTTGCCTCCGACTGTCCGATATTCCGGCCCTCGAACAATTTCGAATCGGTAGGCACTGTCGGGAAGTTCCAAGACAACACTGCGGTCGACAACGACGCCGATACCTGCCGAGACGGTCTGCCGAATCGGCACCGTTTTGTCACGCTTTCCTGGTGTCACTCGAAAAAATTCGACGCGCGAGATGACCGGATCGTGGCTCGTTTCGTCCTCTAAATTCAGGATCAAACTGCCACCGGCGGCAACCACGCGTCGGGCTGGCAAAATGGCAAGTGATCCAGCCAGTCCGAAAACGATGAATGTGCAAAGTTGACGGAAAATACGGTCACATCCAGTGATTTTGATGGGACAGGGTTCGGACCTGGCGACGTGAAAAGTAGCGTTATGGCGCAAAGATTGCATCCTTCCAAAGGGTTTTGTTTGTCCTGCCAAGATCGTCTCCGTTGCAGTATAAAAGGCGGGCCGAATCGAGGCCGACTTCCATTTAACCGCATAGTGCAAATTCATCGTGTCAGAAGACCTTTATCAAATCCTGGGGGTATCCCGAAACGCGTCAAAGGATGAGATCAGAAAAGCGCACCGAAAGCTGGCTCTGAAATACCATCCTGACAAAAATCCCGGTAAGGATGCTCAGGAAAGATTTAAGCGAATTCAGGAAGCGTATGACGTTTTAAGCGACGACGACAAACGCGCCGCATACGATCGTTACGGTTCTGATTTTGAACGAATGCGTGGGGGTGCACATCCAGGCGGCGGTGCAGGTTTCGACGGACTCGACTTGGACCAGATCTTTGGTCAAGGCGGTGGACGCGGCGGCAATGCTGGCGGCGGTTTTAATTTCGAAGGCGGCTTCGGCGATTTCTTCGAGCAAATTCTTGGTGGCCGCGGGGGCGGTGGACGTTCTGCCGGCGGGCGAGCCGGTGCGGGGCGTGGGGCAGCGACGCACCAACGTGCACCACAGAAAGGTGGCAACATCCGGCACGAATTAGAATTGCCTTTGGAAGTCATCGTGCGAGGTGGGGAGACGGAGTTCTACCTGAACAACGAAAAGCTGGCCGTGAACATTCCTCCTGGAGTCGCCGAAGGCGCGAAGATGCGTCTGCGCGAACAAGGCAGCCCATCACCCAACGGCGGTCCACGTGGTGACTTGATACTAATCATCAAGTCGACTCCGCATCAATTTTATAAACGCCACGGTCAGAACCTTGAACTGACATTGCCTGTCACAATCAGTGAGGCGGTTTTGGGTGCCAAAGTCGATGTGCCCACACCAGCCGGAACGCTGACGATGAATATCCCCGCCGGAAGCAGCAGTGGACGGAAACTTCGGCTCAAAGGCCAAGGCATTCAGCCCAAAACGGGCAACGCAGGAGACTTGATCGTGCAGTTGCAGATCAAGGTTCCCGAGACGGTTGACGATCCCTCACGTGAGTTGATCGAGAAATTCGCCGAGCTCAATCCTCAGTCGGTACGCGAAGAGATCTCGTTTTAGGGTCAAGGTTGGAGTACCCCTCACAGTCCCTGTGACGAACTGCTTGTTTAGTATCCGTCACAGTCTCTGTGACGCTCCACTTATTTTGTATCCGTCACAGTCCCTGTGACGCCGGGGTATGTTTCGTGGTGTTGTGCTGTTGGTGGCAGTCGGCACGGCGGAGCGTGCCGGGTACTTTGGGTGCTGGAATAGTACCCGTCACAGTCCCTGTGACGCCGGGGTATGTATCGTGGTGTTGGTCTGCTGGTGGCAGTCGGCACGGCGGAGCGTGCCGGGTACTTTGGGTGCTGGAATAGTACCCGTCACAGTCCCTGTGACGCCGGGGTATGTTCCATGGTGTTGGGCTGCTGGTGGCAGTCGGCACGAGGGAGCGTGCCGGGTACTATGAGGATGCTCAATTCCAAGTACAAACATCTCACCATTTTCAGAGGGCGAGAGCGACAATGCAGCCATCGACGAAGGCAACTTCGAAACGATTGTTCCCAAAGTCGATGCGCGTTGTCAGCGGTCGTGAGTTCACGCTGGTTTTGCGACGCGGTGCTTGCGCGGCCGACAACTGTCTCGTTGTTTTTGCGGTCCGCCAATCAGCTCAAGCTCCGAGCAAGCGAAAGAGTCGCATCGCATCGGTTAAGAAACGCCTGGGAATCACAATCCCCAAGAAGACCGGCAACGCCGTGGTGCGAAATCATTGGAAACGCCTCATCCGCGAATCCTTTCGCACTCAACAAGAACGCGTTCCCGCCGGGTTTGACTTTGTGGTGCGTCCTAAGAAAGGTGCCGTGGCAGACTGGAAAACGATTCAAAAATCGATTCCCAAGCTGACCCAGAAAGCGGTGCGGCGATTGGAATCGTCGCGAAGGTGATCGCGACGATTCGTTGGTCATTGAAAGCTAAAAATGATTTGCCGATCGATCGCTAGCTTGCCTTTCGCAAACGGATCGTGAAGGCGGTGCCAACGCCGACGCTGCTTTCCACACGAATCTTTCCGTTGTGTGCATCGATGATTTCTTTGCAAGCCGAAAGGCCCAAACCGGTTCCGCCTTTTCCTGATTCGTCTGGACCGCTCTTGGTTGAAAAGAACGGTTCAAAGATTTTAGGCAGTGTGTCTGAGGGGATACCGCATCCGCTATCTCGCACCATCACTTCGACGTGTTCGCCGTCGTCGCTATTGCGTACCGCAAGATACAGATTGCCGCTCTCGCCGATCGCTTGCCGTGCATTAATCAACAAGTTCAGTAAGACGCGTTGGATCTGATTTCCGGCAGCCATCGCTTTGGCGGCGTCTTCGGCAAACTCGGTATTCACGCTGACGCGGTACTTGTTCATCTCTCGTTCAAGCAACACCATCGTGTCTTTGACTAGGGCCACCAAATCGGTTGGCTCCATGGCGTCCGATCGGTTTCGCGCTTGTGCCAGAATCGTGGTCGTGATGCGAGCGGCACGTTCGGAAGCTTCGAGGATTTTTCCGAGTGCTTTGTCGCGGGATGCATCGTCGCGATTGCGAATTCCCAGCCGGGCGTAGTTGATGATCGTCATCAAGACGTTGTTGAACTCGTGCGTCGCCGTGCTTGTCAGTTCGCCCAACGATGCCATCGCTTGGTTTTGCCGCAACTGAGCTTTCAGCTGACCGATCAATTCGGTTTGGTCAACTTCGCCATTTCCGATGGCCGCCGCGTGAGGACGATGGGATGTGATTGGAGAGACCGGTTGGGGCGATGGCTGATTCATGATTTCCGTAGGGTCGTCGGAAGACGGTTCAATTCGGCTCGGCATCGGTGCGGTTTGACTCGAGTCATCTCGTTGGTTTGAAATGTTGGTCGTCGGTTGCTTTGGACTGGACCCTTGCCAAGGGTCGAATCCGTCGCCCGTCTTTGAGAACTCGTTGTGAAAACCTGAAGCGTTAGTCGTGGCAGCAAAGTCACGAACCGCTCATCTGCGATGTGAGACACCAAATGGACTCGCCGTCGCTATCTATTTACACCGGTTTTCGATCAGCCCCAAAGTTCGCTGTCCTGGTTTGCGGGATAGGACAGGACGATGCCAGTTTCTCAAACCAAGTCGCGTTCAGTCGCTGCACAACGACGAATGCGGCACCACATGATCTATCGTCTGGTGAGGCGGTGCTGCTATACCTGCCCTTGGACGCAGGTGCAGCTTTCCCGTGCTTTGCAGGCCTTTGCAACCGGCAAAGTCATTGAGAGGTTTGCTAGCAGACGACTGCTAGAAGACCATTGCTAGCGAAATTCTGCGGAAGCGGTTAAAACCTGCCTCGAAACCGTCATCGGATCGACAAACGAAGGAATAGGAAGTCCATGGAGAGCTACAGCAGGGCGAAAGGCAGGCCCAACGTTGCCGAGCGGCTGAAGTTGGCGATCCGCCAAGCGAAAGAACTTGGTTTTGATGTGCGACGAATTGTGCTTGAGGATCAACAGCCAGGTTGGTGCCAAGTCGGATCGAAACGCATTTTATTCTTAGACCTGTCATCAACGACTACTGAGCAACTCGATCAAATCACGCAGATTTTGGATTCTTACACTGCGGTGGCGCCCGCGTAGCGATTGCACATCCTTCAGGAATATTACTGAGAACCTGAGTTGATTGGTCGGCCGGATTGATGGTTAAGTCTTTTGCCCTTACCGCATCGAATTTCGCCTCTTACTTGTTGGTGCGATTATTTGTTGCCGTCGTTCAAGTGATGCCGTTGGACATGGGGGATTCCATGTGCCGAGGGCTTGCCTGGCTGGGCGCCAGGGTTTTTCGAATTCGCCATCGCGCGACGAAAGAGAATCTTTCCAAAGTGTTTCCCGATGCGTCGGCCGAACAGCTTCGTGAACTAGAACTCGCGATGTGGCATTCGCTGATGTTGATGATTTGTGAGATCGCTTGGGCGGGACGTCGACTGCACCTGACCAATTGGAAGCAGTACGTTCGGTTTCGCAATCAGGAGGGGATCCTGCGCAATTGCCTTTCGCACCGACCCGTGGTGATGGTGTCGGGGCATTTTGGCAACTTCGAAATCGGTGGTTACACCGCCGGCTTGATGGGCTGTGAAGCGACAACAATTGCAAGGCGATTGGACAACCCGTTCTTGCATCATTGGGTCGAACGTTTTCGCAGTGCGAAAGGCCAGCGATTGCTTGACAAAGATGGCTGTGCCCAGGAAGTCGATCAGCACTTGGCCGACGGAGGGATGTTGGCAATCTTGGCCGATCAGCATGCGGGCCCGAAAGGCTGTTGGGAAAAGTTCCTGGGGGTTCACGCGTCCTGCCACAAGGCATTGCCCTTGTTTTCACTCGGAAGCGGCGCGCCGATGATTGCCGGTGCGACTCGTCGACTGAACCATAAACCGATGCAGTTCGAGTCAGCTTGTATTGGCGTGGCTGACCCCGCGAATGATCCCGAAGGCCACTGTCAGTCAGTGCAGACTTTGACGCGGTGGTACAATCACCAACTCGCCAAAAGTGTCGGTGAAGCGGTCGAGCAGTACTGGTGGCTGCACCGCCGCTGGCGGCAGCCGCCTCCAAGGATTGCGAAGCGGCTTGCGAAAACCCAACCTGCAAAAGCAGCCTAGTGGTTCATACCAATGCGATTTTAGAATTAGCCGCTTGGCGTTAGCCACGGTTTCAGTGCAAAAACCTCGGCTAACGCCCGTCGGCTGATGACACAAATCTAGTTCTCGATGGCACTGATTGGAGCGTGTTGTGATCGACGGGCCGAGTTGTATGATTTTTGCTTGACCGGTTATTGCGGTCTGGCCGTCTTCGTCTTCCCGCCTCGTTCGCGTTTTATTGCCGGTGCCCAAGTCAAACTCCGCGTCGTCCGCCGCTAACAGTATTCGCATTCGCGGTGCTCGTGTTCACAATTTGAAGTCTGTCGACGTCGATATTCCGCGTGATGCGATCACCGTCATCACGGGGGTTTCCGGGAGTGGTAAAAGTTCGCTCGCATTCGACACTTTATTCGCCGAAGGCCAGCGGCAGTACATCGACAGTTTGTCAGCCTATGCGCGTCAGTTTCTCGATTCGTTGCCACGGCCGGATGTCGACTGGATTGACGGACTTGCTCCGACGATGGCGATCGATCAGAAAGGTGGATCGACGAGCGCACGAAGTACCGTGGCGACGGTCACGGAAATCTATGACTACCTGCGATTGCTATTTGCACGGGTGGGGACGCCGCATTGTGCCAATTGCGGTGCGAGCGTCGATCGTCAATCACCGGATGCGATCCGGGATGCGTTGCTAAACTATCCAGATGGGACCAAGATGATGTTGTTGTCCCCGATGGTTCGCGGACGAAAGGGGGCACACCGCGATGTCTTGGAAAAGATCCAGGTCGCTGGGCTCGTTCGCGCTCGTGTCGACGGGGACGTTTATCTATTGGAAGATGTTCCCGAGCTTGCCGTTCGAAAGAATCACACGATCGAAGCGATTGTGGATCGGTTGGTGATTCGTGAAGGTGTCGAATCGCGGTTGGCCGATTCGCTGTCACTGGCTCTCCGATTGGGCGAAGGTTTGGTGTCAACATCCGTACAAGCGGATAATGGTCAGTGGGAAGATCAGATCCACAGCACCGCGATGGCATGTATCGAATGTGGTGCGAGTATCGAAGAGATCGAGCCACGTTCGTTTTCGTTCAACAGCCCCTATGGTGCTTGTCCAACCTGTGACGGTTTGGGCATTATCGACGCAAAGTCATCGCCCCGTGTTTGCCCCGATTGCGATGGGGCCAGATTGAAGCCGCAGTCGCTTGGCGTGACCATTGAAGGACGTTCGATTGCAGAGCTTGCGGCAATGAACGCAGACGAATCGATTGTCTGGTTGCAATCGATCGGCAGCGGTTTTTCAGCATTGCACAAGGCCGTTGCCCATCCGATCGTCGAAGAGGTCTGCAAGCGGTTGACATTTTTGCAGCGCGTCGGTGCTGCTTACCTGACGCTTGATCGTGCTGCCGATACGTTGTCGGGCGGTGAATTGCAGCGGGTGCGTTTAGCAACCAGCATCGGTAGCGGATTGGTTGGCGTTTGCTATGTCTTGGATGAACCTTCGATCGGTTTGCACCCCGCCGATCATGATCGCTTGATCGGCTGTTTGCGTGAACTACAGCAACAGGGCAATACGATCGTCGTCGTCGAGCATGACGAAGCGACGATGCGGGCGGCGGACCAATTGATCGACGTTGGGCCTGGTGCAGGCGCCGGTGGAGGCACCATCGTTGCGCAAGGCACGCCGAAACAGATTCAGTCCAAACGTAAGAGCCTAACGGGACGCTATCTGTCAGGTGTCGATCATGTGCCGATTCCCGGGACGCGCCGCACGAGCGAACAATCTATCGTGCTAACTGGTGTGACAACACACAACCTAAAAGAAGTCGATGTTCATTTCCCGATCGGTTGTTTGATCGGCGTCAGTGGCGTTTCCGGCAGTGGGAAAAGCTCGCTTGTGAGAGATACCTTGTTGCCGGCGGTAAAGCATCATTTGGAAACGGGAAAGAAGCTTCCCGTCCGAAAGGATTCGCTCACGCAGTTCAAGTCCATTCAAGGCGCTGACTTTGTTGACAAGTTGATTCCGATTGACCAAGCACCGATCGGGCGGGGCCCTCGGTCTTGTCCCGCGACCTACAGCGGAGTCATGGATGAGATCCGAAAAGTGTACGCATCGACGCGTGAAGCAAAAACGCGTGGCTTTACCGCAAGCCGCTTTAGCTTTAATTCAGCAGCGGGGCGGTGTGAGCTTTGTAAAGGTCATGGCGTCGAACGGATCGAAATGAACTTTTTGAGTGACCTGTTTGTCACCTGCCCGCGATGCAACGGAAAGCGATTCAATCGTCAAACGTTGCAAGTTCGTTTTAAGGGGGCGACCGTTGCTGACGTCTTGGCCATGACGGTGGATGAAGCGTGTGAGTTCTTTGCAAACGTGCCCAGTTTGCTGCGGCTGCTTTCTTCGCTTCAGCAAGTCGGGTTGGGGTACATGCACCTGGGGCAAAGCAGCACGACGTTAAGTGGCGGCGAATCGCAGCGGATCAAACTCGGGACCGAGTTGGCCCGAGTCTCGACAGGCAAAACGCTTTACATCTTGGACGAACCGACCACGGGTTTGCATTTCGTGGATGTGAAGCGGCTGATCTTGGTGTTGCAACAGTTGGTAGAAAGCGGAAATACGGTTGTTGTCATCGAGCATGACTTTGACCTGTTGGCCTGCTGTGACTGGATGATCGATTTGGGGCCCGAAGGCGGTCGCGGCGGAGGGCAGTTGATCGGTGAAGGCACGCCAGAGCAGATCGCTACTGAAGACGCCGGTCCAAGTGCGAGGTTTCTGCGGCAGAAGCTAGAGCTTCATTCCGTATGAAAATACGGGTTCGGGGCATCAGCCGACGGGCGTAAGTCCCGGTTATTGCACTGAAACCGTGGCTAACGCCATACGGCTGATCCTGAAATCGAGTTGGAACGAAGCACTAGGGATCGATGGCAAGTCATTGCCTGTTCAAGACAGAACGGCATCCCATTGGGCCCTCTAGCAAACGAAGGCAGCGTCAAACCGCCGATTCAGAATGCTCTCTCGGTGAAATGTGCGCGGTTCAAAAGAGGCCTGGGAACTTCATTTTCTCGGGCCGAAATCATTTATGAGCTATCTTTGTCGATTCAGGTGCGGGCTTGCGACTTCGAACACGCGTCAACCAATCCGGATGGCATGATTGTTGTGGGGGACAGTCGGCTGTAGTACAGTGGTAGGGCGTCATATTTGCGCGGTAATCCGAACGATTCACGATTCCGCCGGTGCGTGCGAAGGGCTGCGTGCGACAATCTCCGACTTCATTTTTAAAGATCGATTTCGATGAAACGGTTTCTGCTGGGATGTTCGATTGGCTTGTTGACTTTCACCTGTTTGCCAGGATGCGGTGGGCATAAAGGCGGCGTCCTGGATGTCGCTCCGGAAGACAATGAGTTCCAAGTATCCGATGCAGACCTGAAGAAGTTGAACACCGGAGGCGCTGCTGGAAAAAAGTAGCCTGGGTTCTGCAGCTGAGGTACTAGTGTTTTGTTCCATAGCGAAATACGGGTTCGGGTCATCAGCCGACGGGCGTTAGCCCCGGTGATTGCACTGAAACCGTGGCTAACGCCATACGGCTAATTCAGAAATGGAGTTGGAACGAAGCACTAGAAGCAGAGTCGCTGGCGACATTCATTGTTCAACTGGATTTGATGACCAGTTGATTGTTCTTATCAAACCATACATTCGTTCGTTCTGAGGAGACGTCTATGTCTAGACGAAACCGCGCCGGCTTTACCCTGGTTGAACTGTTGGTCGTGATCGCGATCATCGGCATTCTTGTTGGGCTGTTGCTTCCCGCCGTTCAAGCGGCACGTGAAGCGGCTCGCCGAATGAGCTGCAGCAACAACTTTCGCCAAATCGGTTTGGCGGTGCAAAACTACCACACGACTTTCAAGCACCTGCCGACCCAAGGGACCGGAACAGGACTGGACCCGATCTCGGGCAGTCCTCCGATGATCTGGCACTACTCCGATCGAACGAATCAAAAGAGTCTTAGTTTCCTGGTCCCGCTGTTGCCGTTTATCGAGCAGCAAGGTTTATGGGATCAAATCTCCGCGCCGTTGGATGTCGACGGTGATGGGAATATTGACTACCCACCGATGGGACCGAAGCCACAGTCGGGCGTCTATCTCTACACACCCTGGGTTACCGAAATTCCAATGTTGCGCTGCCCCAGCGACCCAGGTCGTGGTTTGCCAGCGCTCGCGCGAACGAACTACGCCGCATGTCTAGGTGACACTTCGATCGGAGCTACCTTGGGTCTGACCAGCGAAACTGCTGGTGATTATGCCGATCCGCTTCCCGCCACCGAAGCGATTGTCGATCGTTACCTGCGAGGCATGTTTGTGCCTCGTAAAAAGATGGACATGAATGACGTCAAAGACGGACTGTCCAATACGATTTGCTGCGGCGAAATCATGACTGACCGTGGTGTCTATGACATTCGGACCCGGGCCGCATTCGACGTGACCGCGATCGATGGTTATGACGTCAAGCTTTCTTCCGGCGGCGGAACCATGGCCTGTCGAACGAACGCGAATCTGATCGATCCCGAGAAGCCAACCTTCTGGGTGAAGACAATCTTCCCTGCTCACAATGTTCGAAACACCGACGGCTCGCCTTATCCTGCTGGTATCGAGTCTGGTACTCGGCGCGGATTCAACTGGGCTAGCTATTCGGCGATCTACACCGGAGTCACCACCAATCGTCCACCAAACACCGAGCTGTGTATCAGCGACTGGACTGAGTCGGGGCCAGGTAACTGGTCCATCAGCAGTTTGCACAACGGTGGTGCACACATCTTGATGGGTGACGGTGCGGTCGTCTTTATCACCGATTCGATCGATGCCGGGAATCAGTCCGCAGGTCAGCAAGACATGGTGACCAAAGGGGAGAAAAGCCCCTTCGGTTTGATCGGCTCGTTGGGAACACGCAACAGCCGCGAAGTGATCGACGAGTCTTTCTAGCAAACTCGGTCGTAAAACCATCGCCACCTCGCACGTCGGTCACCTTTCTATGTGATCGCCGTGCATCTTAAATGGCTGTGCATCTTAAATGTCAGACGCATGTTCCCACGGTAACGCGGGGGCTGCGTCCAGCACCGTCAGCGATTCACGCGCCTCTTGCGGGATCGACATCACTTTGTGCCGCGTCAAGTCGACGAACACCCAACGGGTTTCAATCTTTGCGAGCACTGCACGATCGGATGGGCGAAAGATGATGTACTTGCGTCGCGATGCGAATCGCTGCAGGTCGGACACCCAGGTGCGAATCACAACTTCGTCGCCTGCGACGGCAGCGACGCGATATTGAATCGAGTGTTCACGCACAACCCAGCCGACGCCCTGGTTCAGTGCATGCTTGGCATCCCACCCGATCGCTTCGGTGTGTTTTCCTGCGGCCCAAAGTGACCACTGCAGGTAACGCAGGTTGTGGACGTGTTGTTGGGCGTCAATTTCATCGTCGTTCACGCGGTGGTGAAGATCGAAATACGGATGAGCTGGGGGTGATGAATTCACTAAAATGGCAAAGGGAAATCGGGAATCTGCAATAAGGCGTCCGCATGACTTCCCCTAAAAGGGAGGGGGATAGGCGGAAGTTCGATTCGGATCGCCATTCTACGATTTCACGTCTCCTGTCCCAGGGCGTATACTAGACACGTCCACGAACCGCGTGCCGACCGTCCATTCGTAAGGCGGAAAACAATCAGAGGATCAAGATGAAGCCTGTCGCCAAAGCCGTTGCGATTCTGCCCACGGAACGCTACCTGGAAATGTGGGTTTTATTCGTCTTGCTAGCAGTCGGTGCCTTTACCGGATGCAAACTATCGGCCGAACCGCCAGCCACCGGAGCTACAACGTTGACATCAGAAGAAGCCAAGCCCGCCGCAGAAAAAGAGCTGGTAGCCACATTTGCCGGTGGATGTTTCTGGTGTACCGAAGCGGTCTTCGAGCGAATGGAAGGCGTTGGCGATGTCATCAGTGGCTATATAGGTGGCTCTGTACCTAACCCCACCTACGAACAAGTTTGCTCGAAGACGACCGGGCACGCCGAAGCGATCGAGATTCGATATGACCCGTCGAAGGTGACCTACGAAGAATTGCTGGAAGTGTTTTTCAAAACACACGATCCAACGACGCTGAATCAACAGGGCGCCGACAAAGGTCCACAGTACCGCAGCAGTGTGTTCTATCACGATGAAGAGCAACGCAAGGAAGCCGAGGCTTACATCAAGAAGCTAGACAAGTCTGGCGAATACGACCGAGAAATCGTGACCTTGCTTGAAAAAGCGACTACGTTCTATCCGGCTGAAGATTACCACCAGGATTTCTTCCGAAAGAACCCTAACTACGGTTATTGCCAAGCAGTTGTGGTCAACAAAGTTCGCAAGTTCAATCGCAACTTCGGCGACAAGATCAAAGAAGACTTGAAGTAGTCGTTTTGCCAACGGTGCTGAAGGTTTCAGGCTTCAGGCAGGTATCCAGACCGCCAGTCGCTTTAAGCCCAATCGCATTGAGCTCAGTCGCTTTAAACATTGACGCCAACTGAAACGGGGACGATCGATGAGCCGAGGAAACTACATCGCTGGATTTGCGGCTCTGTTGATGTTCATCCCTTTCGCACCGGTTTGGTCGCAGACGGTGCAGCTACCGACCTTCCAGACATTTTCATATTCGGGAAGTGTCTTGGTACCTGATCGAGGAAGCGTGTCCTTGGGGTCGGTTCGGCGTTCTGCCTCGGGGCGGTCTTCAAGAGGGTTCGGTTTGGGGCCATTGGGTTCTCACGCCGGTGGTGCAACGAACAGCATTGGCTCGGCATCAGTTCATGTAACGATCATCGATCACGATGCAATCGATCGCCAAATACGCGGGCTTCCGCCGCGTGGTGTGTCATCACCAAAATCATCTGGCGCCGCTGTCGCCAGCAACGCGCTTGAAAAGATCGACGTCGATGCCGAAGGCAAAGCTCTTGTGCGATACGCGAGGCAAAAGTTTCGCGAAGGCGACACTGGAAAAGCTTTCGACGCGTATCAGCTTGCCATCCGAAAACTGACTCCTCGACTAGCAGACTTGGCAAAATCGGAGATGGACCGCGTTATCCCTTCGGCACAGCAGCAGGTGTTCCGGCGGGGATACTAGTTTGTGGTAGACGTTTCTCAGTTACGCTCCAAACCATGGTCCCTCGCATGATTAATTCGGAGCGGAGCCACCGCCGAAATTGAAGCGTTGCGAGGGTGCTGCAACTTCGTGCAACGGCGATCTGGCATTGCGTAAAAAGCGATTTCTGGCCATGCCACTTGGGCTCCTGCAATCGTGCACCGAGCAGTTAGAATGTCGGGACCAAATCTAAGTCGAATCGAGCTGAGACGACTGTTCCATACCTACTGGCCCCTCCGCGCTAATGACCAACCGCCGCCAATTTCTGCTGACGACCGCCGCAAGTGCCGGTGCCTTGTGTTGTGACTCGATACTTCACCGTCCCCTCGCAGCAGCTCAACAATCCAGTGGCGAATTGCCGGTCCGGTTTGCGCTAAACACCAGCACCATCAGCGGACAGAAGCTTCCGATTGAGGAACAGGTGCGAGTGGCCGCGGAAGCAGGCTATGGCGGAATTGAGCCTTGGATTCGCGACATTCAGAGCTTCGTCAGTAACGGCGGCAAGCTAAGCGATCTACGCAAACAGATTGAAGACTCGGGATTGTTTGTTGCCAGTGCGATCGGGTTTGCCAACTGGATCTCGGACGATGATTCGACACGCCACAAAGGTTTGGAAACGGCCAAGCATGACATGGAACTTGTCTCGGGCTTGGGTGGCAAATTGATCGCGGCACCACCGATCGGTGCACACGGTCGCAACGATCAGTCGCCACCGCTACCGGTTATCGCCGAACGCTATCGTGCGATTTGTGAATTGGGTCAGCAGATGGGCGTTGCGCCACAGTTGGAACTTTGGGGATTTTCTCCGACGCTTAGCAAGCTTGGCGAACTCGCTTACGTGGCGACCGAAGCGGCTCATCCGATGGCCTGTGTGTTGCCAGACTTTTATCACATCTACAAAGGCGGCAGCGACTTTACAGGCTTGTCGATGATCGAAGCATCGATGATGCACTGCTTCCATATCAACGACTACCCGGCGAGTCCCGAACGGGGCGAAATCGCGGATAAGCATCGGGTGTTCCCGGGGGATGGCATTTGCCCACTACCCGAAATCATTGGCAATCTGATCGATCACGGTTTCAAAGGAACGTTTTCGCTTGAACTATTCAATCAAGAATATTGGAACCGCGATGCGTTAGAAGTGGCTAAAGAAGGATTGCAAAAGTCGCGTGCTGTGGTCGCTCAAGCGATCGCCTAGCGATGGGGATGGATGACCTGTCAGCCGAAGACACAAACGACCAGGCACAGGAATGTGAACTCGGGCAACGTATCGCAGGTGGCCCTAAAGTTTCTGGCAAACAGTTTTCTCTTCGGCAGTTGTTTGTTTGGCTTGCCGTAATCGCATTGGGTGCTGGATACGTTCGGACGGTCATTCGTCTTCGGGAGGCGGAGGCCGAGCTGGCGCGCTTGCATCGCGAGGTCGGATACATCGAACCAACGAGGGAAGATCAGATTGCGGCGGTTCGACTGACAAGCGAAGAACCGATGACCTACCGCATTCGGATTCGGGTTCCCGGCGGAGCGAAGCATCGGGTGGTTTACAGTTCGGTGTGGCCGGCAGGCGCGAGCGGTCCCAGCTGGTACGGAGCCGTTCCGGTTTCTGAGGGCGAGTCCGTCGTGCTGGTTCGGGTGATGGAAGACAGTCGCGACGATCGCTGGAAGATTGCCACGCTGCACCAGGGGGAGGCAGGGACACGCCGGATCGCGACCGTTCTGCCACCCGATCAGGTAGAGATTTTTCGCGGTTCACATGACTGGCTGGCATCCGGAATCCCGCAAACAACGACAATTCGACCTTTGGGGCAAACAATTCGGCTGCTCGACGAGCGTGTGTTGGTTGGCGAAGGGGCGATGATGTTGTACGGTGATCGGCCTCCAAATGACGATATGATCGGGATCTTCGCGGAGTTGCAGCCCGACAAAGGGCCAATCTAGGTAGTTGTCTCGCAAATGCGTGGCGACAACCTGAATTTCGCAGCCCTGTCGGATTCGCAAACCGTCGGGTCACATCACGTCGACTACAGTCGGCATCCTACGTACTGCACCATTTCAATCGGGACGAGTTCGCTTCACCATGGCGCGTGATTTCTTAAAAGGCGTTCAAGACGAATACGATGTCGTCGTCATCGGCAGTGGTCTCGCCGGTATGACGAGCGCGAACATTTTGGGACGTGCCGGGCACCGAGTCCTACTGTTGGAACAGCACTACAAGCTGGGTGGTTTGGCCACATGGTTTCTTCGTCCGGGAAGTCACACATTTGACATTTCGTTGCATGGCTTTCCGCACGGCATGATCAAGTCATGCCGCCGCTATTGGAATCGCGATATCTCCGATCGGATTGTTCAGCTCAAGAACATCCGGTTTGATAACCCGCAGTTTTCTTTGACGACAACGTTTGACCGTGAGGATTTCTCTCGCCTATTGGTGGAGCAATTCGGTCAGGAAGCATCAACGGTCAAAGAGTTCTTCGACACCGCGCGTGGGATGAACTTCTACGACGATCAGTCGACCACAACAGGGCAACTGTTCGAGCGATTCTTCCCAGGACGCAATGACATTGTTCGACTGTTGATGGAACCGATTACGTACGCCAACGGATCGACTTTGGAAGACCCTGCGATTACGTATGGAATCGTCTTCAGTAATTTCATGAGCAAAGGTGTCTACATCTATGAAGGTGGCACTGATGATCTCGTAGGCCGAATGAAGAAGGAGCTGGAGTCCAACGGGGTCGATATCAGGATCAACTGTGGAGTCGATTCAATCGATGTCAACAAAGGCCGCGTCAGTGCGGTCAATGTCAACGGACGGAAGATTCGCTGTCGCGCGATCGTCAGTAATGCGAACTTGAAAACGACCGTCTTAAAGATGCTCGGTGAAGAGAAACTCGATCGTGACTATGTCGAACAGGCACAGGCCGTACGGTTGAATAACAGTAGTACTCAAGTCTACATGGCGCTCAAAGAAGGTGAGCATATTGATGAGTCTTCGGGCGACTTATTCTTCACCAGTACTGCCGAACAGTTCAATACCCAGTCTTTGTTAAGCCGCGACATCACATCGCGAACGTTCAGCTTCTATTACCCTCGTACCCGGCCATGGAAGAAGAAAGAGCGTTACGCGATCGTTAGCAGTACCAACGCGAATTGGTCGGATTGGAACGATCTGAACGAGCAGGAGTATCTGGAGAGCAAAGCCGACCTGGTAGAAACCACCATCGACGCGCTCGAACGTTATCTGCCTGGAGTCCGCGACAAGATTGACCATGCCGAAGCAGCCACGCCACGGACTTTTCAGCACTACACGCGGCATGAGATGGGCGCTAGCTTCGGAACCAAATTCGAAGGATTGCAAGTCAGTCGCGAATTGCCCAACCAAGTCGGCGGAATGTATCACGCCGGTAGCGTTGGCATCATCATGAGCGGCTGGCTGGGTGCGATCAACTACGGCGTTATCGTTAGCAACGAAGTCGATCAAATGCTGACCAGTCAGGCGTCTCCTGTCTGATACACCCCGCCATTTTCTGGTTCATAGAATTGGTAACACCGACAAAGACGCCACTGTGAGGTCTTTGGGCGGACATACCGTTGCAGGAAATCCTTGTTCGCCGTTGCTAGCTCGACCTAGGGGGTATCCGCGGCCTACACTGGACCGACATTTGATACCCGTTTGCTCTGGCTCGGCGACAATTAGCTTATGGACTATTTCCTGGTCTATTTAGTTTGCATTCCAATCCTTGCGGTCACGGCGCAGTGGATCGCTTGGAAGTTGCAGCTACCCAGCATTTTGATGTTGCTTCTGTTTGGCTTGGCGTTGGGCTTTCTGTTCCGCCCAGACGAAGTCCTGGCCGAAGTAACCGGCGGCGAACCCTCGATGGCAGGACCTAACCTGCTATTTCCCTTAGTGTCTTTAGCCGTCGCGATCATCATGTTCGAAGGCGGGCTGTCACTGAAGTTTTCCGAATTGAAAGACTCGGGGGTGCCGGCGCTGCGCTTGTGTACTGTCGGCGCGTTGATCACCCTCATCGGTGCGGCGATTGTGGCCCACTATTGTCTTGGGTTTCACTGGCGCATGAGCTGTCTTGTCGGGGCCATTTTGATGGTGACCGGTCCGACTGTGATCGGGCCATTGATCAAGCAAGTACGTCCGAGCAACCGCGTTGCCAATACACTTAAGTGGGAAGGTATTGTGATTGACCCGATCGGTGCGGTCGCATCGGTCTTGGTTTTCGAAACACTGCTCGCCGATGCCGGTCATGGGACTGGGCATATCGCTTTCATGCTGGGCAAAACCGCGATCGTCGGGATTGTCGCCGGGATCATCGGTGGATTCCTGATGACAGAATTGATTCGTCGATTCCTGTTACCAGACAACTTGCATGGCGTGGGCGCGCTCGCTGTCGCGATGCTGCTTTTTGGACTAAGTGATTATGTCGCCCATGAGTCAGGCTTGATCACGGTTACCGTAATGGGCGTTTGGATGACCAACCGCCATCCGGTCGACATCGAACACATCGTCGAATTGCAAGAGCATCTTGTGACGTTGTTGATCGGCTGTCTATTTATCGTGCTGGGTTCACGGATGGAGATGGCCGGAATCCTGGAACTCGGATATCGAGGCCCATTGTTCGCGGTGATTCTGATTCTGTTGGTTCGTCCTTTGTCCGTGTATGTGGCTCTGGCGGGCAGCAAGCTCAATTGGAGCGAACGAAGTTTTATCGCCGGTCTTGCCCCACGCGGGATCGTCGCCGCAGCGATCAGCACTGTCTTCGCACTGCAGTTGCAACGTCAGGGTTCAGAAGAGCTCGCTGCCAATGCCGATCAGTTATCCAATGTCATTTTCATGACCATCATCGGAACCGTAGCAATCTATGGCTTGGGGGCGACCCCGCTTGCGAAATGGTTGGGATTGGCTGACCAAGATTCCAGCGGTGTGCTGATTGTCGGTGCGGATCCTTGGGTTCGAGAGTTCGCGTTGGAGCTAAAGAAGGCGAACGTTCCGGTCGTCATTGTAGACACCAACTTCGCCAAAGTTTCGGTCGCCAAGATGGCTGGCTTGAATGCGCATTGTGTCAACATCGCGAACGAGCACGCGCGTGACTCGTTGCCACTTGGCGGCATCGGAAAGATTCTCGCGATGACCTCCAACAATGAAGTCAACACGTTTGCGGTACGCGAGTGCCGCAACCTGTTTGGTCGAGCGAACGTGTATCAGCTGACGTTCGATGAGAAGGCAGGCCGGACAATTGACAAGTCATTGACCGGCCGTGACCTGTTCGCAAAGGGGCTGAAGTTCCAAGAGATTGAACGTCGCTTCAAAAGCGGTTGGCAATTAAAAACGACGAAGCTCAGTTCCGAATTTACCTACGATGACTTCGTTGCTCAGCGTCAACAAGTTGAGTTGCTCTGCATCATTGACGAGCACAAGCGGTTGGTTGTCGATACCGTTGCCGAGCCACTAGCGCCACACTCGAAACAGGTTGTCATCGCTCTGGTGGAAAACAGCGAATCGCCGAAAGAGACAGCGCCGGTCAGTGTGTGAACGGCTAGTGCTTCGTTCCAACTCGATTTTAGGATTAGCCGTGTGGCGTTAGCCACGGTTTCAGTGCAGTAAACGGGGCAAACGCCCGTCGGCTGATGACCCGAACCCGTATTTTCATGTAAAACGAAGCACTACGCAACCGACTGCAGATTTGAGTTTGGTTGGCTCTGCAAAAGTCTGTCGGTCGTCGTTCCGGCAGAATTGTGAATTATCGGTCCGGCTCTGAACTGCTCGGATACTGGCCTGAAATATCGATGTCATTTTCAGTGACAAATGTGATTCGGCCGCTCTCGCCAAAGTTGAGGTTGAAAATCGGTGCCTTGCTAATCCGCTCAAGCTAGGGGGTGCGCTTCCATTGTGGTTGGTTTTCTGCCAGGGTGGTTGGAGATCATTCAGCTGGAGGCGTGTCGCTACCGCAATTGTTTTGTTCAGTGTTTCTTGGCCATTGGTAGCGAGGTTGGTACGCCGAGGCTGGGGCGCGGTGAGCGATGGTGATGGCACCAACGGCGGCAACTTCCTTACTCAATTCTCGGTATACCCTCCTAAGGGAAGGCTTGCTGACGCAGCATCGGGGATCCGAAATTTGGCATATCGATTGCATTTGACCACGTGTCAATCAAGCGTCGAAAAGTTGTGTTGATGGGTGGACCGTCAGCAGCTTTGCACTTCCCGATCAATTCGCATACTCATGAGCTTCGTCATCGAGCCTGAATCCCAGTCACTAAAGAGTCTGCCTAGTCACAACAATCAACCCCACGACACGTCTCCCGAGGAGCAAGAGAATCGAGCCTTGAAAATCTGCCTGATCAGCCTGCACGGCTTAGTCCGCGGTGAGGAACCTGAACTTGGTCGCGATGCCGACACCGGTGGCCAGATCAAATATGTTGTCGAGCTTGCACGAGAGTTGGCAAAGCGGAACGACGTGGCCGAGGTCGAGGTTTTGACCCGACAGGTCGTCGATCCACGAGTCTCCTCTGACTACTCCGTCTTGGAAGAAGAGCTATGTGAAGGCGCAAAGATTGTTCGGATTCCGTTCGGTCCGAAGCGCTATCTACGCAAAGAGTCTCTCTGGCCGTTCATCGAAATGTTCATCGATCAGGCCCTGGTCCATTTCAAGCGAAATGGTATCCCGGATGTGATCCATGGGCATTACGCCGACGCCGGTCTTGCGGGCGCCCACCTAGCTCGCTTGCTTCACGTCCCATACGCCTTTACCGGGCACTCTCTCGGACGGGTAAAACGAGAGCGACTGGCGCACGGCAAGTCATCGCAAGAAACGCTTGAAAAGCGATACCGTTTCCGGCAGCGAATCGAAGCCGAGGAAACTGCTCTGGAAACCGCGTCGATCGTGGTGACAAGCACGCACCAAGAAGTTGAACAACAGTATCAACTTTATGATCACTACGTCCCTGATCGGATGGAAGTCATCCCGCCGGGCGTTGATCTGTCATCATTTACGCCGACACCACCTCGTGACGGTGAACCGGAAATTGCCGGATCGTTGAAGGCATTCTTGCGGGATCCATCGAAGCCAATGATTCTGGCGATGGCGCGTCCCGATGAACGCAAGAACCTTGAAATGTTGGTCAAGGTTTACGGCGAAAGCCACTATCTACAAGACGCCGCAAACTTGGTGATGATTCTTGGGACACGTGATGATTTGACGGAGCTGCCAAAGGGCCAGCAAGCGGTGATCACCAATATTCTGCACTTGATCGACAAGTATGACTTGTACGGAAAAGTTGCTTATCCCAAGTCGCACCGACCATCCGATGTACCAGACTTGTATCGACTTGCGGCACAATCGCGTGGTGTGTTTATCAACCCAGCCCTAACCGAGCCATTCGGATTAACGCTTCTTGAGGCTGGCGCAACAGGACTACCGATCGTTGCGACCAATGATGGCGGGCCGCGGGACATCATTGCAAACTGTGAAAACGGATTGTTGATTGATCCATTTAATGGTGGCGACATCGAACGTGCGTTGCTACGGGTGTTGACGGAGCCGGAGGTTTGGGATCGATATTCCGAAAACGGAATCAAGGGCACGCGAAAGCACTATGCCTGGGAAAATCACGCGGCACGATATGTTCGCGACGTGCGTGAAGTCGTCGACCGTTCGACATCGAACAAGATGATCAATCGTCCCGCCAGACGACTGCCGGAGTTCGATCGCCTGATCATTACCGATTTGGACAACACTTTGACAGGTGACGATCAAGCTCTCGGTGAATTCATCGAGTTCTTGAAAGAGAATGAGCACATCGGATTCGGTATCGCGACCGGTCGTCGGTTAGATAACGCTTTAGAGATGATCGAAAGCTTGGGGTTGCCAAAGCCGGATCTGATGGATACCGACGCAGGGACTCAGTTGCACTATGGTGAGTCTTTGATCGCGGATCGCACGTGGCAAAAGTCAATCGGATTTGCTTGGCAAGCGGATGAGATTCGTCAAAGTTTGGACGGTCTTGACGGATTGACCATGCAGGATGAAAGCCGACAATCGGAATTCAAAATCAGCTATGACATAGATCGAAAAAAGGTCACCGTAGCGGCCGTCAAAAAGCGTTTGCGCGCCGCCGGCTTGCGAGCTAGAGTTGTCCTGTCTCTTGGAATGTTCCTGGACATTATCCCCGTGCGGGGCGGAAGCGGGCTGTCGATGCGGCACGTCTTGTGGAAATGGGGATTCTCACCGAGCAACGTTCTCGTGGCCGGTGACTCTGGTAACGACGCCGGCATGTTACTTGGCGGAACTTTGGGCGTTGTTGTCGCAAACCATAGTCCCGAGCTTAACCGTTTGAAAAACCGACCTCGTGTCTACTTCGCGGAGCGTTCTCACGCCGGCGGCATTTTGGAAGGCATCGAGTATTACAACTTCTTAGACAAAATCACCATTCCCAATGATCGGACTGAATGAAGCAATTAAGATCGAGCAGAACTACCGAGACGAAATCGAGTTTCAAGCTGACCTAACGCTTCAACGTTTGCGCCCCCGATTGGACGACGTTTGGGCGTCGATCGGAACCGATTCCGAGTTGCAAGAACTCTTTGATGAGCGACTTCAGGAATACTGGCATCCGCTATTTCGTCGCCTGTTGAAGCTTTACGGTTCTCGCTACGACTTTTTTTATCACTGCGAACAGGTCCTCTCGACCTGTGCGCGATCGTTTGCCGAACGCTCGGACGAACTCCGTGAGAGCGACCGTCGACGTGTGATCGAGCCCGATTGGTTTCAGTCTGAGCAGATCGTCGGTGGAGCGTTGTATGTGGACTTGTTCAGCGAAAACCTCTGCAAGCTTCGGGAACACGTCCCATACTTCAAAGAGCTCGGTCTTACCTATCTGCACTTGATGCCCCTGTTTGCCGTACGACCCGGCAACAATGATGGCGGCTACGCGATCAGCAACTATCGCAGTGTGGATCCCAGTCTGGGAACGGTTGAAGACCTGCGGGAGTTGGCAGATGACTTACGCGCCGTGGGAATCAACCTAGTTCTAGATTTTGTATTTAACCACACTGCCGACGACCACGAATGGGCGATGCGTGCCCAGGCCGGGCAGCGTGAATACCAGAACTATTATTACATGTTTCCCGACCGGGAGATGCCCGAGCAGTACGAGCAGAACCTGCGGGAGATTTTTCCGACCGTTCGGCGAGGTAACTTCACCTGGCACGAGGGAACTCGGCGATGGGTTTGGACCACGTTCAATAGCTTCCAGTGGGATCTGAACTACAGCAATCCGGCCGTGTTCCGATCGATGTTGGACGAGTTGCTGTTCATCGCCAACTTGGGTGTCGACATTCTGCGATTGGATGCCGTCGCGTTCGTTTGGAAGCGACTTGGGACCAATTGCGAGAATCTGCCCGAAGCTCATGAGTTGATCCAGGCGTTTAATTGCGCCACACGCATTGCTGCGCCTGGTTTGGCGTTCAAATCGGAAGCGATTGTGCATCCGGACGAAGTTGTAAAGTACATCGATACCGATGAGTGTCAGATGTCGTACAACCCGACGTTGATGGCGCTGCTATGGGAATCGCTTGCGACTCGTCGCACCAGTTTGCTGACCCGAACTTTGGCCCGTCGGTTCTCGCTTCCCGAAGGCACATCTTGGGTTAACTATCTACGCTGCCATGACGACATCGGATGGACGTTTGACGACGGTGATGCGTGGTCGCTTGGGATCAATGCATACGACCATCGTCAGTTCCTCAATCGCTTTTACACCGGACAGTTCAACGGTTCGTTCGCTCGTGGTGTCCCGTTTCAAGAAAACGAGATCACCGGCGATATGCGAATCTCAGGAACGATGGCATCGCTGGCGGGATTGGAAAAGGCGATCGAGGAAGAAGATGAATGGGGTAAAGAGCTGTCCGTTCGTCGAATGATGCTGCTTCACGGTGTTACCCTAAGTATCGGCGGTATTCCGTTGCTCTACATGGGTGAAGAGTGGGGCATGTTGAACGACTACGACTTTGTTCGTGACCCTGCCAAGGCGGGTGACTCTCGGTGGATTCACCGACCGAAGATGAAATGGGAATACCTCGAAGAGCTTGACGAGGACAAGGCTCGCGACTCACTGCGTCGGCGAATCTATCGATCATTGCAAAAGATGATCGCGATTCGCAAATCGCACCGTGCTTTCGCCGGCCAGGAAATGAAGCTGATCGCCGCAGACAATCCGCATCTGCTTGCTTACATGCGGCAGTGTGACGGATCGCGTCTGATCGTTATCGGTAACTTTTCCGAAGAGGAGCAGCAGATCGATGGCAACGTGCTTCGAACAGCGGGACTCGGCCGTTTCTTTGTCAACTTGCTTGATGACACTGAGTTCTCGACCAGCTTGCCAATCCGATTGGATCCCTATGGGCTGTTGTGGCTCAAGAGTGTCTAACGGAGCCACCGCCTGAAGTCGCGACCACTCTGTAAGGCTGAACTGCATACGGTGTGGTTGCGGTCGAAAGAGAGTGGATATCATTCTCAGGGGCACTTACATCCTGCAAACTGCGGCGAAGCTGGGTCGTGTGGCCTCGCATTTGCGACAGTATCAATTGTCGTGTCCTAACAGCTGATAAACTGCGAAGTACCGACAATCGCGAATGACGGCCGTTCGGGATTTTGGACCAGTGATCGATCGGATCGTCACCTACGTCAATCATTACTCATCACAAGATCAGACAACAATGGAATCGTCTCCGCTGCATCAAAGCCCACCTCCGAAGCCCGTCATCGTCTACGGCGAAGTTCTGATCGATCGACTGGGTGATGGCCAGGGAATCATCGGTGGCGCTCCGATGAATGTCGCATGGAACCTTCGAGGCCTGCAGCAGTATCCGTATTTAATTACTGCAATTGGTGCCGACGACGATGGGAAACGTGTGCTGGAGTCGGCCGAGCAGTGGGGATTGGCGACGGACCTGATGCAGACGGATGTGGATCGTCCAACCGGAGTCGCTTTGGTACACGATCATGGGAATGGTCCGGAGTACGACCTGCCACGAGAACAAGCCTACGACTACATCCGATTCCCCGAAGCATTCGTTGAAAATCTGCCAAATGCAGAAAGTCCCATTTTGTACCACGGGTCGCTGTGTTGTCGGTCGCCGGTTTCGTTTGACACGGTACTGCAGCTGCGGCGTCGATTCAGCGATCACATCGTTGTCGATATCAATCTGCGAGATGGCCACTATACCAACGACGTCGTCGAACAGTTGATCGATGGTGCGACCGTATTGAAGTGCAACTGTGATGAATTGAGTCTGATCACTGGATTAGAGTGCAAGTCGCACGAGCAAGTGCTTTCGGTAGCAAAGGACCTCTTCGAAAAGTCCAGCATTGAAGAATTGTGGGTGACTGACGGCGCATCTGGTGCTTACTGGATCAATAAAGCAGGTGAGCACGCCAAACAAGAAGCTGAGAAGATTGAAAAGGCTTCGATTGTCGATTCCGTCGGCGCCGGTGATGCCTTCATGGCGGTCGTGTTGGCTGGGATGGCGACCAACGAATATCGGCCAGAGACACTCGCCAAAGCGGTCGCCTTTAGTGCGAAGGTTTGCCAGATCCCTGGTGCGACGACCAGTGACGATCGTTTCTATTCGGTTTAGTTGATTGAGCTACCAGCGACTCTAGCCGCTTTTGCGGACAACCTATAGTTTTGACACGGCGAGTGTAGTGCGATGCTAGTTCAACGTGCCAAGTTCGCATGTTTTTAAAATCGCGTCGAGTGTCTCGCTGTCAATGGTCTGCAGACGGTTGGTTTGCTTCGCAACGGATAAGACGGAATGTATTGCGTTCGTGGCTAACTCGTTTAGCTGTGGGGCAACGTTGGGGGCCTGTCGAACCGCGAGCAGAACACAAATGGATGATTCCAATTCGATGGCTTTGTATCCGGTTGATTCTAACTTTTGAACATAGTCATTCAGAGTCTGTTCCAGTGCTTTTGAATCATGGCTGATTAAAGCTGCATCGATTGCTAACTCAAGGATTGCGTCAGAACGATGGGATTCTACTGTATTCGAAATTTGACTTTCTAGTGAATCGAGACGGCCCGTTATCTTTGCCAGATTGAACAAAGCGAAAGACAGGGACCGCGGGCTGGGCATGTCATTTGGATCAGTGCTAGCAGCTACCAAACTTGTCAGTTCAACCGACCGGTAGGGATAGTACTGCAATATCAATGTGCTCGGCATGACGGCTTTTTTAACCGCGTTGGCTAAAGCCTCTGCATGCGATTCGCTAAGGTTAACCGTCGCGACGTCACATAATGGACTTGTCAAAGGTTGCCCGGACTGATCGGGACACTGGGCTAGGATTTGGATCAACTGCTTCTGAACTTGATTGCCGACTGTCTGTGGGATCGCAACCGATGCAGTCCCGCCATAAACGTCTGCGACAGCAACTCGCATCGGTTTGTAGACGCGTTTTGCAAAGCTGGGCAAACCACTGCCGACGGTTTGCTCGATTGCTGTAGCGACGACATCCCAGTGTTTTGATTCAGCGGCAAGCAACGCCACGTCAAGAATTTGAAACAATTGAGCTGATTCATCTTGTTCATCAGCCGAATTCGAAATGTTGACGATTAGCTGGTTTAGCGATTGTTTTGTTCTTTTTTGCCACAAAACCTCTCTTTCCAATTCCGGCTTGTTTCTCGCTTTGGCAACTGTTGCCAAGTGGTCCAACAGTTTTTCCAAATCGCTATTGGCGGCAGCAATATTTGAATTTCGAATCGCACCAGCCATGTAATAAAGGGGCCTAAATTCGTCGAAGGCTCGTCGGCTGGAGCTGAGGTATTCGACGGAAGGAAGATCGGCGAGGACTTGAGCCAGTCTTTCGGGGACAACGTTGCCATTGACGAATGATGCAACGATTAAAATGGCAGCTTGGTGTTCGTCCGATTTGGTCGCAAGTTGATCCAATCCGGAGTACAGTTCCTTCAACACGGATTGCCCAGCAGGCGATTGATTTGCCAAGTCACAAACGTACTCGAGCAGACTGATCGCACGGTCTCGGTGCGAGATTGAAACACATGCTGATCGATAAAAGAGGTGCGGTTGTTTGTCTGAACGGACGGCTTCACTGAAGCGACGGGAATAGCCAATGGCCTGTGTCTGATCCAGTAAGTTGCGAATGTCGTTCAATAGAACCGTTAGTAGCAACTCGTGATTTGTGCTGGGACTATGCCGTCTGGCAAGTTCAAGCTCCAGCGAATTCGCTAACGTGTTTGCACAAATTGTTGCAGCTTCAACCACCCGTTCTAGCCGACGCAGATTCTCCGCGACACGCAACACGATTCGGATGCGGCGATCCTCTGCGGCCCCAGTGACAGGAGTTTCAATTGTGTCGTTCAGACGGCCCAACCAGCCTTCGGCAGCTTGTCTTGTTTGTCCGGCCCGTTCATACGCTGCGAAGAGCTGATCCAATGGCAAGGCAACAGATTGACTTTGCGATTGCATCTTTGGGCTGATCGCAACCGCGGCCTCAAACATTCGTACCCGCAATTGATTCGCATCGACCGTATCTGGAGCGAGGCGGTCAACAACCTGACTCGAAAGCCATAGCGCCCCCGCAGGGTAAACGCGGTATTGCTCGATCAGACTATCGTTTGAAGACTCATCGCCGTGCAAGGTAATCGGAAACAGCTCGGAAAGAGTATCGATGGATTTTTGCTCATTCGGCTGCTGATAAAAGGTGTTCAGTGCGACAAGAAGCGTTGCCAGTTGCTTTTCATTTTCAGAACCGTTTTTCTTAGCATCAGCTGCGGCATCTAGGAATTTTTCGGCTAATTCGCGATTACGTCCGCATTCTTCAAGTAACTCATCGAGAACCCCATTCATGATGCCCTTGTCGTTCCATCCGCTCATCTTCCAAAGTTGTGAGTCATGCGTGAATGTATCAGAATCGGTGATTATCGCGGCGATCACTTTCTCGAACGCGGGGATTGAATCTCTTTCTGCTTTCGGAATCGCGGAGTAAAGTACAGCAAAATCGGTATTCAAGTTGATTAGGCGAATGATCGCGCGGTCGGCAAACTGACGTGATTCCGCATTTCCGACAGGATGGAAACTGAGAAGTCCCAACAGCGTATTTTGATCAAGCTGGTCAACATTGATCGTTTTAAACAAACGGTGGAGGGAGTCGGCCATTTGCCCTTGCCGAATCGATTCGGTATATCGATACCAATTTCGATTCCAGCCGGTTGAATCGAGGGAAAACGCGACTCCATACAGCGTCGCAGCTTGGCGAAAGTTTTTCGCATCGAGGTGTTTGGTCGCATATCGCTCAATAACTTCCGGCGACCAAGATTCATCTTGTGCGTATCCTTTCCACCAGTCGAACGCTTCGTCAAACCGGTCTGCCGTCAGAAGCAGGGTGGTCAGTTTTAGTAGTGAAGCAAGATCGCGTTTACTAGAGAACAGCCCTTCAAGCGACTGGACGATCATGTCAGTTCGGCCGGTTGCTATCAGCAGCTGAACCGCTTCCTGGTACTCGGTGTCGTCAATATGAAATTGATCAGCAGGATGCCGATGGACAATTTGAAAGGCGATTTCTGCCGCTGTCATCTCGTCACCTAGGCGAAGCTTTTCGCGAGCGAGATTCAACAGTTGGCGAATATGGCTAGCTTTTTGATTGGCAACTTCACTCCTCTGGGGCTGGATTTTCGAACTGGCTTTTCGACTGGACGATAGCAGTGAACGTGAAACTTGAGCAACGGTGCGATTCGAACTTGAAAGTGACTTAATCCGGTTTGCCAAAATTCGACTGGTCATCGAGTCGAACTCGCTGGACAAAAGTTGTTTCGCCGCCAGTTCTAAAGCCGTCGTGTCATCGGCCAACTTCGCCAAGATGACCTGCGTGTATTCACAAAGTGCTCGATCAAGTTCGTTGTTCTGAATGACTCGATCTAGCTTTCGAAAGCCAGTTTCGGTGTGCCCACAAATCACGGCGAGACGTGCTGCCGCGATTTGGACTTCAACATTGCCCGGGTATTCATCCGAAAGCGACTCGAATGTTTTCAGCGCTTCGGTTTCCTGGTCTCCCCACCATAGCATGAACCCAGATACATACCTTCGAAACAAGTTTTCATCGTCAGAAAGGTCGGCGATCGGCGTAGATAGGTGGTCGATTGTTGATTGCGGGAACTTCGCCGAGGATTGTAGTTTGGCAGTAGGGTCTAGTTCCGCCGTCCGAATGATCAGTCCGATCAATTGTGGATCGAGCATCCGATAGGACAGTGGGGTGGTCAGTTCAACGACCGTGAAACGCTGACGATCGGAATCTGGTGTACTATTCCAAGAAACCACGATCTGGGTTTCTTCAGGACCGATTGTTTTGGAAGCGGTAAGCTCGTTTTTGTGTTCTTGAAGAAGATCGGTAGCCATCGCCAAAACAGCGTCGAGAACCAATTCCCGATGTGCATTGACGAAGTCTATTTCAGACTCACGTTGGATCGTCTTGATCCAATTCAGAAACGGATTGGACTTCAACTCGGGGGTGGATCTCTCGGATCGGGCTAGCGCAACGATCCGTCGTAGCAGTTCGATCGCAGGGCCTGAGTTCTCCTGATCAATCGCCATCGAAAGTTCTGAAACGAGCAACGTCAATCGTTCACGTGTTTGAGTGAATCTTTCAGATTCATGATTTGCGATGGCCTGATGGACGAATGGCTCGTCGCGGCCTGCGATCCGACATTCGGAAATGACAAGTTGGCGAAGCACCGTATCCGCCATCACCTCGTCCATTGACTTGGTCTGCTTCAGGTTAAGTTCGTGCCTTTTCACGCAGAGATTGACCAATTGGTCTAGCTTGTCAGAATTCAATGCCGACACCGTTTTAGCTTGGCTGCGTTGGAGCGAACGGTCTTGCAATAGGCGGATGAGATGCTGTTGATCACCAGTCGGATTGCGACGCGTTATTTCCCAAATGATGTCCTCGGGAACGGATGGTTCCTCGAATGCCAGTACGCACGCTGTGATGTGGATTTGAGCCAGTTCGCGAATTGATGCGACATCAACATTGCTTTTGATCGGGTAGTGATTCGCTACGACGCCCGCGATGTCTACCGGTTGATCTTTAGGCTTCTGTTCCATTTCCATCGCTAAACGCAATATCCGCGCGATCCACTTTGCCTGGAAATAGTCTTTCGGAGCGAGAGCATGGTTGTGCTGAAACGTGCTTGAACTTGTGGGCACCATCCGGCCGCTGACCACGATATTTGCTCGGGCTTTAATCGGGGTCGGAGGTTTGATCCGCGAAGCAAATTCATTCCGCTGCAACGCGAGCATTCGAAGATGAGTCGTGGTCGCATCGACCCACTTGGACTGTGACTTTCGATAAAGCTCGTCTTCGACCGATTGCCCACCCGCAGAGAAAAGCGTGGAGCTCGTCAAGTCATCCAAGCCCAAGCTTTCGACGTCGTCGATTAACGGCACTACATCTTTCAAGACAGAGTTCACAGGCGGAACACTTTGCGAAAAATAGAGCTGTGCCAAGCAAGTTTTGATATCCCATTGTGTTGTATCCCGTTCCAATACTTTCTTGCAGACTTCGATCGCATGCGGTGGGCTTTTTCGAAGAGCCGATAGCACGATTTGGCTGACTCGTTCCTTTGATTGGGTGAGTTCAAGTTCCTGGAGGTCTGCATCAAGGTCACTGATTTGTCCTGCCAGTCGTTTTAAATGCAGTAGCTTGATTTGGTTTTCCGTCGAGTTGTCCACTTGCAAAAGTTGGTTGAAATATGTCACCGCACTTTTGTAGCTTTTTCGGGCAACGAGAAGATCAACCATCGCTTGCAGTAATTTTGGGCTTCTCGGATGTGCCTGAAGTGCTGCATTGAGAACCTTGAAGGCATTGGCGGGAGTGGAGGCTTGCTCCCAGAGCGAAGCGAGCAAAATCGATTGTTCTGTCGGCGTGATGTTCCTGATCAACGTAATGCGATCGATCAAGTCATCGAAATCTCCACGACGTTGGTAGAGCGGAACCAGTTGCTTCGCGATGGCTTGTCGTTCTTCATTGGCTGTTTCAATCTCGATCGCATTCCAGAGCAATTCAATCGCCTCATCAGTCGCGAATATTGCACTGAGTTGTCTTGCCAGAAGAAGATGTGCTTTAACGGAGTTGGGTGCGACAAGGAGGACGCTACGAAGCGTTTCCACGCTTTCCGAAACCAAACTCAGCTGCATCTGGATATCGGACAGCAGGAAGTAGTTTTCAATTGCTGCCGGATTGGATTGGACAAGACGTTTCGCTGTCTCTAACGATTTGGTTAGTCGATTGTTACCTCGTTGGATGCTAACCAAGCGGCGGAGGTAGTCGCTTGAACGCGTCGGATCGATTTTCGTCAGCTTTTCAAGCGTTTGGATTGACGATTTATCATCATCGGCAATTGAAAATAAGTCTGCTGCATCTCGCAAAATAGAGATGTCGTTAGGAGCGAGTTCAACCGCTTTCGCTATCGATTCTTTTGCGAGCTGTGGTTCTTCGTTTGTGGATTGCAGTAATGCGAGGATTCTCCATTCTCGCACCGATTTTGTTTTCTTTTGGTAGTCCGCGATTGCTTCGGTCAGATTTCCGGACTGTGAAATAGCGCGTATGCGCAGTTTAAGGGCCTGGTCTTTAAATGTCTGTTCGATCTCCTCTGATTCCAGTTTGTCCAGCAATGAAAAAATGGAGCCAAGCTCACCGGCATCTACCAAGGCACTGCAGTATTTCAGTTGTTGGCTTGGCAGTAAATCAAAGTCGGCTGCCTGTTTCCATGCCGCCAAACTTTCCGTGTTGTAGTCAAAAGTCGCGAAGACTTCGGCGAGTCGTACGAGCGAACTGCCGGTCCGGCGATCTTCAGTTGCGATACCTTTCCATGTCTGAATCGCATCACCACGTCGACCCAACGAGTGGAAGTACTGACCCAAGTACTCGCGATATTCTGGCGATTGTGGAGCCACGTCGATGGCCTTCCGATAGAACTCAATCGCACCGTCAATGCGTCCGACGGATCGAAGTTTGCCTGCGACCATCGACAAATGCACGGGGCTGTCAGGGTGGGCTACCGGGATTCGTTTCCAGGCTTGGACCGCCCTGTCGATTCTTTTTTCATGCGCAGCTTTGCTGCTGAGATTTCCGTTCGGTTCTGGATCTAGACGGTGCAGTTCACCGAGGCGAAGTAATTGGTCGACACTCGATCCGTCGTCTTCAATGCATTGTTCAAGTGCCTCGATCGCTTCACCATAGCGGCCGAGATGGACAAGTAATTCGATCAGTTCGTTTTGAACCTGTTCGGAGTTCGGAGCGCGTTTGAGCGTTTGGCGTAAAACGTCTTCCGCCTCAACCGTTTGTTCAGAATTGCGAAGTAGAAAGGCAAGGCGACACGCTAGCGTGATGTCATCAGGGCGTCGGAACACCTGTGTTGTGTAATATTCGATTAATTCGTTGACTCGGCCGGTTCGGAAGAAGACGCGTTCAAGCTGATTCATGGCGTTTCTGTACAGCCAAGCACCAGGGCGCAACTTTTTGATGGTGGCTTGGTAAGCCTCGATTGCTGCGTCCCATTGTTCAAGTTGCTCGTACATCTTGGCCGCTTGAAGCCTTAACGCGATCTGCTTTTCACCACTGGGAAGCCGGTTGATAGCGTCTTGATAAACTGCGAGTGCTTTGTTGGCTTCGCCCGCGTCGGACAACAGGTTGGCCACCTTTTCAAGAACATCAACTGAGTTTGAGTAACGTTCGATCATTTCATCGATCGTCGACTGCGCTTCTTCAACTTGCATCATCTCGAACTGGCGTTTGGCGAGCTCTAGATAGATTTCAAGTTTCTCAAGCCGAGTTGCCTGTTTGTCCGTGGCGATGATCAGTTGCACGATGCATTCATGGTTTTTGCCGATTTGTTCGAGCGAGTCGGCATAGTATTGATAGATGAATGCGTCGTCGGGATTCTGGACGCAAGCGAGTTCAAAAGCGTTGCACGAATCTTGAAGCTGAAGTTCTTTCTGGTAGATGAGACCCTTTAGGACAGGAACCGCGACTGGATGAGAGTCAATGAAATCACGCTCAAGGTTTTCGACTAACTGCTCAAGTGAATCTCGCTTTTTGTAAAAGGAATAGACGCGATCAAAAGCGGCACCTTTGCGAGGACGCTGAAGCAATGCGGCGAGCAGGCGTTGATTGACTACCTCATCGGCATTCTCGGACGAAGAGGGATCATCGTTAAGCGATTGATTCTGAAC
Organism: Stieleria sp. JC731; assembly: GCF_020966635.1. Lineage (NCBI taxonomy): Bacteria > Pseudomonadati > Planctomycetota > Planctomycetia > Pirellulales > Pirellulaceae > Stieleria > Stieleria sp. JC731. The sequence continues at coordinate 230,101 of NZ_JAJKFQ010000029.1, read as the reverse complement.
CGGAGTCGCAAAGACAGTACGATGCGTTTGTCCTGCCATCACGGTGTACATCGCTATCAGGCCATACGCGATGAAGTGCCGAGAATTGAAGCCCAGGGCGACCTGCTGAGAGCGGTCACAAAGCAACGCCGATACTGATTTCCGTACACTCATCGGTGCCCTGCGTTCAGGTGGATAGTGGCTGGACCAAAAGCTTGGCTCAGTATGGCCGCTTTGGATGCCACAATCAATTGCGATGTGATGGTCGCAAAAGCCTCGATGGCCCAACGCAGGATTCAGGCCAGATGGAAGATTTATGGGCGTTGATGCGACCGTTTAGCTCGATCGACTCGATTTAGAATCGATGCCCAGTGCATGTGAAGCGCTAGTTCACGATTTCACGTTGCATGGTCAAAGTCCGGGTGATTGATCGTCCCCCAGTGAATTGCGGCGGGACAAATGTATTTGCGTCCAATCGCACATCGATCGCGACTGTTACTTCTGGCGTTTCGTTGTCGATGACTGCCGGAGTGACGGTGATGTCGTACGCGGTTAAACCGAGTGTTCCCAAGATGGACTCGGCTTTGGTTCTGGCCAAATTCGCGGTGGCACCTGGGATGATTGCGTCTCGGCAACCTTCGTAAACCGCGTTGTCGACGGTGTGCCGAATCATGGCGACCCGGCAGAACTCGAACGCGGCGAAAAAGAAAAAGAACAGCACCGGCGCAACGATCGCGAACTCGACCATTGCCGTGCCACGACGGCGTCGTCGGTTCAGTTTGCTTGGCTTGATATTGTTCATGAGGTTGTGCCCAGGATTCTCAGATACGACCATTCGTTGATGCCACTACTCGGTGACGACCGTTCCTAGTGTCAAAGCGATTTCTCGGTAGGCGGCGGCCAGTTCGGCCGCGCTGAGTGCATGGAAATGCTTGCCACCGCCAATGGACGCAATTTCACGCATACGTGCCTGATCGGCACCAGAGCCAAATGTAATCGTATGGATTTTGACTCGATCGCCAGCGATTCGCCGGGCGACGTTTCGAGGTTCGGTGCCTCGGTTGTGCAGCCCGTCGGTCATGACGATCATGGTTCGTTCGACAAAGTCGCCAGATCGACTGTGGCTCATGATGTTTTCACCAGCCATCATGCCTCGGCTGATACTGGTGTATCCGCCGGTCGACAGTGCAGACAAACCGCTTTGAATATTGGACAAGGTTTTTGTGAGCTGAACGTCTTCGGAAGCGCGATCGTTGTATGAGGCGAGCCCGACTTCTTCATCAACCGGCGTATTTTCTAGCGTCGTGATGAAGACCGCGATGGCGGCTTCAAGTTCAGCGAATTTGGTACCTGTCATCGAACCGCTACGGTCAACGACAAGTACGACATCGCGTTCGATGTACGTCGCAGCTGCGGTGACTCGTGGCTCGAAAGTGTTGAAGCCCAGGACATTGCCAAAGAACAATGGGATCGCGCCGGAGGGCGAATCTGACGTCCGTCGACCGGTGACGCGAACGGTATTAAATGGCGTCACACCGCTGTTGAAAACGAAACGACCTTGATTGTCTTCTTCGCTTCGGCCGAATTGAAAATCTGAATCGGCAAGCACCAACGGTTGTCCGTTGACGATATTCAAAGCTGCAATTTCCTGTCCGCGTTCGATCGCCAAGTTGCGATCAAGCGTATCGGAAAGTTCTTGCGATGCGGCTTGCGCAGCGGCATCGGTTGCCGATCGCAACTCGGTGCGTGCAAGATGCATATGCGCGATATCAACCGAGAAGGCTACCGCGGCGATGAATCCGACCATCATCACCAAAATTAGGATCATCATCGCACCGCGACGTTGGCGGTGACGGTTCTTTCTTGTTGGCAGCTTTGGCTTTTGTGATGAATATTTATGAACGTGCATCATCTTATTCTCGGAGCATCACGACGCGTACGGTCAAGTTGCGATTGTTGATCCAGTTGCCAGCCAATGGGCTGTTGGTATTGGTCGGTGCTGTGACTTGGCAGATCACTTGCTCACCTCGGGACAATCCTTCGACTCCATTGGGGAAATCAATGGTGTAGTCATTGACGCCGCGAGAGTCCAAGATCGCCTGGGCACGCGCGGTCGCATCGGCCGTGTCACCTTCGCTCTTTGCCGCTTCACGTATCCCTTCGTAACAAGCGACACTGATCGACTGTTTCAAGAAGATAAAGCTTGACGCTTCGATGGCGCCAAACACCAAAAGCACAAGAACCGGAAGGCAAACGGCAAATTCGACCGCGGCGACACCGGACCGTCGTCGACGGCGGTTGCGGTTCACGAACCGAGATCCGGATTTGGCGTGGCTGTATGCTGGGGGCTGGATGTCGCTATGGAGCGGTCCGCCAATCAGGCTAGGCATCTTGTTTATCGCCTCCTTCCTTGGGCTCACTATCGTTACCGCGACGCATTTCCATGACGTCATTGAAGTTGCTTGCGATTTCGTGCCAAAAATCGTTGTCACGAAACTTAAGTGGCGGAACGGATCGACCGGCTTTTATGTCTTTCAATGTGTTGCGAAGCCGAACCATCGGGCCTGCAAAACGATGGCTGAGCTTAAGCGTGTCCCAAACGAATGCGGGGATCATTGCCATCGTGATAATGAAGAACGGAAGGAACCTTCGAACGGTGTCGCCAAAGGTCTGTCCCCATTCCGCATCGGGCTGTTCGAACAATCGAATCCAGCACATCAGAGCGAATGTGTTGCAAATGAAGAACAGGATCCAGTGAAAGGCAACACGTCTTAGCAGGCTGCCTTGAACCTCTGCGTCGACATAAGTGCGTGATCGTTTGGGATGAACGGTGGCCATTTCTTTCGTTTCCGATTCTGGGACAGTGGCGTCTGATGCGTCAGCGAGACGCATTGGGCTAGGCCTTTCAATGTTTCGAGCGATTGGGCTTCATCGCCATGGGGGTGTTTTTCGAATCAGCAACTGGGCCAATATCTGGGCCATCTACCGAGTCAAATAAAGCTTGGGTTTGAAGCCTGTTTGGCGCGTCTGCGAGGAAACGCAAGCGGGTTGCTTGCCCAGGCAATTCTGCAATAAGAATCCAGGCCTGTAGTTTCTGCGCACTGGCACGCCAGCTAGAGAAACCTAGGCCACGAATTGAAGAAGGTCAGTCAATCGTGTTGCAAATTGACGACGAAAAATCGCGATAAACGTTACAGGTGTTCGCCGCGAAGTGAAAAAGCATGTTGGTGTCCCGATCGGCTCTGGTCAGGCGGAACGCGAACCACTGAATCGCTTGTCAGTGCTCTTCGGGGATAGGGCGGCCGTGTGGGTCTTGGGTCGGCGTGTCGGTCTGTTCCGCCAATTGTTCTCGCAAATCCCGATCGGTGAAGTGTTCGAAACGTTCCGCCTGGTCGTGGATCCGATCGGTGTCGCGACCGGCTTGATCGACCAAGTATTGTTCCCACAGTCGGTGCGATCTGACGAGCCGCTGTCCGCGGCGTCGACCGACTTTGGTCAGTTGCAATGAATCGCGTTCGTTTTCCAATTCGCCAGATCGTCTCAATAGTGCGAGTGCGATCTTTAACGCTCGATTGGTCGCCAACAGGTTCTCGCGAATTTCTTCTGCGGTCGGGGTGCGGTGATCGATTTCTTCGGCGCGAAACAAGTAGGCGACGATGTCATCGCAAAGGATCGTCATGGACAGCACTTGGCGTCTGATAACTTTGACAATAATCCCATGCGTCGGGCTGAATGAAGCCGCGAAGATGAAATAAATTCCCGTCGCAACCGCGATCATTCCTGCGGTCGTCGTGCTTCCGAAACCAAACCAAGTAGGGACCGAGATCGCCATCAAGTGCCCTAAGAATGCTGAACTTGCCGCGATGATCGCACTGAAGAAGATCATGACGCCCAACCGATCCGTCAACATGAATGCCGCTGCCGGAGGCACGACAAACATCGCAACGACGAGGATGCTGCCGACACTTTCAAAAGCGGCAACCGCTGTGACGCTGACCAGCACCATTAATGCGTAGTGCATCAATTTGGCCGAAAAACCCATCGTCGTCGCCAATGCTGGGTCAAACGAAGTTAGGCGAAGCTCTTTGAAGAACAATAGAACAAAGCCAATATTGATAATCGTTACGATCCCCAGCGTGATTGCCGCTCGCGGGATTTGTCGGTCGAACAGGTTTACGGTATCCAGTGGCGAAAGCTCAATCGCACCGTAGAGAACACAGTAAGGATCCAGGTCAACGTTGTCCGCCGTTTGGACTAGCAGCAGCAGCCCAAATGCAAACAAAGAAGTGAAGACCACTCCCATCGACGCACCTTCATCGACTTTTCCAGCACGCCGAATCCATTCTGTAAAGAACGCCGTCAAGATTCCGACGATGACCGCACCGACAAACATGGTCAGCGAGTCACGCGACTGGGTAAAGAAAAATGCAGTGGCGATACCTGGCAAGACCGCATGAGTGATCGCATCGCCAAGCATGCTCATTCGCCGGAGAACCAAGAAGTTCCCAAGCAGCGCTGCCGAGACAGCAGCGAAGGCACCGATCAGCACGATCCAACCGTCAAGTGACCAAGACCATTGAATCGACGACAACAGTATTGTGTCTGGAGAGCTCATTTGGACTCTCCTTGTTGTTGTCCGTTGGTGCTTGAGGTAGCGTCGTGTTCGATGTCGTGTGGACTGACAGGAACAGCGATGGTCGCACCTTGTTCATCCAGCAAGTCTTCGAGCTGATCGATAACTTCTGGTGCGAGGACGTGTTCGATGGCGTCCGCATCGCGATCCACATTGGCGGTAGCGACTTCGGCATAGGTAATCAAATACATTTCCCACAACCGGTGCTGGCGAGTCAGTCGGGCTGCTTCGGCCAATCCTGCACCGGTTAAACGACACGATCCGTTGGAACGACGAACCAGATCATCGTCCACGGCACGATCGATCGCGCGATCAAGTCGCCTCATCGACCAACTTCGCATCGATAAAAGGTTCGCAACCGATACAGGCGTTTTGCGGTGGGACAGGACTTGGTCGGTTGATAGGTGATCGCGTTCGATTCGTTCGTACATCGCACGTAGTAAGTGCTGCCGGTCGATGCGATGGTTTAAATGCTGCCGACGGATCAAGCGGACCAGAACACCACGGCGTGTGCCCAGCATCATGCTGATAAAGAAAAATGCGGAACAAACCAGCACGATCATGGCTCCCGATGGCAGGCCCGGAAACATCGCGCTTGCAAGTCCACCGATCACGCTGCCGGTCACACCCAGACCAACCGAACAGGCGATCATTCGGGACATCGTTTCGGTCCAAAACCTCGCCGCTGCCGCTGGGATCACCAATAGGGCGATGATCAGAATCAAGCCAACCGCTTGCAGACCGACAATGGTTACCAAAACGATCATCGCCATAAGGATGATGTCCAAAAGGATGACCGGGTATCCTTGTGCACCGGCAAAGCCTTCGTCAAAACACAGCAGTTGAAGCTCTTTGAATAGCAGCATGCAACCCGCGATGACGATGACCGAAACCATCGCGATCAATCTCGCATCGGCCGCTTGCATCGACGCGGTCATGCCAAAGATAAAGCCTTCAAGTCCCGCCGCGTGCCCGGTTTCCATTTGCTGAATCACACCAAAAAGTGCCATCCCCAAGCCAAAGAAGACACTCAAGACAATTCCGAGTGCGGCATCTTCTTTTAATCTGGTTTGATTTCGAATCAGCAGAATTCCTGCGACGCCAATAAGCCCTGTCAGTGTCGCCCCGGAAAGCAGAACCGGAATCGATTTCCCATCGCCACCCATGCTGGTCGCGACAATGAACGCAATGGCGATACCCGGTGTGCTGGCGTGTGCAAGCGCGTCACCCATCAGCGCGCGTTTGCGTAGCAGCGTAAAACTTCCGACAAGACCGGCGGCACCACCCAGCGTTGCGACGCCAAAGATCACAACGCGTGTGTTGTAGTCTCGCATCGTGATGACTCGCAGCAAATCATCCCAAGGAAACTCGGCGAGCAACGCTATCGGCAGGCTTCCGACGTGATCGGCGAGGAGCAGCAATGGCGAAACGAGTGTCATCAACACCAGTGTTACTTTGCCGGGCAACGCAATCAGGCTCGCTGCCAATATCGTCTTCGCAAGCAGCAAACTCATAAGCTGGATTCACGTCGTCGCATCGCTTCGGTGACTTCATCGAGAAGCGTTAGTCGCCCGCCGTAGGTCTTTTGCAGGTTCTCCGGTGTGAATGTCTCCATCACCGGGCCATGGGCGACGACTCGCATATTGAGCAGTACCACATGGTCGAAGTATTCGGGGACCGTTTGCAAGTCATGGTGGATGACCACGGCCGTTTTGCCACGGCTCTTCAGCTCTCGCAAAATCTCGACGATCGCATGTTCGGTCGATGCGTCGACGGCCGCGAAAGGTTCATCCATCAAGTACAAGTCAGCGTCTTGAACAAGTGCGCGCGCTAAAAAGGTCCGCTGCTGCTGGCCACCTGACAGTTGGCTAATTTGCCGATCCGCCAGGTCACCGATACCGACGCGGCGAAGTGCTTCGCGAGCGAGGTTGCGGTGGTGTTTGCGAACCGGACGGCACCAACCGATTTTGTCATAAAGGCCCATCGTGACCACGTCCAATGCGCTCACGGGAAATTCCCAGTCGACGCTTTCACGCTGCGGCACATAGCCAACACGGTTGTGCGATTGCCGGTAGGTCTGACCAAAAAAACGAACACGACCAGATGCACGAGGGATCAAGTCCATCGAGGCTTTCAGGAGCGTGCTCTTTCCTGCTCCGTTGGGGCCGACAATTCCAATCAAGCTGCCTGCGGGCAGGTCAAACGAAACATCCCAGATTACCGGTTTACGGTGGTAGGCAACCGTAAGGTCGTAGATAGAAAGAGGTACGTCAGAACTGGCCGCGTTCGATGTTGGGGCATCCGTTGAAGGCGTTTGCGGCAACGATCGGGCGACGTCTGATTTCGATTCGCCAGTGGAATCGGTTCCCGCCATCGTATTAGGTGAATCGTTCGGCTGCTGCATTACTCTGATTCGGTTTTTGCAGAGAGTTTACTCTGAAATCCATCCTCGGGTACCTGACCCCCGAGAGCGGCTGCCGTTGTTGTCAAGTTATGGTCCAACATTCCGACATAGGTGCCTTCATAAGTCCCCGCCGGTCCCATGGCATCGCTAAATAGGACGCCTCCGGTATTCACAAAGTGACCTCGTTGGGCAGCACCTTCGATCAAGGCTTCGACGTTTTTGGGACGGACACTGCTTTCAATGAATACCGATTTGACGTTTCGATCGATCAACAGATCAACCAGTTCGTTAATCCTGCGAAGTCCTGCTTCTGACTCAGTCGAGATTCCTTGGATGCCTTGAACCTCCAACCCGTAGGCACGCCCAAAGTAACTGAATGCATCATGCGAAGTGATCAACAGCCGGCTGCTTTCGGGGACCGTTTGCATGATCGATTGCCCGTATTCGTGGAGCATGGCCAGTTGTTGCTGATAGTTCTGTGTCCGTGACTGAAATGTTTCTGACGAATCGGGAACTAGCTTACTGAGCTCTTCCGCAATCACAGGAACGCATTGGCTCCATAGAGAGACGTCGTTCCAGAGGTGCGGGTCAGCATGTCCCTCAGCCGATGGTGCGTTTTCTGAATCAGCCGGCTCGCCACCGCTGAGAAGTTGGCTGGGATCGACCGAGTCGGTGATCGCGATGACTGGTTTCGAACGCCCAACCTTCTCCAGCGTGTCGGTCATTTTGCCTTCGAGCTTTTGGCCGGCGTAGAACACGATGTCAGCTGCTTGGATTTTCAGAACATCGTCGCGAGTCGGTTTGTAGAGGTGGGGATCGACCCCTGCGCCGCAGATTTGAATCACCTCAACTTGGTCACCGCCGACCTCGCGAACCAGATCGGCGACCATCCCGACGGTGGTGACAACGTTGATCTTGGATGATTTTGTACGCGACTCTGATTTGCACCCAATCGTCGTCAGCGGGAGTATCGCCGAAAGAACCAGAGCCCAAGCGAGAGCGGAATAGTGGCGGGTGCGCATCATGAAGCTCGAAAACTGTGGCGTGAAAGAGCGGTGGGGTGGCGACTGCTGAACGAACGTGCGGTGTGCAGCGTTAACTTTATAATGTTAGCCGGGGCTAACTTAAAAGGGAAGTCCACGTAGGTATCAAGTAAGCGGCATTCGAGAGCAAGCCGGGACCAATCTGGATACTTGTCCAGTTCAGTTGGTGGGTGGCACCAACCGGAGATAGTTGGTGGGTGGCACCAACCGAGAAACTGTTTGGCGATGTATCGCCGATGGGGTAGGCCGACAACCTCTGCTGGCGTTGACTGCCAGCAGGCTTGTTGAGACGGGACCGATCGAGGTAGCGAATGCTATCAGACAACCACCGGAGAGCTTAAATGCATGAAATATTTGTAAGGAAGTGACCATACCCAGCAGAATGATTGCCAACCCACCTACAAATAGTGTTACACTCGGCGCTTGAGTGGATGGCGATTGGCGCCATCCCGTGTGATTGAAGACCGAACTCTCAGAATGATAATGGACCGCTGTGTGTGCGTCGCCAAATGCTCCGAGTGCATAGGCCTTCTGGACTAGGGAGCGATTGAAGCGATGAAGATGTATGTGGGGAATCTAGCGTGGTCTGTGACAACCGAAAAGCTAGAAGAACTCTTTAGGCAGTACGGTCAGGTTGATGACGCTATTGTCTTGACCGACCGTGAAACGGGCCGAAGTCGCGGCTTTGGCTTTGTAACGATGGCAGATGAGGCGGCCAAGGAAGCCATCGAAGCCCTAGATGGATACGACTACGAAGGTCGACCATTGCGGGTCAACGAAGCACAGGAACGTGCCCCACGCGGAGGCGGCGGTGGTGGTGGCGGTTATCGCGGTGGCGGCGGTGGCGGTGGCCATCGTGGCGGCGGCGGTGGAGGCCGCAACTGGTAGACACAGCGTTTCAAGTGACTGAAACCAATAGCAGAGGGTGCGATCGGAATTCCGGTCGCACCCTCTCTGCATTTCTAATTCAGACAACGGAGACTCTGCTCCGTTTTTTCATCCGGCAATGTTCATCAACCTTTCGGAGTCACCGAAAGGTCTTGCCGCGTCACGGTCGCGTCTTATGGTGAAGCGACATCATGCAATGTCGCCCCTTTCGAATCGCTCAACACCAAGATCGCGAACCGCTCTGCCCCTTTCGCATCGGCCGCACTGACGCTGGTGTAATCGAACCGTCCACGTCCGTCGGTGTATCCGTCTTTGTAGAACCGGACATCACCACCAGGGTAGCGGGCATAGACTTTGACGTAGACACCAGATAGCGGACGGTGTGTCGTCGCATCGGTTGTTTGCAATTGACCGAACGCATCGCTGACGTAGGTTGTCAATTCACCGCCATAGTACAGCGTTGTACTGTGCGATGCTCCGACGCTGCTTTCAACCAGCAGAGTACGACTGCGAAGTTCTCGCGGAATCTCCATTCGAGTCGTTCCCGTTTTGCTGCTTAGCGACACCGTTTGCGAACGCGTCGGTTTCACCATCGCGATCTTTTGCAAATCGTTGCGAGCGAACGGGGCTTTGCTAAACAGCAATTCGAGATCGACACCATAGAAGTTCAGTTCGACCTGATCGGTATTGCGATGGTCGAGCCGGATCTGGTCGCCCTCGACTTTGACGATCACCTCCGGAGCATCTGCCGAGGCTTGGCTGTTCGCTCGGTCACGGTCAGCAATCGCGAGATCGCCTGCTTGTGGTGATAGACCGTCTGGACCATCCGGCTTAGAACTGTCAGCCGAGACCAACTGACCTGATTCCATCAGATCCGAGCGCTGCATCACTTGCAGTGCCATTTGACCGAAACGAGTTTTCCATCGTGCAATGGGGTAGTCCGCATAGCGATTGGCAATTTGCAACGCTTGCTCATAGTTGCCCTGATGCAACGCCAGGTAGCCGGCCAAGTAATCGTACTGCAGATGCGTTGTTACGGTATCGGGATCGACCTTGTTGAACTCCTCAATCGATTCTTCAATTCGGTTTTGCAGCAACAGGTAGTACGACAGCGAAAGCTTCTGACCAATTTCGACTGACGGTTGGAATCCAAGTCGACGGACGAATTCCTGGTACTGTGCCATGAAGGTCGGATTTAGGATCTCGTCCTGATCGCCAAGGCGATGGATACGTGATCGAATCAGCGGTGCATATTCCAGATGCTCGTAAGTCTGACGGTCGATCGCATCGACTACCAGCAATGGTGAATTCAGCTCGGGACCGACTCGCTTGACCAGATCATCACGAAGCGAAAGGTAGTGACGCATCGCTTCTGGATCTTTGTGATAGAACCCGTAGCCCCAGATTTCATCATTGGGCAATCGGGCTGCTGAAAGAGCAGCCGTAACGACCTCGAAAACTGCTTTGTCACGAAGACGATGGCAGACAAGAGTCATGTCCAGTTGATGAAGGTTTACACCTGCGAGGTACTCCTTGATCTGCTCGGGAGTTCCATCGACGGCGATTCGTTGCCAGCTGACTTCTTCATCGTTCCATTCGTCGGCGACTTGGAACGTGCGTTCTTCGGCGGTTGCCAACAGTGTTTCGCCGGATGAAACGTTGGCGGGGTAGTGAGTGAACTCGCCTTCAGTTGGGAAGTAGAACTCGTATTCGACCGACGCGACGCCGAAAGGGCTGATCACGAACGTTTTGCTGTCCGTCATCTGGCTCTTGGCCAGCGGAAGGCTCCCTGCAGGGATTTGCCAGAAGACCTCCACCGTTTGTTCATTTGCCGTCGGGTTAGAAACGACGACTTGACCTTTGTAAGCACGACCGGTGAGGAATTTCGATGTGACCGCATTGGATTCATCCTCGCTCGCCTTGGGGCTGCTCAGTCGGAACAGTTGCCCAATTAAAACACGACTTTTCTCTTCTGCCGTTTGCAGCTCACGCAATCGCTTTGCCACCAACGCGACCGGGTGCTTGGGGCGGTAGATCGTTTCTGGTTTTGATGGAAGAGCGATCTCACCCGCTTGCAGCGGCAGTCCACTCATCGCCAGCGCGATCAAGGCGGCGTGACGGTTGCTTGTCGGACGCAGTAAATGCTTCGAGATCGCCGGTGCGGCTCCTTCACTGATGTCTTGCTTGGACAGATCTCTCCAGAAAGCGTCAATGGGAATCAAATCGATTGGACGACTGCCAACGGTACGAACACGGTCAAAATGACTCTCTGCCCATTGCTTGGTGCTATCGAGTTCCTGGTACATCGCTCGCGCGTCACCAAGGGAACGACGCGAAAGCATGTTCCAGCTTTTTGCTTTCGCCATTGATTCGGATTTCTTGCCGAATCGTTCCGCGTCTTGCATGCGACGCAGCGATTCTCGACCTCTGCCGCCAAAGTTGCCTCCACCCATTCCGCCAGCAAAGAAGCCGCTTTGAACGGAAAGCCCATCAACGGAATCAGCGACTTCTTCCTTTTCGGCTAGGATGTCAAATCTTGTTTCAGAGGAAAGGCCGCGTGAACGCAGCGCTGTTTCGACCAGAACACGTCGTCGGTCATGGTCGATGTCCATCGCCGCAACCGTTTCAGTCAGATCGCGGATAATAGACGATCGAAGCGCTGGCACTCGCATCGCGAGCATTGCACGTTCTGCTGCCGATAACTGTTGGTAACGCCAGAATTCACCGAATGAAGAAACGTCGTTTCCGAGCAACCAATGATCAATGAATTGCTTTTCTTTTTTGTTTGATAGATACGGGTGAATGACGGAATTGAAGAATTCGCCATCGTGCATGTAGAGAAACAGATGAAGTTCATGGCTAGCGAGCTTCGTATACTCGGACAGCTTTTCCTCTTTGGACATCTGGTGCCAGCGAGCCAAGGTCTCGAAGTCAGCAAAGCGGTCATCGCTGATTAATGTCCTATAGAGTGACAGCAGCGATGCGACATCACCATAGATTTGCAGCTGTGCAGAGCCAAGCGATTCAAGATCCAACGGTTGGTCGGGGCCAACAACGGAGACAACTCGTTCGAACGAAAGGGCTTGATCAGCCGGCAGTGACTGAGCCAAACGCATGTCTTCGGTTTTGATTTCCGAAAGTGGCGAGGCGATCGTCTGTTGCATTACCGTCAACGGGTCGGTGACAAGCAATTGGATGATCGGCATTCCATCGATCACGTCCGCCGGAATGACCAATGTCCCATCGTCGTTTGGCTTCAAGTTGGCGACGACGACCCCGGCATCACTCAGGAAATCAAAGTCGGATTCTTTCCAACCTGACCGAGTTATGGCGACGCCAGAGTTTTCTCTCATTTCATCTGACGCCATCATCGGTGCCGCGGCAGCCATTGGGTGGTCACCATCCATCGCGGTTTGCGACTGGTTTTCAGTCGTTTCGGTTTCCCAAGGATTCAGCAGCACACTCGGCTGGGGCAGCATCACACCTGGATACTTAGTGGCAAATTGTCGCCGAAGAACGTATTCGTACTCGTCACCCAATCGAAGGTCGCTGATGTATCCAGATCGTGACAACGATACACGACGACCATCCAGGCTGATTTGACCCAGATCGAGCGAATCCAACGGAGACGAGGGGCCGAAATATCTCGATGCGATCAAGTGAACGCGAGCAAGGCTTGGATCACCGCTCAACTGGATCGCCAGGCTTCCATCATCTTGTCGCTCTACCGAAGCGATCGACAGTGGAACACCGGGGCTTTGGCGACGATGTCGGACTTTGCCTGCGATTACATCGCCGATGACGTTGCCCGCGACGACTACGATATCTGTATCTTCCCCGGTCGTGCGATCGAAGAGTGAAAAATCGCCTGCCGGAAGATCCCTCGCGATCAACTGTCCCGCTTTGGCCTCTAGCATGGATGAGTGGTCGGAATGGACTTTGCCATCGCGGACTTCGACTAGGCGGTAGTTTTCAGGAAGGCTGCCGTCTATCAACGGCAGTTGCAACGGATCACCTTCGGCAAGGTGGATTTTGTTTGGTCGAATGTGCCGGTTGACACGTGGATTAAACGTGTGCCTTGACGCGTCCGGGATCCCATATGAAAGTTGATAAACTAACTCCATTGGTCCCAGACGGACTTGTCCGGAATCATCGGACTGCAGCGTCATCTCAGGTTGGTATTCACTCAGTTCGGTACTAAATGAAACGTTGACCATGGTGCCTGGCACCAGTTCACCATTGCGACCTCGTGTTTCGATCACATAGTCATCACCGTCTCGTGTAAGAAACGTGTCGACCGTTTGATTCGTTTCTCGGATGCCCGCAATCTTGACTGTATGGTCAACGGACAATTCACGATTTCGTCGATCACTTAACCCGGTGACTTGACCTGAAAGGTTGAAGGACAAACTGGCCAGTCTGGAGGGAACACGAAAGTCGATCGCGTACTCGCCAGCCTGATTCAATTCGATCTTGTCGAATGTCTTTGTCGTTTCAATTCCATCTAAATCAGTTGCTGTGACTCGCAGCGCAACCTTTTCTAGCGTCGACGGATCGATCGGAACTTCCCCAAGCGAAAGCCGTGGGCGGACAATGACCGTCGATTGGCTTCCCGATTGGATCAGAACCGGATCGACCAGGAACCCAGCTTGCAACCGATAGTTTTCGACCAGATGTTTCAGTTGAGTTTGGCGAGCGATTTTTCCGTCATAGATGATCGCCGTCCCCGTGGCCGCTTGGCTGACCATGGGAATGGTGATTTGTCCTTCGTCGTCTGCGGTGAATTCTTGATTGCTGACGAAGACTTTCGCATCACGAACGAGGTTACGGTTTTCATCGAGGATGGCGAGGCGGATACCATTTGCCGATTGGGAACGAACCGTGTGAAGGTCGCCATGTCGGATGATGGTCCTGGCACGCCGTCCTTCACCCATCAGGTCAACAATCCAGACCCCGCGACCTTGCGCCTCGTCAATTGAGATCGATTCGCGGTGCCGAACGATCGAAGGGCGGTCGAATTCGATTGTTCGTTCATGAGTGGGGACCAAACCATCGAGATCGATGTCGGTGTCAAGGGTGCTCGAGTGGTTGCGGTAGTACGCAAGCGAATTGATTTCGTAGATCCGCACGACGAGCTTGTCGATGTTTTTTACATCAACGATCAGGTTCGTTTGGTCGTCGCTGTCAAACCGAGTTTGGTTCTGTGGGACAAATGTCAGTTCGACTTTGTCGCGAAGTTCTTTGCGCTCGCTAGCCGACAACATTTCGAAGTACGGCTGCTGATTGGATACACCCGACATCAATTTCGTACGGGCAAAGATCCGCCGAACGTATTGAGGGTCAAGAAACGGCGTGTACGTATTAAAGTCGTCGGCTTCCAGCAGGAAGTGTTCCAGGTACGTTTCGATCAAGGGCTCGTCGTTGCCAACGGGCGGCAGGAAAGCGACTTTAGAATAGTCTTGTCCCAAGTTCGCGCGGTCGGGCATCTTTGCCAACAGCGGGCTGACGATCGAACTTTGTCGCGGCAGTTGCAAGTACCGCATGAACAGATCTTTATCCCAGATTCCCGCTTTCAGGTTGGCTTCGAGCAGGCGGTACAGCGCGCTGACTTTTAGGGAGCTATAGGCTGCGGGCAATGTTTGCGTGTATGCTTCGACCTGCTGCAGGTATTCAAGTCGTTCCTTCGGCTGTTGGCTTAAGTCCACATCCGCATTTGGACGCAAGCGGTGAAGTTTCGCATCGACGAAGGCATTGTCATCAGCGATCGCTGGAACACGCCGAGCGACTTCATCAAGTTCCTCGAGAGTTAGGAACTGATGCGCCTCGAGATCACCGAATCGTCGATCACGCGCGTTTCGTTGGTTCAATTCCTTGATCACCAATTGATCAAGTGACCGAAGATACGGGCCGTCAACTTGTTTGAGGAATTCTTTTAGGTCGGCGCCTAGGTTGTCCGCTTGTGGTCCCAGAAGCCATTCCTCCGCGATCTGCATTCCCAGCGGAGACAGATGGATGTTTCTGTCACGCAGCGATCGCTTGACGATTTGTTCTGCCGACAGCAAGTCCGCTGTGATTTCGCTTTGGTATTGGCGTTCACCTTTGCGAGTCGGTGCGGGGTGGGAAAGCCTGATGTTCAGTTGCTTGATCAAGTAGTCGACTGTTTCGCCCGGCGTCTGATCATAGGACAGCAACCGTTGACGCTCCGTCATCGCATTCATCAGCGATGACATCCTTCCCTTTCGTGCATTGACCCAGTCTTTCAAGATCGCCTCAGCTCGATCCAGTTGCCGGGTATTTTGGTAGTGCAGGCAGTAGTAAAAGTAGTAATCGTCACTTCCGGGAATCATCTCTGACAGAAACGATTCACGATCAGCAGCAAGCGCGAATCGTTCCATCGGTCCAATTGGTTCAGCCATGACGTTTTTCGGGATCAATCCAAAGAAAAGGAGAGCCGCAACCGCTTTGAGGGCACGGCGCTTAGCCCGAGTGCGGGCTGGGGTTGGTTTATTACGATCGCGCTTGATCATGGCAGATCACCGTTGCGGAGTGTGTGTGTCGAACTGACTTTCACGTTGGGCTTAGGCTTTTGACACCAGTACACGTGAACAGATGAGTGGCAACGCCGACCACCTATTGGTCAAACGTAGCCGCCTGAAAGGACGCACAGCGCTCGGTTTTATTAGGGAATCGCTAGAAAAAAAGCAGGCGATTCCGCAAACAACACTTCTGATGAAGTTTTTTGGTGTCTCGCAAAGTACAGACGATTTCCCACGAAACCAGGGAATACCTCTCGTCCTGGAGGTCACCTCCGAACTGTGGTTGAGGGATCGTTCTGGGGCGTCGGATTAAAGAGATACCGCCGCAGTTGCATGGCGGTTCCCCCGCCGAATGGCGAGCGGATGCGTTCGCGGGAGCGATTTCAGAGTCGGTGTGGACAACCCGACAGGCAGTTGGCTGGTGGTCTGCCACCAGCCGCGTCGGCTTTTGACAGCCAGCGATTAAGAACGATCTGCGTTTAGAAACGACAAGCCGGCGACCTTTCAGAAAGAAAGACCGCCGGCGGCGTTTTGCTAGTTTGTCGAAGGGCAATCTGCCTAGGCTGTTTTGGTGCTGCTCTTGGCCGATTCCATTGCTTCGCTGCCGCGGAGCAACTTGGTGAATTCGTCGACGCCTTCCTGTTCTTCTTCAAGGATGTTTTCCAGGAAGATCACCAAGGCTCGGTCGCCTTCGGCCATATCCAGTGCCTTGGTGTACATCTCAACGGCTTTGGATTCGAATTCCAAGCTGTTCTTCAGGATCTCTTGCAAGTCACGCGTTTGCTTGATTTCATTGCGAGTCACGACGGGGACGCCGCCAAGTGCCGAGATCTTTTCGCCAACAAGTTTGGCGTGGCCAAATGATTCCTCAGCGTTTTCGATAAACGTCTTGGCGTAAACTTCACGCCAAACGCCTTCGATCAAGAAGCTTGCTTGGGAGTACTGGGCTACGCCAGTCCACTCATGTTTCAGGCATTCATTCAGGTGGTCGATGATCGGTTGGTAGTCCATTTATGTTCTCCTGGAGAATTGGGTCGCCGTTGCTTTTACTGTTCGAAACATAGCGCCCCCACCATGCGTTGAGCAACCGGTATTGAGCGACATTCGATCGCCTTTTGTCAAAAAAACTTGAGCGTGTGACCTTGTTGAGAACCGTTCAAATCAACAGTAGTCTGGAGTCCCAAAGTTACTGCAATTGCTTCTCAACAAGGACTGTGATTTCGATGTCAGAAACACCCCAGATTATCGTTTGTCTGACGACGGTTGCGGATGAGCGGCAGGCCCACTCGCTGGCGAGATTGTTGCTGGCGGACAAGGTCGCGGCCTGCGTTCAGATCGATTCGCCGATCCAAAGTTTCTATCGCTGGGATGACAAAGATTGCGTCGAGCAAGAATTACGGCTGGTTATTAAAACCACGGCCGAGCAGACGGAAAAACTGAAATCGACGTTGATGGAACACCATCCGTATTCTCAGCCACAAATCCTGATGCTTGGCTGTATCGATGCGGAATCCGGTTACGCGAATTGGGTTGCAGAGAGTGTTGGTTGAGTTTTTGAATTTTGGATTATCCGGTTGGGTGCTATCCCGGGTTGCCCGTGTGAGAACCGCCGCTAACGCGGTGCGGCTGATCTTGCTACAGCTTGATTCGTTGGATTAGCCGATAGGGCGTTAGCCCCGGTTGCCTGCAGGGAATCATGCTGATTCCGGATGGGGCGTGCTATTCCAATCCTTCGATACCGGGTGGAGGGATCATGCCACCACCGATCGCACCCAGGGTTCTTGCAAAGAACCGAGGTTCGATGACAAAGCCGAGGCTGACGTTGTCTCGTCCACGGTCGACGTTGAAGTTCATGCGTAGCAGCATCGATTCACCAATTCGGGTCAAGCCAAAGTTCTGGCCGACATAACCCGTATTGCCAAAGTCATAAGTGGTGCCGCCGGAGACGATCCATTTTTCACTGACACGGTAGTCAAAATTTGATCGGAACACCGTGCTACTGATAGGGCCTTCCATCGACATCATGCCAACGTACCAGTCGCTTACCCCAGGGCGGCTGCTACGAACACCGGCACTTAAAGAGCGAAGCCCATCTGTGAAGAAGTCAAGGTAGCCGTCACTGACAAGAGAGAGACGATCGCCGATGTGGTAGCGAAAGTCATACATCGTCGGGCCAAGTGTTTCGCCAAAGTTGTCTCGGTCGCCACGGGGGAACAGAATCGTTTCGAAATCGATCTGCATGATATCGACGATACGATCTTGCCCGGGCAAACCTCGTTTGGTTTGAAAACGTTGGTTCAGTCCCAGGCGAATTTGTTGCAAGTCATCGGCAACCACTTCGCTAGGACTGGCAAGCCAACGCTGAACGCCTTGACGATAGGCATAGTTTCGTGGGTCAAACTGATCGGGAAGAGATCCACCAAAAGTCGTTCCGATGAACCGACGTCGGAATTGCTCTTGGGCATCGTCATCCAATGGATCGTAGTACGGCAGTTCGTCTAGATCGGTATTGCTGTCCGCGTACCAGTACTCGGCGGTCCAGTCGACTTTATGTGCCAATCCACGCATATTCAGCAACGTGCTTTGGATCGTCGGGTCGACACGCACCATCGGTAAGTTCAGTTGAACTCCGGATTGCCCTAGCAATCGTGTCAGCGAATCACCGTTGGCTGCTTCGCCATAGTGTGACGCTTCAACCGATGCGATCGGTCGGATGCTAAAGGGGCCGAAGTTGAAGTCCATCGCCAATTCTTGGCGAGTCGATGCGATCACGCCTTGTCGTTGCAGTTCACCTGGCAACGGGAAATGGTTGACTTTCTGAATGGGATCCAGTGGATCATCGGCGACATTCAATCGTGAGTACGAGGCATGGTTGTGCATCTGCCAAGTCAGGCGATCATGCAGCAGAGACCCGCCAAACAGGTAGTGATTGAATTCCGGTAGCCGTTCGGTCTTTTGGAAGAAGTCGTTCAGTTGTGGCGTCGCCGACAACTCGAACAGCTGATTGTGATAGTACTTTTGAATACGCAGTTCGGTAACGTGATCTGAATCCTGGTCCCATTCATTCTCGAAATACATTTCCAAAAAGTTGCGATCACTCAACCAGCCAAGTTGGGCAGTGGCTTCCCAACCGTTCTGAAAGGTTTGACGATGTCGGACGCGTGCGCGGCCACGGAAATCTTCTTCGGGCTCGACTTCCAGACGGCCCCGGCCAAGCCGGTCGACGCCATCGTCATTGATCGCCCAAGCGTCAATCGATCCCCGGGCATGACCAACAAACCCGAAGAACGCCGGAACATCATATTTCAGATTGGTACCGAGTGCCGGGCCTCGTTCGCTGAGGTAGTCCGTGGAAAGTTCCCAGTCGACACCTTTAGGAATATTCTCGATGCCAAGCAGCTGAAAGATATCCCAGTCCAGTAGGACTTGTGTCCCAAAGTTATAGTCGTTTCGAACCTTGATGCCTTTGATATAAAACACCGGCCGTTCGAGGCTTGTCGCAAACCGGGGCCAGTAGAACACTGGGATTCCACCGACGAAAACATAGCTATTGCGACTGCGAACAAACGGATCGTTGTCGGAAACGAGCAGCCCGGTGTCGCGATCGACGACGTTGCGAGTCTTTTCGTAGAAGTCCAACCGCTCGCTTTGCAGCCAGTAGCGTGGCACGCCAAGGCGACTGCTGGTTACGGCGGCATCAAACGCGCGATAGTTGCCGTGCGAAATCTGCTGCATGACTTCAGCTTTTAGCCGGACGACGCCCTGGTATTCCGGGACGGTCGTAATCGCTTCGGCATCAAGCACCATGCCGGTTTCTTGGACGACGTTGTAATACATCGATTCGGCATAGATCAGGCTTTCACCTGCCCGGAAAACGATATCGCCTTCGAGGTACAGCTCGCCATCGGCAGCATTTAAGTCTGCATCGCCATTGATCACATCAGTCATACTCGGCAACCAACCAACGACTCGGTCAGCCGAGATCGTGACGGTACCAAAATCCATTACCCTTCCGTCATCGAATCTTGCTGATACATCACGGATGGTTAGGACAACACCGCCACGCCCGAACAGAATTGTTTCGTTGGTTTCTGGACGAAGCTGCATGTCCACCAAGGGAGGCGATGATGGGTTTCTCGCACCAATTTCTAATCCCTTGCTTCCGCCACCAAAAACGAAACTAGTTCCACCGGATACTGCGTTGTCGCTCAGCGCTGGTGCAAGGCTGGTTGTCGACGATCCGAGGTAAGGCTGGGCCGGGTAATCGCCGCTGGGACCGTAAAGTTCCATTTCGCCATTGTGAGTCGGCGGCGGCGAAAACGGGTAGTTCACATCCGGATCGGCAATCGGTTGCGGTGTCTGCGTTTGTGCATACTGAGAGAATTGTGCTTGAGCGACTTCATTCTCCGAGGCCAGCGAATTTGTCGCTGTTGCCTGAGCTTGCTGAACCGGATTTAGCGAATCGGACTGCTCGAGGTAGTCCATCAAGAACGGTCGCTGGGATGGTTTGCCGCGGTACTGGTCCGCTTGAACGTTTGGCTCGTCGTCGGTCTGCAGCGTGAAGACGACAGGCGTGTCCTGCCCTTTCGAACCGCTGCCCTGAACGGCAAGTGATTCGATCACCAAACGATTGCGAACTCTTCCCCGCGGACCATCGGTGATCATCAAGATCTTGGTGGCTACGAAACTGCGGCCCGAAAAATCCAGCCGGCAGTCGCCTTCGGCAAGGGAAATTTGTGTCTGGCCTTCATGCCAACGAAAGACGGTGCGCGATGACAGTTTTACTTCGCCTTGCACGATCCGCGCATTGGCCACATACGAAGCGGTCGCATTTTCAGCTGATCGGGGTGCGGACGCCTCTGCCGCAAAGCGATTCTCACCGGCTGATAGCGACTGGGGGGATCCAACCAGCGACGTGACTAAAGCCATCGCGGTCAACGTGCCGATAAGTAGCTTTAGAAGCTTACCTTGGCCTGACCAGGGATCTGTTCCGAACAAACTGACATCTTCCACATGCATCTTCTTTGCGCATGTGAACTCCGGGCACGAGCGATTGCCCGTGCTGTCGTTTGTCCGCTGACGCGAATCGGCGATGGCTTCCGTGCCGGCCAAAAGCGTTTCAATCAAGTTGTGGAACGATGAAAACAAGCGTCGGCGCGTCCGTAGGCCGACCTCGGCCCCGATCCTACGAAGTCAGGACGCGCGATCACAAGCGGAAAAGAATGGGAGCATCATCGGATTGATTGCTATCAATTGGAGTCGATGCGATCACGCCAGCTGTCCAGACCAGATCGCACCCCCGAACCTGTTCAGCGCAACACCGCTCTGTGTGCTAAAACATCCCAAAAGACACGAGCAGCGGCATGCTTGCAAATCAAGAGAAGAAAATGGCCACATTCACTCCGACCGGCGAAGCGACTGCGATCCTGCCGACCGGAACCACCGCACCGATCACCGTCATTGGAACGGAAGCGATTCGCGAGACGTTTGATGATCTGTGCATTCAGCAAGCAATCAATTCGCGGACCGCACCTGGTGTGACCGAATTGGTCCTCAACCCCGATGCTCATTGTGGGTATGGAGCCCCGGTCGGTTGTGTGATGGTTTCGCCAACGCACATCTATCCCGGCCCGGTTGGCGTTGATATCAAATGTTCAATGAGTTTGCTTCAATTGGATTTGCCTGCCGATGCGGTCGAAGATCGACGAACGCGCCGGGAATTGATCGATGCGATTTGCAAGCGAACTCCGACCGGAGCCGGAAAGGGGCAGCGAAGTGTTCCCAAGGCTCGACATGTCGAACGAGACTTGGGAGTCGACGTGGTGACCCAAGGGGCGAGCGAGTCGGTTTGCCGTTCAATCGGAATTCCGCCGGAGTGGGCAACTCGATGCGAAGACTCCTTTCACGTCGGACATGATGAGACCACGGATGCGTTATGCAATCGCTTGGACCGTTTGATGGCAGAACCTTCGATGTCGAACTTTGCTAACAAAATGACCCAACTCGGTTCGTACGGAGGTGGGAACCACTTCGGCGAATGTGAAGTGGTCGAAGTTGGTCAAAGCGAACGAGCGCGTGCAGTTGCCGAAACGTTCGGGCTCCGTGATGGGAACGTTGCCTTCCTATCGCATTGTGGGTCGCGTGGATTCGGTCACAACTTAGCCAGTGGGCAGTTCAAATCGTTGCAAGCGATGTTTCAGAAATGGGGCATCCCTTTGCCCGCGGACGATCGCCAACTTGTTTACGCTCCGTTGGGGACTCCGCAAGCGAACGACTACTTGGACGATATGGCGCTGGGTGCAAACTTTGCAACGGTCAATCACCTGTTGATCAATGCACTTGTCTTGGAAGCGTTTCAAGAAGTGATTCCCGGAACGAAAGGGCAGTTGGTTTATTTCATCAGCCACAACATTGCTCGGCAGGAAATTGTCAACAACGTCAAGAGTTGGGTTCATCGCAAAGGTGCGACACGCGCAATGCCAGCGGGTCACTATTCGCTAGCAGGTACTCCGTTCGCATCGACCGGTCATCCGATTTTGCTTCCCGGGAATCCGCGTGACGGATCGGCCGTGATGGTTGCCGATGCGGGGGCTGAAAAGTCTTGCTTTAGCGTCAACCATGGCGCGGGGCGAGTCTTGGGACGTAAACGGGCAAACCGTGAACTTGACCAAACCAAGATCGATCGCGAGCTAGATCAGCACGATATCCTTAGCAACTGTCGCTTCTACCCCAAGGACGAAGCACCAGCGGCTTACAAAGATTTCGATGAAGTTCTCACTAGCGTGAAGAAGGCGGGACTGGCAAGCGAAGTTGCACGATTGAAAGCTCGCTTCGTTATCAAAGACGCCAGCAAAGCAGACGACTGAAATGTTTCGATGCTGGGCATAAATGAGAAGACGCTACTTCTGCATCAGCAAGAGTAGCGTCTGTTTTTCGTTTGTGAACTGTCAACAAGGATTCGCAGACAGCGTCTGCGAATCGCGTCGTTGAAGGTCGGTCGTGATGACTACCGAACTTTGCAAGAGAATTCGATCATCACGGTTTCGCCAACCTTTAGCGGATCGTTCAGTGTCCAGGTGAGGATCTCTGAACCGGCTTCGTTGGTTGCTTTCGTGAACTTCGCTGGATGATCCGATTTCTGCGAATCGGCGACAAACTCAAGGCGTGTTACCAGGCTATCGACAATTTCGACGTGATCGACTGGGCTGTCACCGACATTGCGAAGGTGAATCGCGAAGGTGACGGTATCGCCTAAGGCTGCCGCGTCGCGGTCTGCAACCTTGACGATTTGCAGACGTCCGGCATCTGGGAAGTCGTATTCGACGAAGCCTTCGACGGCCGCATCGCGGATCAATGTCGGCGGTTTCATCGATTCGATCATCACTTCGACCGCATCGCGAATCATCCAAGACTGCGCGGCAACCGCTCCACGTTGTAGGATCGCGATTTGAGATTCATCCAACTGGACCAACGATTGACGATCGAGGGTCGCGAGGATCGCCCAAACGTCTTCGAAGAAGACTGGTCCGACGATGTTGGCAACCGGAACACCACGATTGCGATCACGCATCGAGTCGACTCGTTTGGCGACATTTGCATGCGCCAGTTTGTTGACTTCGTTGATCGCTAAGCTGGGTTGCGACAAGCCGATTCCGCCAGGGCCAACCGGACGATAGGTGTTCCCGAGTCCGATCGCGGCTTCTCCTGCGACCGCACCATGGACTTGGCGGACCGATCCGAAGCGTGGTGAGTAGACACAAACGGGATTGCTGGCGGCAAACTTGATGTCACCCGCCTCGGTTGTGTAATGCACCACCGCGTCTTGCGGTTCGGTACCGGCGACGCGATCACCGTTAAGCAAAACTGCTGTCGGGTTTTGGTCTCCACCATTGCACAACCATTCTTGTGGATCGACGCCGTAGCGTGGAGCCATAACCATCTCTGGTGCGCAGCTTTGGCATGCCCCGGTAGTGCACGCGTTGCAACTTGATTGGCCATGCAGGCGGTTGAAGAAACCGACTTGTGCGACAGCAGGGTTCGCGGCGGTCGATGTTGCAGCGGCCGACGCGTTGACGGGGCTGGCTGCTGGGTTGACCGCAGGGCCGCCTGGAGCGCCGAACGCCGAAAAGCTTTGTTGCGGTGCCATCGGGTTCGATAGCTGAGCCGCAGGTGGACCTGTTTGTGTGGATTGACAACCGACCGATAAAGCTCCCAGGCCAATCGCCATGGGGGCGACAAGCTTGGTCACGCAGCGATGTAATGGAGTGTTGCGTTTCATGGTCTGTTGCGCTGATGAATGTCGTGACGTTCGATGATTTTTCGCGATCGTTTTTTGTCGCCAATGGGGCTTAGCTGGGCAGTCGCTCAGTGAGCCCACTGTTTACGGTGCTTGTTGAATCAAGGTGCTTGTTGAACGTCTTGGTAGATCGGTGCCCAAGCCGGATAGCCGTAGTAAAACGCATGTTGCAGTTCCGGCAGGTTTGGCGGTGATTTAGAACCGATACGGACGATCGCGATCGGGCGACCGAGTGAATCCGCGGTGGCAAGGGCGTCTTGGTCCAGCGGGATATCGATGGGGCGTGAGTCGGTTCTGTCTTTAGCGATCGGGTCAGCCGTTTGAGGATCTTCCAAGTAGATCACTCGAGTCACCAAGTTGCCTTCCATCGCGTGCATCAGGTCGGTTTCGCTGATGTTGACGGGGATCGGGAACAACGTTTCCTTTCCCGGAGGCGGGTTGAGTTTTCCGATCAGTTCGACAGTTGGATACAGTTCGACGCCGACTGAGTGTGGAATGTTGGTGACACGGAAGCGGTAGACCGCGCCGACCATCAATCCGGCCATCAAGTTGTTTTCTTCGTCACCGTATCCTGCGCCAAGCGGCAACGAGAACTTCGTGCCCGCAGGGCCGGAGAACGCGACCGGTTGATAGGTCGATTGCTGCATCTGAGTCGCATGGGGACTCGCCCAGATTTGTCCGGGAGGCAGCATGCGATTGTAGAGTGGGTGACCGCTGATCTGCAGCGGATCAACGGCGAAGACATTGCTCGTCCCTGACGCTGCCATGGCAACGATGATGGCCAGTACTCGGAGTCCCGACGCTCGAGATCCCAGTACTCGGAAACCAGTTTGAATCTGTTTCCACGCTGCGTTGATTGAAGAACGTTTCATTGTCTCGCGATGAATAATCGACTTGCTCGTCAGGTTTGCTCTTACATGAAACGACGCCGGTCACCTGGAATGTCTCAGATGCCGACGTCGTCCGTGCTTACGTTGCTTTGAGCTATTCAGCCCGCGTGAGCTTACGGTTGGCAGTCAGCACCAACCGATTGGCTGGCACCTTGCAGCAGGCCCAGTTGATTTGGAACACCGGGGTGGATGTTCTGCTCGGTAACTCGTACGCGGCTGACTGGGTTCGGGTAGCTGAATCCAGGTTGCTGACGCACGGTCATCTTGACCTTGTCCACAGGTTGTGGCAGGTGCATCGGGGTGCGGTTACGCATCACGTGCTTTTGCAAGCCGGCTGGGACTCCCAATGGGATGTGTGGTGGTCCGGGCAATCCGATCGGCGTGCCGCTGATGGGCATTCCGTATTGTGGAGCCGTGACGCCGGAGATCATGCCGGGCAGTTGTGGTGGAGTGCTTGAGCAAACGCCACCGTTTGGACCACATCCGTCGGTCGATGCAGGAGCGAACGGAGCTGGCAGACCCGCGATCGGCGGAGCCATGCCCATTCCGATGCCACCGGCACCAGCCATTTCGATGTCTTTGTCACCCAATCGAACGATCGCCAGGATCGAACCGCGACGGTCGGCTTCGACGATTGGGTCGACGCCTGGATCCAAGCGGGTGCTGACCAGCGTATCGATTCCGGCCAAGGCTGGACCTTGGAAATCGGGATCGGGTAGGTACAAGACTTTGGTGACAAAGTTGCCGGTGACAACTTGGTCGAAGTCTTCTTCGTCAAACTGAATCGGAATTGAATTGTGTGCAAGGTACGCACCGGTGCGAGGGTTCGAGAACGCCAACTCAATCGTTGGGTAAAGCTCGACGCCTTCACGACCTGGAATGTTGGTCAGTTTGATGCGGAACAATCCACCTTGTGGAAAGTTCTGACGTGCCGGTGCAATTAACGGCTCGCTGTCAAACATGCCGCCACCCGATTGGTCGTAGCGGATCTGCATGCCTTCGGGGCGACCGAAGGTGACTTGAACAGGCTGCATCATCGGAGCCATCATTGGCATCCCGGTGACAATGCCGCCGCCAGCGGGAATGCCGCCGGAGTTGCAGCTGTTGCAAGAGCTGTTGAATGCGACTTGGGCGATGTTGCCATCTGGGCCGGCAGCTTGCGCTGGTCCGCCCATTGGCATTCCACCCTGTGCCATCGAGCATGCGGCCGGACCCGCTGCTGCACCCATGGCGTAAGGAGTTGGTGCGAGGACACCGGGGCCAGGGCCACCAACGCCAGGACCAGGTTCCATCATTTGCTGAGCCGGCGGCAAATTGTGGCGAGTCGGTACGCATCCGGTCGCGACCATCGCACCAGCCGCGACCAGCGACAAGTGAGTGACGAATCGTTTCATCTTTTCCCCCATTCCTTGGGTAGTACCGCGCTCGTCTGCGGCTCGCGGGTCTATTCCCGCCTGGGCTGAAATGTCAAAGCTGTTCATTCGGACCCAATTCTGGCTGGACTTGCCGGGGACAAGATCTTTACGATCCGCTCCGACTCGTCGCCGAAATTGGCCACGTGATTGGTCAATCGGCACGTTGTGACCTGATTCTTTGGAAAATTCGCCACAACCGGCCCATGAAGATTGATCGACACGAACCGAAGCCCTCCATTCGGGTGTGTTGTCGATTCGGGTTGTGATCAATCAACCGCGTGAAACTCAGCCCTATCGCCTCTCATAGGGACTGCCGTTCCGACAAGGCGCCTTAACCTCCCATGACGCTTTTTACCGACACGATGAAGCTTCGCGAGACCACGAAAGGGAATTCAGCTGGTTCGTCTAAACGCAGTTTCACAGCTTTGGCAAAGCTACTTTTAGCCGCAGCAAGCTTCGGAACCGCCTCGACAACTTTGGCAGAACATTTCTCGCTTGACAGCCAATTTGCGATGGCGGATGTCGCGGCAACGCCTGCATCCGGCTCCAGTTTGCAGAAAAAACATGAGCAAGCGTTGGAGGTGATCGACCAGGTCATCGATCGATTGGGCAACGGTAAACCATTTGATTGCATGGTCAGTCAACGGACTCGCACAGCCGATCGGGAGATCTCAGGTGTCGGACGCTACATCCAGATGGGAATGGGAACGGGCCAGTTTCGGTTCAATATGGAGGTCCACGACGGTGACGGCGAACACACGCTGGATCAAATCAGCGATGGACGTCTGACATGGACACGGACTCAAATCGGCGACGAAGTGACACTCAGTCGTGTCGACGTCGGTTGGCTCGATGAAGGGGCGCGAGCCCTGCAGCTTAATTCGCGAATCAAGCCCAGCATGAAAGTTGGCGCCTTGGGCGAGATGTTAGATACCATCCGCGATCAATACGACCTGAGCCTTGGGACTAGCCAGCTGAAGGGGCGACCTCTCGTGGTCGTCATCGGAACCCTTAAACAAAGCCGACGCGATGAGATGCTGTCCATCCTGGGCGGGCAACCTTGGCCGGAAACCTATCCGACGCGAATCAATATCGCCATCGCTCAACAAGATGATCCCGAGACCAAATTCGGCAAAGGGTTACCGATTCGGATCGAACACTTGGGCGAACTGCCTGAATCAAAAGACGCAAGCGGTGACGAACAGCCAGGGACAGCGAAAGCCCACATGATTTCGTTGCTCGAGTTCTATTCGATCCGCCCGACGAACACTCGTCCGGTCGACGGGTTCCGGTTTGATAACCAAAACACCGACATCGACTTTGTCAACGAAACCGCACGCTACGAACAGAAGTTCGGAATCCATGTGAGCGCAAAAGAACGCCAACGCTATCGCTAGCGTTGGCTTGAAACTTGTTTCTGGCCTCTTCGAAAGAGGCCGCAACGAAATGAGCTAAATCGATTCGCTACTGTCGATAGCGTCGATCGTTTTTATCGCCCGCAGACATCAGATAGGTCATCAGGTCGCGGACTTCGTCGGCATTCAATTGATCGAGCAGTGCTTCGGGCATTTGCGAAACCTTTGACGGATCGATCTGCTCAATCGTGTCCGCTTCGACGGCAATCGGTTTTGCATCGGCTTCCACGGGGTAGACCAACAAGTCGCCATTGTCTTGCTTGACGACTAGGCCGGTGATCACACGACCTTCGTCGGTCAGCACACGAGACGATCCGTACTGGTCCGAAATGTGGTTGCTCGGATGAACGATCGCTTCGGCAAGGTACCGTTCATCAAACTTGTTGGGGATGCTGGTGAGGTCCGGCCCGATGGCTCCCCCCAGCCCACGCAGTCGGTGGCATGATGCGCATTTGGCACTGAAGAACAATGAACGTCCCCGTTCAAAGCTTTTTGAACCACGCATTGAACCTAACACCGCATCGACCGTCCATTTCTGGCCGGGACCTACAGGTTCGGTGATCGGGAAATCTGGCTTCGGATCAAAGCTTTCGCCTGTGATGTCTTCGAGAGCTTTTCTTTCCTCGTCGGTGCAGGTTCCGAGTGCCTCGTCACGCATGCGGGTGAGGTATCCGGAATAGCTCGCGCCGCCCGATGACTTTGCCGCTTCGTTTAGAAACGTGAAATATTGCCGACGCAAATCAACGGTCCAACCCTGACGCATATTTCGCAGGATAAACGCGTAGTTGATTTCGCTCATCGGTGGCATGTTTTCGATCATTCGATTGATCGGGCCACCGTATCCTGCATTTCGACTGGCCAGTTCGGTCCATGCCGGAGGCGGTGTCGGTTTGCGATTGACGATCAGGTCCATTGCTTTGGGCACAACCTTTTCCCACCGCAAGTAGGTCAAAACGCGAATCAGTTCGGTGTTGATGTTGTCGCTTTCCGATGGAAGCATTGGACCGATCTGTGAAATAACAGCATCGGATTGAGTTGCCGTCGGTTTTCCCAGTCGCTCGAAAATCAACGCATACGCACGAAGCAGACCCAGCATCTGCCCTTCGTTTAGGCTGCTTGGCTTGATGTCCAGCAGGTACGTCAACGCAGCTTCTTGATCGGTTTCTTTACCAACTCGGGCCAATGCGACGGTGGCAGTGATTCGAGCCTGCGGGTTGGCTTCGTTGGCGATCCGCTCGGCCCATCCTGCGGTCGGCTGACTTTCGATCGCGATGCGAGCCGCGTGGCGCAGGTAGCGATCGTTGCTTGCCAAGTGTGGCCAAGCGATGTCGATCGCTTTTGGATTTTCAACACCGTGAAACGCTTCCAGTACAATGCGCTGTTGGCGAGCCTTTGCTGAAGCCGCATCGATGCCGCTCGGTTCCGAGGTGGCTTGGTCACCAACGTATCGGACGCGGTAAAGTCCGGAGCGGGTTCCACGACCACCGATCGCGAAGTACATCGAACGGTCAGCACCAATGGTGACATCCGTCAAAGGAAGTGGGCTGCCATAAACAAACGGCTCTGCTTCGCCCTTGTATCCTGCGCCATCAGGTTTCAGATGGATGGCGTACATCGTTCCGAACGTCCAATCGGCTGCGAAGATGGCATCTCGATATCGAGTCGGAAAGTCAGCGGACAATCCTGAGATGACTCCGGTTGGCGAGCCGGGACCGATATCAACGACCGAGGGAAGTGAATCTTCGTAGTAGGCTGGCCATTTGCCAGAGCCGCTGCGCCATCCAAAGTCTGCTCCTTTGGCAACAAAGCAGATTCTGGTCGGTCGGTACCATGGAAGTCCCAAGTCCCATTCCATGTCGGCATCGTAGGTAAACAAATCGCCATGGCGATTTAGTGCGATGTCGTATTCGTTCCGAAAGCCGATCGTTTGAATTGTTTGGGTTTTGTCTTCGATGTTTAGTCTTGTTACCCAGCCGCCCGGTGCGGTCAAGCCACGGGCGTGGCCTCCGGAGTCCCACATGCGCGGCAGCAGTAGGCCTTCGTACCAAGTAGGGACTTCGCTGTTGCTGTCTTTGGCAATGGGAGCATGGTTGCCGCCGACCATGTACAGTCCTTTGCCATCGGGTGTGGTTAGGACTGCGTGATTGCCATGTTCGCCGCCACCGGTGCCACCGGGGAATTCTTCGACCATGTCGAGCCGGTCATCTCCGTCCGTGTCGGTTAAGCGATACAGATGCCCGCCATTGCGGTGAAACCAGAGACTGTCGAATGCCCAGTGCAGTCCTTGCGCACCTGAGAGATTTGATAGTGCGCCTTGCGAAACCGATTCGACCAATGGTGACTGCCCATCGCGAATGGTCAGCCGGAACAAGCCTTCACCGCCTTGATCGCATGCGTAGATACGGCCTTGGGGATCGGTGGCTAACGCGACCCAGCTGCCTTGTTCTGAGGGGACTTCGTAAATTCGATCGACGACAAAGCCGGGTGGTGCATAGATACTGTGTGGATTGATTAGCCGAGAGCCCGATTGGCGGCCATCGATCCCGGGAACTCCCCAAGGGGTATCACCTAACTCGCCGATCGCTTTCGCTGATTCCCACTTGGAATCGTCGAAAGAATTTTGTTGCCAACCGGCACTGGCAGTTTCGGTGAATTTCCAAGACGAATCGGTATCGATGAACTTCGTTTGGTTTCCAGACTGAATTTTGATTCGCGAAACCAGTGCCGCGACACCGCCTTCGTTTTGGCCTTCGATCGCGATCGTGTTCGGACCTTCGGTCAAGGCGTCTGCGATCGAACGAATGACGGGACGTTCCCAGGCGTTGCTGGTAGCGATGGACTGGCCGTTGATCCAAAGTTGCATGCGATTATCGCAAGTCGTATAGATTTGCGCCGCGGTGATGTTGCCTTGCAAGTTGAACGTTTTGCGGAATGCAACCTTCTGTCCATCTTTGGGAGCCTTTGCCCAGATCCACTTTGGTTTGGAGTTTCGTTGAACCCACGATGCCGGCGCTTCGCTGATATCGCCGGAATCATCCGTTGTATCGGATTTTAGCTTGGTGGCTTTGGCTAGTTGTTCGACGAGCTGCTCACCATCTTGGTTGGACAGCGCTCGATAGAGCACGCTGCGGAACTCCACTTTCATTGCCGGGCCGCGATGCAGTTGAAGTCCCAGCAGGCCCGACAGTTTCGCTTCTGGGTGGCGATCGGTAAGGTCGATCGTCGTCGTACCGTTGATTTGGTGAATCATGCGATTGCCAACGGCGACGATACGAAGCTCATTCCAATCGGATGTGTCGATATCGGAAAGGCCACGAAGCTCGGTCGTTTTTGGTTTGCCGTCCGGATCGATGACGACGCGTTGACCGCCTTGGGCGATGATGCCGCGACCGGTTTTTTCCCCATACATCATTCCCATATAGTCGATGCGTGGGTGCAGGTCAGCTTGGTAGCCTTTTAGTGCGAGCGAGGTTTCATCAGCGAATTCACTGCGGTATTGGACGCCCGAGTTATTGCCTTCGAAGCGGACGAGGCATTTCAGTTCGAAGTCGCCGACATTGCCATCTTGCCTGATGAGAAATGTGTTTGCTGGGATTGGGGCTTGGTCTGTGGTCTGTCCGACGATGGACCCGTTCTGAACAGACCAAAGTTTTGGATCCCCTTTCCAGCCGTCGAGATTTTTTCCATTGAACAGGACGGAGTATCGAGGTTCAGCGGTCCATCCATTATCCCAGCCAACAAGGCTCGCGGCGATAGGAATGGCAAGCAGTAGTATTCTTCGGATCATCAAGCGGCTTCGTCTTAGAGGTGGGCAGACAGGCGAGGTAAAGCAAGCTCATCATTTGAGCAGGCAAAGTCTACTCGAATCTAAGCCAATACGCTCCGTCGTCTACCCTATCCAGATGGTGCCACCCACCAATTGATTGACTTCTGTTTCGACACCGCTAGATTAGCCATGCCCCCAGCACGGAGAGTTTGATGCCAAGACCTCAGCGGTGTGAACAGTTTCAAACGAGCGAAGTTTGTGTTGTGCATGTGGTGCAGCGATGCGTACGGCGGGCTTGGCTTGCCGGAATCGATCCGATCAGCGGTCTCGACTATTCCTTTAGAAAGGAATGGATAAGGCGGCGGATGGAAGCTCTTGCGTCGGTGTTTGCGGTTGATGTGCTGGCATACGCAATCATGAGCAACCATATGCATCAAGTGCTACGAAATCGACCCGATGTGTGTGAGCAGTGGAGTGACGAAGAGGTCGCTATCCGTTGGCTCAGAATCTTTCCAGGGAAGAGACTCGATGAGTACTTGGCGGAGCCTAATACCAACGACGTTCAGATGTTGGTGCGAAACAAGCAGCGAATTGCTGAGATTCGTTCGAGGCTTTGCGACATTTCCTGGTTCATGCGAGCTCTAGCGGAACCAATCGCACGTGTCGCAAACAAACAAGATCAGTGCACCGGACGGTTTTGGGAAGGGCGCTTCAAAGCTCAGCGGATCGTTGATGAAGCAGGCTTGTTGGCTTGCAGCATGTATGTCGACCTGAATCCAGTTCGAGCCGCGATTGTAGAGAGCCCTGCACAATGTCCGCATACAAGTGCATACGATCGTTTGAAGTCAAGACAGGGGAGTAAGATTAATTCAGCAGCATTTGACCTTGTGCCAGTTAGTACCGAAGACTCTGCAAGGAAAATTCGAACGACACCGGTAAATCAATTGCGGAAAGAACGGCAACGCAAACGCAAGTCACCAACCGGTAGACATGTGGCTCGAGACGGTTGGCTAAGCCCTTTAAGGATCCGGCAAGACAAACTGTCCAACGACCCGGAAATCAATACTGACGGAATTCGCAGCAGCAATCGTGGATTCTTAAGTGTAGATTGGGACACCTACTGGCAATTGCTATGCTGGACCACAAAACAACGACTCAAAGGCGTAAGTGCGGCAGTCCCCGAGACGCTCGCTAAATTGCTTCGCCAGGTCGGAATTGATATTTCCATGTGGAGCGATCTGGTTTGGGATTGGCCAAAGTACTTTGGCAAGGCAACATGCGTTGGTCGCCCAGATGCGATCCGTAGGCATGCCGAACAATCGGGATTGCGGCATCATCGCGGGCAGGCTATCGCAGCTACCTGTTTCAAATGAACAACGCTGTTTCAAAGCAATGTCCACCGAAATTGTTTGCTCAATCTACTTAGTTCTTTGATTTCGAAGTCTGATCATTCTGTAGATCTAGGGCGGCTCATCGACAATCGTCTTGGGACCGCGACTGCGCTCGTGACGAACCCGCTACAATTGCTGTCAGTAGTGCTCGGGCACGCTGAAGTGCCCTGTCTGAGATGAAGTCCAATACGAACTATTCCTAGATGGTGGATGGCACCAACCGGGGACTAGTTGGTGGGTGGCACCAAACGAAATGGGACTCGCATGATTCAATTTAATATGTTTCGAAGGTTTGCGATGATCCTTGTGGTGATCTTCGCATCTGTGTGCTGCTATCGAATCGCGGCTGCACAGGATGCTCGTTCGCCAAACGTTGTGCTAATCCTTACCGATGATCAAGGATGGGGTGATCTTGGTGCTCATGGAAATTCCATCGTGAATACCCCGGCATTGGATCGGCTGGCTTCGCAAAGTGTGCGTTTCGAAAACTTCTTTGTTTCTCCTGTCTGTGCCCCGACTCGGGCGGCACTGCTAACCGGACGCTACCCTGAACGCACCGGTGTGACAGGGGTCACAGGTCGGCGCGAGGTCATGCACGCCGAAGAAACCACAATCGCGGAAGTCCTCAAATCGGCAGGATACAAAACTGGATGCTTTGGCAAGTGGCACAACGGCGCTCAACTGCCGCTTCATCCGAACGGACAAGGCTTCGACGAATTCTTTGGTTTCTGCGGAGGTCACTTCAATCTCTACGATGATGCAATCCTCGAGCACAATGGTCGTCCCGTTCAAACAAAGGGCTACATCACAGATGTCCTGACCGACCATGCGATCCAATTCATCCAAGACAACAGCCAGCAACGGTTTTTCTGCTACGTCCCTTTGAACGCACCCCATGGCCCATTCCAAGTCAACAAGAAGCTGTTTGATAAGTACAACACCGGGCAGATCGACGAGAAAACCGCCGCAGTCTACGCCATGGTCGAAAACATCGATCACAACGTTGATCGAGTACTTAAAACACTCGATCAAGAAGGCTTGGCAGAAAACACCATCCTCGTTTTCCTAACCGACAACGGTCCCAATGGCAAACGGTTCAATGGCGGCATGAGAGGTGCCAAAGGAAGTGTTCACGAAGGTGGTTGCAAGGTCCCATGCTTCATTCGTTGGCCTGACAAGCTACAGCCTCAAGTCGTACACCAGATCTCTGCTCATATTGACTTGCTACCCACATTGGTCGAATGGTGTTCCATTTCATTGCCGTTCAATCACCAAGCAAACAAGCCTCTCGACGGGCAAAGCCTCGCGTCTTTGGTGGAGCACAAAACCGATCGCTCAGATAGCAACCGAAAAATCATTACGCTTCGATTTGGGACAAAACACCAAACGTCCGACGCTTGGCCCGGGCGATATGCGGTTCGCTCACAACGGTATCGCCTAGTCTCAGAAACACCAAACGAAGTGCAACTTTATGACATGTCGGATGACCCCGGTCAAAAAGTCGACATCGCTGATCAAAACGCAGAAACGGTACAACGACTTCGCAAAGTTGCTTTGGAGTACTTTGCCGAAGTCGGTCCGTCGCTAAATCAGTCCAAGCCCATTCCGATCAGCCCAAATCGTCCAACCTTTCTTCCATCCGTCGACGCTGAAATGTCGGGAAAACCCGGTTTTGCCGACGGGATCGAGTGGGCGCATAGTTGGGTCGATCAATGGTCTGACGAAGACGACCGAATCCGGTTTCGAATCGACGTAGAACAACCGGGACGTTACATCGTCCAAATGCACTACGCGTGTTCCGGAAAAGACACCGGAGTCACACTGCACGTCGCCGATCAAACGCTCGCAACACAGTTGAAGCGAGCCCCAAATAAATCCGTCATTCGTCCTGACCTGGATTCAAAATCGATACCGAGACGAATGCTGGATTTCGCGACTCAGACGTTTGGAGCCTGCGAACTACCTGCCGGCCAAACAACGATCGAATTGGCTCGTCGCGTGACCGGTGATGCAATGATCGAGTTCGGAGGTCTAACGCTAACGAAGTGTGACCTTCCCGATAAAGAAAACTTGCATCTGTTTGTTCTTGCCGGCCAGTCAAACATGGCAGGACGCGGCAATGTGACTGCGGCTGATCGATATCCCGACAATCAAATCATCATGTTGGATCAACAGCAGCGATGGGTTCCCGCTATCGATCCGGTACACTTTGATAAATCTGTTGCGGGCGTGGGGTTGGGACGAGAATTCGCGAGGCAATACATCAAGGCACATCCCGGAGTCACCGTCGGATTGATTCCATGTGCAGCTGGAGGTTCGCCAATTTCTAGTTGGGTACCTGAAGGCTACCACAGCCAGACGAAGTCACATCCCTATGACGATTGCATTTCAAGAATCGATATTGCTCAACAAGTCGGCGTCGTTAAAGGCGTGCTCTGGCATCAGGGTGAATCGGACTGCAAGCCTGGAGCCGCCGAAGCCTATCACGATCGATTGATTGAACTGTTCACGCGATTCCGTGCTGTTGTCGGAAACGCAACGCCGATCTTGATCGGTGGTTTAGCTCGAAACGATATCGATAGCTGGAGCGAACATCGAAAACTGGTCGATCGAGCTCACCAAGGCGTCGCAAAGGAACTTCAGCATGCGGCCTTTGTAGACTCTGCTGGCTTGAAACTCAAAAGCGACAATGTTCACTTTGATCGCGAATCACTTTTCGAATTTGGTCGGCGATACGCATCGGCTTTTCAAAGCCTAACAAGCCACTAACGCTCCGGTGACTGATTGAGATTTCGCACTTCTTCGGACCACCGATCGATCAAGCAGCCGGCGGTCTGTTGGCTCGGGTTTATCAGTCTTTTAAAAACTGCAAAGTGAAACACTCATCGGCTTTCACTTTGTCTGACTCGACAACCTTCAGTTCGACCAGTTGCTCATACAGGGTCTGCCAGCGTTCGCTGGTCATCGAGCCCACGGTGTCGATTGACGCGTCGTTTGGCATGGCAAGGTCCACCATCGATTCTGCCCCAAACTGAAGGGCCTCTTCTGTCATCCCTTGTTCATTGATCGACAAGATCAATTTGTTGCCTTTCGCACCGTCTGTTAGGTAGCGTTTCCAGCCTTCGCGAGTCGCATCGACAAAGGTTTGGACCATTGCTGGATTTTCGCGAATCAGCTTTCCCGTCGTGACAAGAACACTGCTGTATGGATTGAATCCCAAGTCGCTGACCATCAAGGTATTGACTTCGATTCCTTGTTGCTTGGCCAATAGCGGCTCAGCACAACTGTAGCCTTGGATGACGACGTTCGGGTCGGCAACCATCGATGCGATGCTGCCGTGGTAGGGGACCTCCTGAACGTTTTCCAGATACTTCTTCGCTCGGAGAAACTCAACGAATGCTCGACCGGCTTGTCGCTGAAACGTTTTTCCCGCAAGGTCGTCAAAACCTTCAACACCGCTGTCTTGGCGAGCAATGATGCAGCGTGGATGATTCTGCATGGCTGCCATGACCGCAACGACATCAAGCCCTTGAGCACGGAAGATCACGACATCGTCTGCATTGGCAATCGCAAACTGGGCTCGCCCTAGTTCTAGTTCTGGGCCGACAGGAGTCGCTCGACCGCCGGGCTGTATCGAGACCTCCAGGCCAGCGTCCTTATAAAAGCCTTCGGTGAGAGCTTGGTAAAGTCCGCCGTGCTCCGATTCTGGATACCAATTCAGCTGAACGTTCACCGAATTGCCGGGGGTGGCACCCTTTCGGCTGCATCCTGGCATCGCCAAAAAGAACACGGCGATGGAACATAGGCACCAATGCGGCAGTCGTGTGCGGAGCATGTCAATGTTTTCTGGGTGATGTTGCAATCGAGACTGATAGCATTTTATCAGCGACCCGCTCGGTGCGGCAGCACTTCAAACCAATTCGTTGTTGCAAGCAACTCATGTCAGACCTTTCGCCGTTGCATCGCGCTGAGGTCCACTGGTTGACCCCATGACAACGTCCATCGAACTTGTCTGCAAATGCTAGCGTGCGAGTACGGCGCAAGCTTTAGACGCGTTCTTTTGCTAGCAGATCCATTATCTGTGTACGCAACTTTCATTTTTTCAGTTGCAACTGAAGTCGCTTTTGGCCTATTCCAGGCAACCTCTCTTTACCTGAAAGCACGGTCCCCGTTAACTTGACGCATGAAACACGTTTCGTAATGCGCCGATGTGGACGTGCGACGTGAAACGGATTTTATTGTTCACCGATTTTTCAGGGAAGAAAGTCATGGGCGAAACCATTCACCGCTTGGTGCTCGCCGCCATCTCATTGACATTCGTCGCATCAGGCTCGCTCTGCTATGGGCAGGCCAATGGGATGCAGATCCCTGATTCACTGAAAGCCGATCTGGGCGGCGGGAACGTCAATTCTGCGGCGAGCAATTCGCTGAGGTCCACCACGCCGCCAGACTTTACGGCAGGGACGGTTGAGCGGGCGACCACGCTTAGCAATGGTCCCAATACAGATCCGGTGCAGCCGAATCGTCAGAAATGGATTCCGGAAACTCCGGCCGCTTCGCGACCATCGACGGAGCCGTTCTTGTCGGGAGCAAATCCGAACGCCAGCCCCAGTGCTCGCCCTGCAAGCACTGATTCAGCAAATAGCAGTGTGCTACGCAATCTGCAGAATCAAAACACCGGGCAAAGTCAACTTGGGCAAAGTCAGCTGGGAACGACAAGTCGTGGCAGCAGTCTGCCACCAAGTAGTTCACTTTCATCTTCGCCGATGGGTGGCCCTGAAACGAATAATCAGTCGAGTAGCAAATTGGCCGGCGGCGCGACAGCGAGTTTCGGAATGCTGCCGGACAACATCAGTCTGCCGCCTCGGAACGTCAATGACCGACTGCAGAGTCAGGCCATGCAAGGTCAGAGCAGCGCAGCCACGAACGCGGCAGGCCCATCGTCAGCATTCGACTTCAGCATGTATGGGACTGATCCGACAAGTGGTCGTCGCACCACAGCGGCTACACCGACTGGGACTGCGGTTTCATCGATCGGACAAGTCGGTGTGAATGGCCAGGCAGCCAACGCAAGTCTGCAAAACAGCCAAGCCGCTGGCGGTCAGGGTGGACTTGGTCAGGGTGGACTTGGTGCCTTCAATAATTCACGCAGCAATGTCACTCTGGGAAGCAATCAAGCGACAAGCAGTGGATCATCAATGGGGATGCCTGGAACCGGCAGCATTAATGCAGCAACGCCGGGCCTTGGGCTGCCAACTTCGGAAGTCTTTCCCAAACCGAATAGCTACGAAACCACTTGGACGAGTCAACAGATTGCTGAATTGGCATCCAAGTTCGGAATTGCCGCTGATGATCCGGTTCTTCGCAGACCCGAGTATGTAAACAAGCTATACGAACAATTTGATCAATACCGTCAGGAGCAGCGTTTAAAACAGCAGCAGCTCGATTGGCAGCGTCAATACGCCGGTCAGAACACCACCTCAAATCCATCCGCGTCGACACTGTTGGACAAGTATGGTTATCCGCGATCAGCTGTTGGCGGAACCTTGGCAAGTGGACAGCCACAAGCATTCTGGCCTGGCCAACAGGGTGTCGGCCAGCAGGGAGCGGGACAGCAAGGCAATGGCCAATTTCCATATCCAACCAACAACGGTTCCAGCAATGGTGTCGGAGGCGTTGGCTACGGAGTGAATGATCCGTCGGCAACCAATCAAGATTCGATCGTCGACAGCCGTCGTCAACGCTCCGGAACGTCAAAGAAACTGTTCGATGAAAATGGATTTCCGGTCGACGGAAACGGCAACATCCTAGATCAGTATGGGAATCCTGTTGATGAGACAACTGCAGCTGCGATGGTTGCCAGAAAGCTTATGCAGCAGCAGATGGATGAATGGAAAAAGTCGCAAGAAGACTTGCTGAAGCGAATGAATCCGCAAGTCGACCCGAATTCTCGTATCGCCGACGCAAGGCTGGCTGACGGCCGCTCCGCCGTGAATACGGTTGGTCAACAGGGACGCAGTAACACCACGTCCTCAGGCAATTCGTCAACTGCTCCGAACAGTAACTTGAGCAACGAGCCGACTTCGCCAAGCAACCAAAGCCAACAGGACTTGGCCGGGATGTCACCGGGCAACGACGTTACCAGAAAGTCAAACCCGTACGTCAACGTTTTCTTGTTGTGTTCGCTAGTCTCGAATGCTTTCCTGCTAACGTGGCTGCATCGGCTGTGGCAGAACCACCGAGATCTGATTGCGTCGAGCCGCATGTCGTCCGGTAGCATGGCTGCCGGCGAATGATCGAGTGTCAGCAATCAAGGGGCAGCAATCAGGCTGCGAACTGCTGTAACTCGTAACTACTGGACAGCGACTTTCGGTTGCTCGTTCAACTGGCCACTTCGATAGCGTTCCCAGCGCGTGCGAAGCCAGTTCGTCATCGGTCCCTCGATCCGTGTGGTCACCAGTGTCGCCAGGCTGATCGCAAAGACAATTGACAGTGCAAAGCAGACGACCGGTGGGTATCCACTATGATCCAGCCGGTGAATTAAAGCACAGCCAAGGTTGTTGTGGCACAGGTACAGTGCGTACGAAATGGTGCTGATAAATAGCAATGGTTTCAGCCGCAACACAGGCATCTTTCCATAGGCACATGCGGTGACGAGCCCTAGGATTAGAAGCGTAGCCACTGGGTTGTGTTTCCCATGGTCGATGCTGTGAAAGACAAAAGCGGCGACGGCGATTCCGGCAATGTTTTGCCATAGCTTGCCGGTCTGGGTTTTGATCATGTAGATCAGAAAGCCCATCGCGAACAGCGGGACGTAGTCGAGTAGCAGCAGATGGCGTAGCGCCGACGCGGTCGCGAACCAGGTTGCGCCTTCTGCCGATTCAGCCATCGAATCCAGCCAGGGACATGCGACGAGCGACATCAACAAAAGACTGCCCCATCCGATGAAGTATCGCTTCAGCCCGCCGCATCGATAGAGGGCGACGAGTGTGAAGTAGAACAGCATCTCGACCTGCAACGTCCACATCACGGGGTCGACAAAGTCTTGCCCGAAGATCATTGGCAGCAACGTTAGGTTGGCAGCCAGTTGCGTTGTGGTGAGTCCCTGCTCATTGAGTGGCGCCAGTTGCATGATCCAGATGTTCGCGATGATGACCAGCAAGAACATCGGGACGATACGAATCAACCGAGCGGCGACGAAGTCCACCGGGCGTCCTCGGCGAAGCAAAGACATGCTGTTGACGAACCCGGACAGGATGAAAAACATCTCCGTGCCGTACGCACCGTAGGGCCATTCGAACCCTAGCGAAGTCGTGTAGCCAAACTTGACGCTGTAGACGTGCGTCAGGTGAAAGAGCATCAGGCTGATCGCCGCGAGTGCCCGCAGCGAGTCAAGTTCAACGATCCGGCGGTGGGGGCGAAGGACGTGTTCGTTCGTTTTCGCAGCGTCGGCCATTTTGGGTATTTGAATTACAAGCGAATGGGGTAGGTACAGTCGCTGTAATTTGGGCCGTGATGAAGCAGCGTTTGGGCTGATTCAACATGAATGGTTCCCGTCAGCCAGTTTATCGGACCTGTCAGTCCGATTAGAACGGTTGTGGGGAACGTCGCTGTTTACCCTATCGTTCGCGAAACAATTCGCTAATCGATTGATCGTGGTGAATTCGCTTGATCGCTTCGGCAAGCAACGGCGCGACGGTCAGTTGGACCATCTTGGGCAGCATCTTGTCTGAAGGGATCGGGATCGAGTCGGTGACGGTGATTGAGTCGATCGGCGCTTCGCGAAGTCGTTCGATCGCTGGCCCACACAATACGCCGTGTGTGCAGGCGATGTGGATCTCTGCAGCGCCAGCTTCATGAACCAGTTTTGCCGCGCCGCAAATCGAACCGGCAGTGCTGATCATGTCGTCAAACATCAACGCGATCTTGCCTTCGATCGGTCCACCGATGATGGTACTTTGGCGAACTTCCAACGCATTGGTGCGTCGTTTGTCGACGATCGCCAATGGCCCGCCGAGACGTTTGCCGTGTCCGACAGCACGTTTGATGCTGCCTTCATCGGGACTGACAACAACGATCTTGTCGTCGGTCAATCCACGACCGGAGAAGTGTTCGTTCAACACCGGCGCGGCGTAAAGGTGGTCGACAGGGACGTCGAAGAAACCTTGGATTTGAGCGGCGTGCAAGTCCATCGTCAGGACTCGGTCAGCGCCAGCACGAGTGATCAGGTTTGCGACCATTTTGGCCGTGATCGGCACGCGGCCCTCGTCTTTGCGATCCTGTCTGGCGTAACCGTAGTACGGAATGACCGCGGTGACGCGTTCGGCGCTTGCTCGCTTGCAGCAATCGATCATCACCAACAACTCAAACAAGTTGTCGTTCACGGGCGGGCAAGTTGGTTGAACGAGGAACACGTCGCGTCCGCGTACGTCTTCGTCCAGCTTGCAAAAATTCTCGCCATCGGGAAATTTGCCCAGCGAGATCGCGGCGGGTTCAAGGTGCAGGTGGCGACAAATCTTCATCGCCAATTCGGGGTTGGCCCGACCGCTAAAAATCTTTAGCTCACGCATATCCCATCGTCCGCATCGTTTCGTCGACCAACCGTAGTTCGTCGGGGTTGTTAATTGAAAGTGACTCGCAAGGCTGCAGTGCCGCGAGTGCTTCGACAGGGCGATTGGCTTCGTAAAGCAATCGCGCACAATCGGTCAGGTAGTACTCCGACTGAGCGTTGTTGTTCTTCAGGCGGCTGAGTGATTCCAGCAGGTCTGCGGTATTGAACAAGTAGGTGCTCATGTTGACTTCACAGATTTCCAATTGCTCCGGCGTGGCGTCTTTGTGTTCGACGATCCCGGTGAATTGGCCATCGGCGTTTCGGACGATGCGTCCCAGTCCTGTCGGATCCGACTTCTCAAGCGTTCCCAACAGCAAAGCCGGATTTTTATCGCCGAAGTATTTCAGCAGGCTTGCCAGGCTGCTTGGCTGAATCAGGGGCGAGTCACCTGCGACGACAATTGTCGGGCCCGATTGGGTTTCCAATTGTTCTCGGCAGCACTGAACGGCATGACCGGTACCGAGTTGTTCCGACTGGAGCACGAATTCGATATTGGAATTCGGCCGTGATTGCAATTCATTTCGAACCGCATCGGCTTCGTATCCGACGACAACGATTTGTCGGTGGATGCCCGCTTTTTCCAAGGCGTCGATGACAAAATGGATCATCGGTCGGTCGACAACGGGACAGAGCACCTTTGGCAAATCGCTCTTCATGCGAGTGCCTTTTCCGGCCGCAAGTACCACAGCGCAAGGGCCGTCGAAGTTCTTCGCAGGACCGGCGGAGTCGCTTGTCGACCCAGGTTCAGACGAGGGAGTCATGATCAGTCAAATGGAGAATGAATGGAGTGACCGTTCCTTGAACGGGCATGGTGGCCGCTCCGAGGCAATCGAACAACCACCGGATCGTTCCGTAGAATATCAAAACCAGAAAATTCCGCTTCGGGAAGCGATTTTGATCAATAAATTGGCGGTGCGGTTGAGCTCTAAACTTTCGCCAAGCGGCTGGTGATCACCCTCTGAAATTTGCTTCCCCCCCGTCAAGTCGGTCGCGGCATTGTGAACAATCACCAAACGCTGACAATGGATCGGGTGTTTCCTAGTCGTTTGCCAGGGGCCAACACCTGTTTTGGTCGGCTGGGTATCGTCCGGGAACGCAATGCCTGGGCGAAGGTTTTTGATTCGCTTTTCCCAAGGCGTGTTGCCTGTTTGTCCAAGCGTCCCGCCAGAAACTGTTGTCAGTGCCTAGTCGGGTGCATTTGATTCGTCACCCGTGATCGTCATTCATCTCCAACGCGATAAGCCTCCGATGTTTTTTCAGCAGATGTCTTCTACTGCGGCTGGGCCCCTCTGTCGTCGATTGGGTGTTGGGGTGCGTGCGGGGGTCAGCCTGCTGCGGCTATTGGATGCTGAAACCAAGTACGGCAGCCCTAGGCAAAAGGCGGCACTGACAGCCGTTTTGGAAGACGTGAAGGCTGGATTCGAACTTCATGAAGCTTTCCAAAATCAAGCTCCGTATTTTCCAAGGTTGATGGTCACGATGACGAGGGCCGGTGAGTCTACCGGGACGTTGGAAAGAACGTTTTTGACTTTGGCGAATCACTACGATCATCAGTTGAAGATACGCCGCCAATTCTTCTCGTCGATCGCTTGGCCGATGCTTCAGCTGGGAATGTCGCTCTGTGTCATCTCGTTGGTCATCTACTTGCTGGGCATTCTGCAGCCGGCAGGTGGAGGCGCGATGAATGACATCCTCGGTTTTGGATTGCGAGGCGGTTCGGGGGTGATAAAGTTTTGGTTGTATGTCGCCTGCGTCGCCGCGCTGATCTGGGCTGCGATCTACGGGTTCCGGCAGAACCTCGGCGGCATCCAGAACATGATTCCCGTGTTCTACTTGGTCCCAAAGTTTGGACCGGCAATTCAGACAATCACTTTGTCACGCTTTACTAGAATCCTATCGATCGGTTTAAGTGCAGGCTTGGACCCGATCCGCAGCGTTCAATTGGCTCTGGCAAGTACTGACAGTGATTACTATCGCAGCGGCAACGACACCGTCAAAATTGCGATCGAAGAGCAAGGCGAAACATTGGCCGGGGCATTGCGGGCAACCGAGCTCTTTCCGGATACCTTGCTTCACTTGATCGAAGTTTCTGAACTTTCAGGAACGGAAAGCGAATCGATCGAGCATATTGCTGAAGAGTATGAAGAGCGGGCGAAGTCTGCAATGCGAACCATCAGTGGGATCGCCACCGGTGTGATTTGGCTTGCCGTTGTCTCGCTGTTGGTCTTTATGATTCTGCGAATCGCTATGACCTATATCGGCGGCATCAACTCTGCACTCGAAGACCTTCGCTAAGACGGTTCCTGTGTGACAAGGTCGCCTTGCATTGCAGCACGAATGCTTTCGCCGGACAGTATAGGCTGTCCGGTTCATTGTTTGGCGAGCCAGTGGGCAAAGCCAGTCTTCAATCCTTGTCAGGATTTCGGTTCAAAGAGCATCACGCGATGCGTCTGATTAAAGCTCTGATAGAAAGCGAATTAGATCGCTGGATGTGACGATGCCGACAAGTTTCTCGCCATCGACTACAGGCAACGCATGGAATTTGCCTTCACCCAGAATCCTAGCTGCGTCGCGGATCGTTCCTGAAAGCGGAATCGTTACGGGATCGACCGTCATCACATCCGACAACTTGTAGGTGTGATCCATAATCTCGTCCAGGTTCCGCGCGTCCTGGCTTCCATAGGCTCCGAATGAAATTCGCATAAAATCATTCCAGCTAACGATACCGATCAGCGTTTCGCCACTGAGAACCGGGACGTGGTGGATGCCTGCACCTTCGAAAATTTTTCGCAAGGTCGAAACGGGTTCACCATCATGAACCGTTTGAAGGGCCGATGACATGACCTTGGAAACGGGTTCGTTCTTCTTCATTGTTCTAAGCTCCGTAGTTGCCTTGGTGCATCACTGGTCAAAGTCTTTGAGAAGTGTCTTTGAAAGTAATAGAACAGTTCAATTACGGTCGCAATGCATCCATCGGGGCATGCCACCGATTGTCGCAGTTGAGTCGACAGATTATCAGTGAGTTTGAGGCTTGTATTCAGTTTTCTGATAGTCCCATCGAACCGTTAGAAAAGTCTGTTCATGTAGCTGACTGAATTTTTATTGACACCCAATAGCTGACCCTCTACAGTGCTATTGGCTAACGCGGCATTCATAACTGCCATAGCGAAGCGAGGTCCTGCTGGTTCTGGGGAATCAACGTGATGAAAATGTTTCGCATGGATCGTGTTAGTCAAATTTGACTCATGGTATTACGCCTCCATTGCCATGACGTAAATGAGCAGCAAGTCATCTTTGTTGCCATTTGCATTGTTGTGTCACTGCTTATCTCTAAAGAGGCGCGTTTTGATGAAATCCAGATTGGTGGCGGCTTCGAAGGTCGTTCTTCTCAGTAGTACCCTGATAGGTTTTGTCGCTCCTAAGGCTTTGGGCGTTTCTCCGGCTGCTGTAGGAAAAGCGGTGGTGAATCCCGCGACGATCAGCCAGGGTAAACAGCTTTTTGAGCACCAGTGGACAAGCCGAAATCCGCGTTTGGGAAGCGATGGACTAGGGCCATTGTTTAACGCTACTTCTTGTGTCGGTTGCCACAACC
Organism: Stieleria sp. JC731; assembly: GCF_020966635.1. Taxonomy (NCBI): domain Bacteria; kingdom Pseudomonadati; phylum Planctomycetota; class Planctomycetia; order Pirellulales; family Pirellulaceae; genus Stieleria; species Stieleria sp. JC731. The sequence continues at coordinate 185,242 of NZ_JAJKFQ010000029.1, read as the reverse complement.
AAGGCGGAGCTGGCGGCGGTGGCGAGGCAAAGTTTAATGCCAAGACGATCGGAATCGAAAAGCTACAAATCGATGGCGGTCAAGTGACACCCGACGTGCTGGCAACCATGGTGCGTTCGATGCATCCAGGGTTTCAGTTAGCCGATGGGACGCTGATAAATACCTGTTCGATTTCTCACTTCGGCGGGACGGCTGCCTATCAGGAAGGTCGTTCAAAATTAATCGATTCGCTTCCGGTTGAATTCGCAGATGAAGGTGGCTCGGCGAACGCCTCTGAGGTACGTCGGGCGAACGCTTTCCCGATTCATTTCCAAAACCAAGTCGGTCAGTACAACATGCAGGTACAAGCCCGGTTGTACCAAAGAAATACGACAGCTCTTTTTGGTGCGGGACTCATTGACCAGGTCCCAGACAAGGCAATCGAACGACAAGCAAAGCTTCAGCAGCGGCACCCGGAAATCAGTGGGCGGCCATCAACGTTGCGTGACGGTCGCTTCGGGAAGTTTGGTTGGCGAGGCAACTTGGCCTCACTGATCGATTTCACCGACCAAGCTTGTGCAAACGAAGTGGGGCTGCGAACAAAACGCCGTCAACAGCCCAGCGACCCAACGGATCCGGCGTATCGAAATCCCGCGGTCGATATCTCTGATGCCGAGGTGCGAGCGATGCGAGATTATCTTGCCGCATTGCCAGCACCGACGATAAAGATGCCTCAAGATCCGGTATTGCAAAAGGAAGTGATGCAGGGAGAGCAGTTGTTCGCATCGGTCGGTTGTGCGGTCTGTCACGTACCGACACTTGGACCAGCTACCGGTGCCTACACGGACTTGCTGCTACACGAGATGGGTCCGGAGTCAATGGACTTAAACCATGCCGAGCCGTACATCCAGAAGGCGACGATTGAGCAGGTTCCCCGTCTTCAGACCAGTAAACGATTCAGCGGTACGATTACAGGTGAAGAAACTTCGATGGGGGCGTACTACGGACCGGCGACTTCGATTGAGCTTGATGAATACGACAGCCCCCAAAGTTTTGATATTGCGCTTCCGGTGCCGAATGGGAATCGTGCTACCAGTGGATCAATCGGTGTGCCTCGTTCTGTATACGGTGGAGCTGTCAGTCCGGTGCTAGGAAACTTGAACTCCAGATTGGGGCGATCGTTCGCTTTTGTTGCACCTGAGTTTCCATCTCAGACTCTTTTGCTCGTGCCGCGGTCGACGGACAAAATTGTGGAGGATACGACGACTGTAAAATCGGATCGTTTCGGCAAGCCATTTTCTGGCGGTGCGAGTTTTGAGAACAACATCCGAGTGACAAAGGACTACGTCGGAAGTTTTGAGCAAACGACCACGCGGCAATTGGTCATGGACAAATTCTTGAGAGTCCGCTTCGAACAAACGAAGTTCAACGAAGAGTGGCGAACACCTCCGCTTTGGGGTGTTGCGGATTCGGCGCCCTACATGCACGACGGGCGTGCCGGGACGTTGCTCGAAGCGATCGCCATGCATGGTGGTGAAGCTTCTGGAACGCGTGATCGGTTTCTAGCACTTCCCAAGCCAGGACGTGATGCGATCATCGCGTTCTTGCAGACCATGGTCGCGCCCACGGAAAGTCCACTGACTTCCGTGACTGCCAACTGAGTTTTGATTTAAGCAAAGGCCGATCGTTGTGATAGCGATCAGCAATAGTACCCGTCACAGTCCCTGTGACGCCGGGCCTAGTACTTTGCAGACGCTGGTTGAGTGCAGAATCGGCACGACGCAGCGTGCCGGGTACTTTGGTTGATCTTGATAGTACCCGTCACAGTCCCTGTGACGCCGGGTCTAGTTCTTTGCAGGCGGCGGTTAAGATCAGAATCGGCACGACGGAGAGTGCCGGGTACTGTGGTTGTTCTCGATAGTACCCGTCACAGTCCCTGTGACGCCGGGCCTAGTACTTTGCAGGCGATGGTTGAGTGCAGAATCGGCACCACGAAGCGTGCCGGGTACTTTGGTTGGTTGAATTTTTATTGACACCCAATAGCTGACCCCCTACAGTGCTATTCGCTAACGCGGCATGCATAGCTGCCATAGCGAAGCGATGTCCTACTGGTTCTGGGGAATCAGCGTGACGAAAATGTTTCGCTTGGATCGTGTTAGTCAAATTTGACTCATGGTATTACGCCTCCATTGCCATGACGTAAATGAGCAGCAAGTCATCTTTGTTGCCATTTGCATTGTTGTGTCACTGCTTATCTCTAAAGAGGCGCGTTTTGATGAAATCCAGATTGGTGGCGGCTTCGAAGGTCGTTCTTCTCAGTAGTACCCTGATAGGTTTTGTCGCTCCTAAGGCTTTGGGCGTTTCACCGGCTGCTGTAGGAAAAGCGGTGGTGAATCCCGCGACGATCAGCCAGGGAAAACAGCTTTTTGAGCACCAGTGGACAAGCCGGAATCCGCGTTTGGGAAGCGATGGACTAGGGCCATTGTTTAACGCTACTTCTTGTGTCGGCTGCCACAACCAAGGCGGAGCTGGCGGCGGTGGCGAGGCAAAGTTTAATGCCAAGACGATCGGAATCGAAAAGCTTCAAATCGACGGCGGTCAAGTGACACCGGACGTGCTGGCAACCATGGTGCGTTCGATGCATCCAGGGTTTCAGCTATCCGACGGGACGCTGATAAATACTTGTTCGATTTCGCACTTCGGCGGGACGGCTGCTTATCAGGAAGGTCGTTCAAAATTGATCGATTTGCTTCCGGTTGAATTCGCAGATGAAGGTGGCTCGGCGAACGCCTCTGAGGTACGTCGGGCGAACGCTTTCCCGATTCATTTCCAAAACCAAGTCGGTCAGTACAACATGCAGGTACAAGCCCGGTTGTACCAGCGAAATACGACAGCTCTTTTCGGTGCCGGGCTTATTGACCAGGTCCCAGACAAGGCAATCGAACGACAGGCAAAGCTTCAGCAGCGTCACCCGGAAATCAGTGGGCGGCCATCAACGTTGCGTGACGGTCGCTTCGGGAAGTTTGGTTGGCGAGGCAACTTGGCCTCACTGATCGATTTCACTGACCAAGCTTGTGCAAACGAAGTGGGGCTGCGAACCGATCGGCGGCAGCAGCCAAGTGATCCCACAAACCCAGACTATCGAAATCCCGCGGTCGACATCTCTGATGCCGAGGTGCGAGCGATGCGAGATTATCTTGCCGCATTGCCAGCACCGACGAGAAAGATTCCTCAAGACTTAGCATTGCAAAAGGAAGTGATGCAGGGAGAGCAGTTGTTCGCATCGGTCGGTTGTGCGGTCTGTCACGTACCGAATTTGGGGCCCGCAAATGGCGCGTACACAGATCTATTGCTGCATGAAATGGGGCCTGAGTCAATGGATCTGAATCATGCCGAACCCTACATCCAGAAGATGTCCTTGGAGCAGGTTCCGCGATTGTGGACGGGCGAATCTGTCGAAGGAGAGGTGAACGCAGTCGGGACGGAAACGATGGGTGCCTACTATGGGCCCGCAACACGAATCGATGTTCGAAGAAGTGTGAGCCCTACAAGTGTTAGCTTCAGCCAGGCGAATCCGTGGAAGAGTGGGGATGTACGCTCAAGTTTTCTTAATTTAAAGGTGCGGCGGGATTTGGCTGCCAAGGAGGAGCACGTAGCTCGGCAGATGGCAGGGGATCCCTACTCGTTTGTTGCGCCTCAGTACCCGGCGCAAACGCTTTTAACGGTTCCACGTCCAACCGACTTGGTGATGGACTTGGGGCGTCGTCGTGAGCAAAAGTCTGAGGTCAACTTGGGAGGTGTTAAGCAGAATGACAGTCGAATGTTGGGGACGTTCGTCTCTGGGGAAAAGATGTACGGTAATTTCGATGTCACCACGAATGAGTTTGTCGTTGCGGATCAATACATCAGAGTTCGCTTCGAACGAACGAAGTTCAACGAAGAGTGGCGAACACCTCCGCTTTGGGGTGTTGCGGATTCGGCGCCGTATATGCATGACGGGCGTGCCGGGACGTTGCTCGAAGCGATCGCCATGCATGGTGGTGAAGCTTCTGGAACGCGTGATCGGTTTCTAACGCTTCCCAAGCCAGGACGCGATGCGATCATCGCGTTCTTGCAGACTATGGTCGCTCCATCGGAAAGTCCACTGACTTCCGTGACTGCCAACTGAGTTTTGATTTAAGCAAAGGCCGATCGTTGTGATAGCGATCAGCAATAGTACCCGTCACAGTCCCTGTGACGCCGGGCATTGTTCTTTTCAGGCGATGGTTAAGATCAGAATCGGCACGACGGAGCGTGCCGGGTACTTTTGTTGTTCTTGAAAGTACCCGTCACAGTCCCTGTGACGCCGGGCTTAGCTCTTTTCAGGCGATGGTTGATATTAGAATCGGCACAGCGGAGCATGCCGGGTACTTTGGTTGTTCGCGATGGTACCCGTCACAGTCCCTGTGACGCCGGGCTTAGTTCTTTTCAGGCGATGGTTGATATTAGAATCGGCACAGCGGAGCGTGCCGGGTACTTTGGTTGTTCTTGATAGTACCCGTCACAGTCCCTTTGACGCCGGGCCTATCGACAACCTAATAAGCGTGGTGCTTACTGACCGGTTGGCTGATTAGATTTTCATTCGCATTCGATGCACTGCCGTGGGCTTGCTTTCGAAATTCCAGTGGAGAAAGGCTTGCCCACTTCTTAAACGAGTTGCTGAACGACGAACCGTTCTCATAACCAACCATTCTTCCAATTGCGGTGACTCCCAAGCCACCTTCAGAAAGCAACCGACACGCCAACTTCATTCGGACTTCGGTCAGGTGCCGAAGTGGGGGTTCACCGACGAGACTACGAAAGCGTTCGGCAAACGTCGAGCGTGACAAACGTGCGAGTCTCGCCATCATTGGGACCGTCCATGGTAGCGAGGGGTCGGACCAAATTTTGCGAATGACCGGACCGATATTTCGATCGCCCAATGCTTCCATCAGTTCCTGCGGCATATCGAAGAGATCAGGAATCGATCGGTCCAGTTCTGTAGCCAAAGCCTGTAACAAAATCGCTTCGGCGAGTTTGCTGATGATCAGTTGATCGCCCCAATTGTCTTCGTTCAGTCCCAACCGGGCCGCGTTTTCAAGCAAGCCATTGGAACGTTTTAAGCTTTCGTATTCTTTCGACTGAACAAGCGTTAAAGCTGGGAGCAGCTTGTTGATCCGGTTGTGTTCCAGGCCGATCGCGTCGAAGGTCGCCAAAAGGATCTTGGCGGCACCTGCAATTGATCGGATTTGTGTCTCTTGCGCACCGGTTGAAACAGCATGGTCACCTGCCGATAGATGGATCGATTGATCCGACCCGGCCAGTGTCACCGAAACTTCGCCGCCTTGGACGACGACGAGTCCGGCGGTTCCATCTGGAAGGCGAACGCAATCGGATTTACCTATCAATCGCATCGTCGTGGTCCACCGTGGCAAGTAAAGAGATGCCAACAGTGTTTCGACCATCCTGGGCGATTTACTTTCAGACTCAGGGACCATGAAGACGCGATATGAAAATTGGGCAGTTTGAAATATTTGAACACCAGATCCTGGCGTCGGTTCCGAAAGCAAATCTGTTTTTCTGGTGTCGGCCATTCGGGGGTCACCATTGTGGGGATGATGACGAAGTGGATCAGTTGCTGGTTGGGTGCTGGTTCGGCACGACGGAGCGTGCCGGTTACTTTCGCAAACCTGGGGGTACAGCAAGTACCCGCTGCATCAAGGTTCCTTGCAGTGACACGCGATTGCACATGGGTGTGCGAACAGGTTCGGAGAAATTCGCAAGGCATTCGGAGTAATTAGGGGAGAACTAGTTGAGGATCCTGCTGTTAAATCTGTCACCGCGATTTAGATATTTTCCCTGCCCTCCTCCCTTAACTGGAATCATTGAATGAGAACGGCCCCGTTGAAGTCGCATCGCGGCTTCACACTTGTTGAATTGCTCGTCGTAATTGCGATTATTGGAATTTTGGTTGGCTTGCTGTTACCAGCTGTTCAGGCAGCTCGTGAAGCTGCCCGTCGTATGAGCTGCAGTAACAATTTCAAGCAGATCGGTTTGGCGCTTCACAATTACCACTCCGCCTATAAAAACTTGCCGATGCAAGCGGGCGGAACGTTTCACAAAGGTACCAATGGGCAGTTAGGCCCTGGCGATATCAATGCGAACAACCGTCGCCGTCTTAGCTGGCTGATCGGGTTGACCCCGTTCATGGAGCAGCAAGGCGTTTGGGACAAGATTTCTTCTGCCCACGATGCCAATGGCGACGGAACACTGGATTTTCCTGCAATGGGCCCTCACCCATGGCACGGAACCTATGAGCCTTGGCTGACGCAGCTTCCTACCCTTCGTTGCCCTTCGGACCCAGGCGTGTCGCCTCCCGGATTGGCTCGAACGAACTACGCCGCCAATATTGGTGACGGTACTGACTGGGTGAACCACGGTTATTGGCGTTGGGAGAACAACAGCTGGAACCAAGGTCACATTGCTCAGGCGAACGCTTCAAACCGTGGCTTCTTCTATAACCGCAAGGCGATGAAGTTCCGTGACATGTTGGACGGCCTGTCGAACACGATCGCTGCAGGTGAAATCGCAACCGGTTTGGGTGACCGCGACAAGCGAACCGATCCGTATTTCAACATCAGTTGGACTGCGATTCACAACAGCCCATCGGCTTGCCTGGATGCCAACTTGCTGGATCCGGAGCGTCCCAACCACTGGGCCCCTTCGGTTGGCGATACCGCTGATCCAGGTTTGCGTAGCACCACTTGGAAGCGTGGATACCGTTGGTCAGATTCGTGTCCGACCTACACCAGTATGACCACGATGTTGCCTCCAAACCGCGAAGTTTGTATCGGTGGTTCTGGCGACTTTGATACCGGTGTGCTGCCTCCAAGTAGTCGTCACCAAGGTGGTGTTCACGTCTTGATGGGCGACGGAGCTGTTGTGTTCCTAACCGATTCCATCGAAGCGGGAGATCCACGGCACCCAACCGTTCGGATCAACACCGCGATCAACACGTCACACCCAGGTTCGACAGCCGGATCCAAAAGCCCTTACGGATTGTGGGGTGCTTTGGGAACACGTGCGTCAAACGAAGTGATTGATGAAGCGCTCAATCAGTAGCGTTTCCGATTGACTAGGTGTGATCGCAAGCGAGTCGGGATCGCGTTCCTGTCGCATGATTGTCGCTTAGTTCAATCGATCCAATTGAAACACAAGGCCTTCGCCATCATTGGCGAAGGCCTTGTTCGTTTTGGCATCGTTGAATGGCTAGACTCGCGTTCGGCTGCGTTCCGGGTGTCTGGAGCGGCTAGAGTTCGATGTGTTTGACACCAGCGATTTCATCAAAGTGTCCGATCTTCATCACCGTTCCGTTGGAATTGGGGAATTCAGCGACGAATGCAGGGTCGCAAGCGGCGACTGGTGGGATGTAGCCAATCGCGACCATCGTGGCGATGGAACCGATGTATCCGATCCCCATCGATAGCGCCGCGAACCAAGGGAGTTGGCCTGCAGCCATGTGAATGAGTTGTTCTCGTTTCGCGGCCGAGAGGTTCATTTCGATCCCGTACTGCTTTGCAACGTCGGTGCGCTGCAATGGATTTGTCAACGCGAGCATTTCATCGTACGTGCAGCCATCGGTCCGAAATTTCTTGTGGGTTTTAGCTGCACGCAATGCCGTTTTTCGTCGCTGGAATTCCAGTTTCGCTTGATAGTCGTTGATGGCTTTTTCGCGACGGTTAATCGCTTGCCGGATGATGTGCCGGGGAAGGGCTAGGGCTTTGTCGGTGGCGCTAGTGAGGACCTGTTTTCCACGTCGCATCAAAAATGCTTTTTGGTAAACACGTTCGGTTTCTTCGCGGACCTGTTCGATCGCGTTTCGTAAGTCACGTTCGGATGTGAAATACAGTTCGTCGTCGATTTCGACGCATAGTGGTTTTAGGTAATAGACTTTCACACCGCGTTTGCTGCCCGGGCCAGCCATAAACTCATCCAAACGGGTTTGGACACAGGCTGGGATTTCATCGGTGATTTGGTCGAAGTTTTGTTGCTCCGTTACCGTCACATAAATCCGGCCCTTTGGCAGACGAATCGATGCCTTCGTCATTTCGATTTGGCGAACTTGGGTGAAATTATCGCGGTGATTTGCCAGGACAGCTTTCCATCGGTCGGACTTGGAAGCGAACACACCAGTGTTTCGGAACATTGAATCGGCAAGTTCGTCACTGGAGTCTTTCGGTGGGACCCAGATTGGCTTTGTTGTCCAGCGACCAAAGGGTTCAAGTTCTTGGTCGAGGGTGAATGAAGATGCGGTCGATGGATCGACAAGCGACGGTCGAACTGGCTCTGTTTTGTGAGGGCGATCGTGAACTTGATTTCGTTCGGATTCCTCGGATGCAAGCCGGTTTCGCTTTTCCGTTAGCAAATTCATGTTCATCGGTGTGCTCGCAATCTTGGGCATGGAAAGAAGAGTGGACTCAGTATTAACGTTCAGGCCTGTTGGTTTTCTATTGTCGCCCCTCACTCCGTGAACGTAGCGATCTTTCCCGCTGGTTTTGGTGGAGTAGAAGGTGTCTTTGTCAACGATCAAGCCTGGGGATCGGAAGGTCGCTCACTGCTTGTCAATCGATTTAGTTTTCCTGCGGAAAGGGGAGCAAGATCGTGCACGATTCAACTGCTCGAAAAGATCTATCGGGAAGAGGATTTCATCTTATCGATTTGCTTTGGGATGTTCAAAGATTTCCACGATTTCTTCAGACGTCTTTGGGACTTGTCAGTTTGCGATACGTGCGTCCAGTTTGCTTGGAGTGGTTCACCTGAAGTCAGGCGGGATGACGTGCGTCGGCACAGGCTCTATGCGTCGATTGTCATGCACTTCGCAGGCGGGTTTGCTTTGATTCGTTGGACGACAGGCATCGCGGAACCATAGAAACATGCTTGCATGTGAGATTGCGCCAGCTTAAAGTCTATAGACTTCTGTAGCTTTCTGTTGATCTCGATATGAACACCACACACGCGCAGCTCGCCTACCAGCATCTTCGCACTCGACTGATCGCTGGTGAATTCACGCCAGGCAGTCGAATTCGATACGGTCCCATCGGTCGTGAACTGGGGATTAGCGCCACGCCGGTTCGCGAAGCCATCGGCCTACTTGCCAATGAAGGTTTTGTCGAACTTGTGCCACAGCTTGGCGCCGTCGTTCGATCAATCGGAGCTGACGAGTTGGTCGAGCTCTACGAAGTTCGTGAGGCGATCGAGCCGTATGCCGCAAGCAAAGCGGCTCAGCGTTCATCGAAAAGTCAGCAGCAAGCGATTGCGAGAACACTGAAACGAATGCGAGAAATCGCGACAAAAGTAAAGCGTCGGAAAAATCCGATCGCAAACGTCGACGAGTGTTTGGAATTCGAAAAGGCGGACCTCGCCTTTCACATGCTTGTGATCCATAGCGGAGGCAACCAGATGATGGTTCGTCTCAGTGAAAACTCAAACGCGTTGACGCGTGTGTTCGCCATGCCGCGACATGGCTATGACGACAAAATCATGGCATCGACTTGCGATGACCATCAACGGGTGCTTGAAGCGATCGAAGCTGGGGATAGCTCCGCGGCATCTGATTCGATGCAACAGCACATTAAGGCGGGCCTGGAAATTACTTTGGAAGCGATTCGGTCGCAGGAATCAGAGCGTTGGGAAATCAAATGAATCAACTGGCCGGAAACAAACTGACTGGAATCGTTCCTCCTTTGGTGACTCCACTTTCAGACCGTGATGTGCTTGATCATGAAGGCTTGCGTCGCCTGCTTGATCATGTCATCGAGGGTGGTGTTGCGGGCGTGTTTATCTTGGGCACGACGGGCGAGGCTCCGAGCCTGAGCTATCGATTGCGCCGCGAAATGATTCAGCAAACGGTGGAGATCGTTTCCAAACGCGTTCCGGTTCTTGTTGGTGTGACGGACACCGCTTTTGTGGAGTCGGTGGCGTTGGCCGAGTATGCTTCCGAATGTGGTGCAGACGCGGCCGTGCTGACAACGCCGTATTACTTTCCGGCAGGCCAAACCGAGCTGACTCGCTATGTGCAGAATATCGCACCGCTCATTCCGTTGCCTTTGATGCTTTACAACATGCCGGGATTGACCAAGGTTTGGTTTGAGATCGACACCATTCGTTGTCTCTCCGAAATCGATTCCATCATCGGAGTGAAAGACAGCAGCGGAGATTTGGAGTACTTCGCAGAAGTTTGCAAGTTGAAATCGCTGCGTCCAGACTGGTCGGTATTGATTGGGCCAGAGATCATGCTGAGAGAAGCGATCGAACTGGGTGGAGATGGCGGTGTTAATGGTGGGGCCAACGTCATGCCCAGGACTTTTGTCCAATGGTTCAATGCGATCGGCCGTGGTGATCAGGAACGTGGCGATCAGGAAATCGCACAGCAGCAATTCGAAAAGGTGCGCGAATTCCAGCGTATCTATGACATCGGAAAGTACGCCTCACGGCATATCAAGGCAACCAAGTCAGCGCTTTCGTTGATCGGGATTTGTGAAGACCTTCCCGCAGATCCGTTCAACCGGTTCTTGGATCCGGAGCGTCAACGTGTTGCAGAAATATTGAACCAGATTGGTCTATCAACCCAGGAGGCAAACTGCGGATGAGAGATTCACAACCAGCTTGGCGGCGATCCTGTGCACCGATTGTGCTGTTGATCTCAACCATCGTCTTAGCGGCAGACGTTCCGACGCCGTGCGCCGCCGACGAACCGCTAAACGTCCTGTTCATTGCTGCCGACGATCTACGCTGTGACCTAGGATGCTATGGGCATCCGGTCGTGCAAACACCGAACCTTGATAAGTTGGCCGATCGCGGTATCCGATTTGACCGAGCCTACTGTGCCCAGGCTGTTTGTAATCCTTCACGCAGCAGCTTGATGACGGGGCGTCGTCCCGACACTTTGAAGCTCTACAACCTGACAAAGCATTTTCGTGACGAACTGCCTGATGTCGTGACCTTGCCCGAGCACTTTCGCAACCACGGCTACTTCACGCAAAACATTGGCAAGATCTATCACAATTGGCGAACCGAAGAAAAAGGTGATCCGCGGTCTTGGAGTGTTCCTGCGGTGATGCACTTTGATTCGCACCGCAATGATGAAGCTAAGGTTGAAGGCGAATTGCCCGTTGATCACGCCAAAGCCATTCGTTGTGAGTGTCGTGATGTCCCAGACAACGCCTATTTCGATGGACGTATCACGGACCTTTCGCTGCAAGCACTTCGCGAACGATCCAAGAGTGATCAGCCTTTCTTCTTAGCGGTCGGATTCTGGAAGCCTCACCTTCCATTCAATGCACCGAAAAAGTATTGGGATCTCTACGATCGCGAATCAATGTTGCGGCCTGACTGTCCCCAATGGCCAACCGACACCCCACGAATCGCGTGGCACAATAGCCAAGAGCTGTTTGGCAAAACTCCGCAGCCGTTATCAGACGCAGATGCTCAAGAGTTGCGACATGGGTATTTGGCTGGAATCAGCTACATGGATGCTCAGGTCGGCCGTCTGCTGGACGAGCTCGAACGATTGGAATTATCCGAGAAAACGTTGATTGTTTTTTGGTCGGACCACGGATTCCAACTCGGTGACCACACGCTGTGGTGCAAGACGTCCAACTTCGAATTGGATGCTCGTGTTCCGATGATTGTCGCCCCACCGGTAAAGTCCGGTGCGACATACGATGCCAAGCAAACAAGTGCGATCGTTGAACTGCTCGATCTTTATCCGACTCTCGTTGACCTTTGTGGATTGCCACCCGCAACGGATGTCGAAGGTGTCAGCCTCCGTGCGTTAATTGATGGAACGGCTGTTAAGGTCAAGGATGCCGCGCTGACGCAGCATCCGCGACCGGCGTATTACAAGAAGATCGAAGCGATGGGGCATAGCGTCCGGACAGACCGGTTTCGCTACACCGAATGGAGATCTCCCGAGGACAACGCGTTGGTGGGTGTGGAGCTGTACGATCATCAAACCGATCCGGCTGAATCGAAAAACTTGGCAGACGAGAAAGACTATGCGGAATTCCGTTCGGATCTCGTCGACGTGATGGCAACGCTTCGTGGCACAACAGCGGAGCGTGAATGATGTTCGGCCTCAACGGCATCACGATTTTGGCACAAGCGAGCGAGCAAGAAGGCTTTTTTGGCGCGATCGACTGGACCGTCTTGATTCTGTATTTCGCTGGTATCCTTGGGATCGGCGTGTACTTTTGGAAACGGAATTCGTCGTCCGATGAATTCACTGCCGGTGGACGCTCCTTGCCGGGTTGGCTGTGCGGTATGTCGATCTTTGCGACCTATCTGAGCAGCATTAGTTATTTAGCGCTTCCAGGGAACGCGTTTATCGCCAATTGGAATGCCTTCGCGTTTTCATTGGCGTTGCCTCCGGCGGCGTGGATTGCGGTGCACTATTTTTTGCCGATGTATCGCGCGTCGGGTGAAGTCAGCGCCTACTCGCTTTTGGAACATCGGTTTGGGCTTTGGGCCAGGATCTTCGCCAGTGGGTTTTACCTCTTGTTTCAGGTCGCTCGCATTGGCGTGGTGATGTATCTGATGGCACTGCCGATGGCGGTCCTGTTTGGCTGGGACATTCGATTGCTGATTATTGTGACCGGTGTCATCGTGACGGCCTATTCATTCATCGGCGGCGTCACGGCGGTGATCTGGGCGGATGCCGTTCAAGCATTTGTGCTGATGGCTGGGGCCCTGCTTGCCCTGTTTTTGATCATGAGGGGAATGCCGGACGGACCGTCGCAGGTGTTTGCGATCGCCGACCAAGATTCAAAATTTTCTTTTGGAAGTTGGTCGCCTTGGGTCGTCAACGAGAAGACTTTTTGGATCGTGCTGATCTATGGCTTGTTCGAAAACCTGAAGAACTTTGGTATCGATCAAAGTTACGTTCAGCGTTATGTGGCATCCAGTAGTGATCGCGAAGCGGCGAAAAGTATTTGGCTTGGTGCGCTGTTGTATGTGCCCGTCAGTGCCCTGTTCTTGTTTATCGGAACCTCGCTGTATGGGTTCTATCAAATCCAGCCGGAGCAACTGCAGGCGGTTCGTCAAATTGTTGTTGATCAAAAGTTGATGCAGGCGGGCATTGATGCGGACTCAGCAGACTATGAACAGAAGAGAAGCGAAATTGCGGCATCGCTCAAAGACGGTGACCTGGGTGACCGAGTGTTCCCGCACTTTATCGCTGCCCATCTACCTATCGGTATCCGTGGCCTTTTGATCGCGGCTGTATTTGCAGCGGCCATGAGTACCGTGTCTACCGGTTTGAACTCGTCCGCCACGCTGGTGATGAGCGACTTTTATGTGCGACTGAAAAAGCCATCAGCGGACGATGCAGATCGGATGCGAGTTTTGCGAAAAGCAACGCTGATTTGGGGAACGATGGGGACGGCGATGGCATTGGTTCTGGTGCGTCTGACAAACAGCATCTTAGATATTTGGTGGACGTTATCGGGAGTCTTGGGAGCTGGCATCATCGGATTGTTCTTGCTGGGGATTACCTCACGGCGAATCACCAGCTTGCAAGCGATCGGAGTATTGTCGATCGGGATGATGTTGATCGCATGGATGACATTCTCGGTGACGGACTACTGGCCGGGAGTCCTTTCTGAAGTTTCCAGCCCCTTCCATCCGTACTTGATCATCGTCCTAGGTCCACTCGCGATTATTGTGATGGGACGCGTGATCAACCGACTTCAGGTTTCGGCCGCCTCCGGGGGAAATTTGTGATGGGCAAGAAGTATGCAGCATTGGCTCTGGTTTTGACGCTTTGCTACTGCGGGCATCGATCGGATGCGGTAGCAGCTGAGTCATCGACGCCAAACATCCTGTTTATCTTGGTCGACGATTTGGCATGGGCGGATTTGGGGTGTTTTGGTCATCCGTGGCATCAAACACCGAATATTGATCGTTTGGCAAGTGATGGCTTGTGCTTAACAAACGGCTATGCGCCAGCACCGATCTGCAGCGCATCACGTGCCAGTATCATGACGGGCAAATCGACTGCCCGGCTTGGATTCGAATTCGTTACCAAGCCTGATCCCGGACGTCAGCCTGTTAATGAACAGTTTCGATTACGCACTCCTCCGTTTACGTTGAATCTTCCGACGGACGAGATCACGATCGCCGAGCGTCTCAATCAGTTGGGTTACGAGACGGCCTTCTTTGGTAAATGGCACCTGAACCAACACTACCAGCGATATCTCGGTTGGAGTCCCACTCACGGTCCGAAAGCCCAGGGCTTTCAAGTTGCGGTGGAAGACTTTGGGGCCCATCCGTACTCTTGGGGCAAGTCGGAACCTGAGCCGATTGTTCAAGACGGTGTCTATGCGGATGACACGATGGTCAACAATGTTTGTGACTATCTGAAAAAGGATCGAGGCGAGCCGTTCTTTGTGATGGCGTCATCCTTCTACGTTCATACGCCAGTCAAGACACCATGCAAATGGTTGGTCGATCGATATGACCGAACGGTACCGTCTAGCATCAAAAGGCGTCCGGAACGTTTACGCTATGCCGCATTCCTGCAAACGTTGGATTTCCATATCGGCGCCATACTGGATGCTTTAGAGGCGAGCGGAAAGGCTGACAATACATTGGTGTTTTTTATGTCTGACAATGGCGGACACCCGGAGTTTACGACCAATGGGCCGCTGCGCGGATCCAAATGGAATGTCTACGAAGGTGGCATTCGTGTTCCGATGATCGCCAGACTTCCCGGCAAAACTGCTGCGGGAACAAGTACTGCAGCGCCGGTCATCGGCTATGACTTGCTGCCCACTTTTGTTGACTATGCAAGTGGACCGGATGATGGAAAAGTCGATGCTTCTAAGATCGATGGGATTTCGATTCGGTCTGTTCTGGAGGGAAACAAGCCCACCAAAAATCCGCGAGAGCTGGTTTGGCATTTTCCGTACTACCATCCGGAACGAGGGTTCGCAAAAGCCAAGCAAACCATTGGAACCGACGATTTGAAAGTTAGTCAGACGAGACCCCAGTCCGCTCTGCGATATGGCAACCACAAGCTGATTTGGTTCGCAGAGGATAAGCGGTTCGAATTGTATGACTTGGCGAACGATTTGGCCGAGCAACATGATTTATCAAGCAGTCATTCCGAACTAGCCAAGCAAATGCAGTCTCGATTGTTTCGCTACTTGGATGATGTCGGCGCTCGACTGCCCGTCGATCCCAAAGAGACGCAGTAGAGACTTCCGTTTCATTGTCCGCCGGACCTTTTCTTTTCCCCACTCCCCTGCCCTTCCCACCTTGAGAATATCGAATGATGAAGCGTCTACTTGCGTCGCTCGCCGCTGCCGCATCATTGACTGGCGTCTGCTCGGCTGATGAGTCTGACTACAAGCTTCGGCTAATCGAATACAACGATCCGGACCTTGTCGTCGACCTCGGTGTTGGCCTTTGGGCTTGGCCGATGCCGATGGATTATGACGGCGATGGTGACCATGATTTGTTGGTCGCATGTCCGGACAAGCCTTCCAACGGTGTTTACTTTTTTGAAAATGCCAGTGACGATCCGGGTGCCAAAATGCCAGTCTTTCGGCCTGGCGTTCGAATCGGCAAGGCGTCAAATAACATGCAGGTCAGCTATGTCGGCCAGCAGCCTCGTATTCTTCGTCCTGGCAACGAATACGTTCGCGATACAGAGACGGGGAAATTCAATTTTGACAAAGCTGAAAAGCTCTATTCAAAATCGAATGTGCATGAAAACGGTGTGCGTGCAAACATGTGGCGCTACGTTGATTTTGATGGCGATGGTGACCAAGACATCGCTGTTGGCGTCGGCGACTGGAGCGACCTAGTCTGGGACCATGCATTTGATTCAATGGGGCGATGGAAGAACGGTCCCTTACATGGCTACATCTATATCATCAAAAACGAAGGCAACGGAGACTCGCCAAAGTATTCGGAATCGCCAATCAAGCTGGAAGCCGCCGGAGGTGCGATCGATGTTTTCGGATGGCCATCACCGAACTTTGCTGACTTTGATGGCGATGGAGATCTCGACTTGCTGTGCGGAGAATTTCTTGATGGATTCACCTACTTTCAAAACATCGGTTCGCGAACGGAACCGCAATACGCCGCGGGGCAGCGATTGAATGACAGCGCCGGGAATCCTCTGGTGATGCATTTGCAAATGATTACGCCCACGGCATTTGATTGGGACAAAGACGGTGATCTTGATTTGATCGTTGGTGATGAAGATGGCCGCGTGGCGCTAGTCGAGAACACTGGAACCCTCGATGGGGCGTTGCCGGTCTTTGACGCGCCAACGTATTTTCAGCAGCAAGCGGATTCGCTGAAGTTCGGTGCGCTGGCAACCCCCTACGCCTACGACATCGACAATGATGGTGATGAAGACATCGTTTGTGGAAACACTGCTGGCAACATCGCGATTTTTACCAATCGTGGACCTGGGGAAAACGGTCTACCGAAATGGTCGGCACCAGAATTGGTTCAGGTCGAAAAGGTCGACGGAAGCACCGAGCCGTTTCGCATCTTGGCGGGGCCCAACGGTTCAATTCAAGGGCCGTGCGAGGCGAAATGGGGCTACACCACATTGTCCGTCGCTGACTGGGATGGTGATGGCGACGGTGACATTATCTACAACTCGATTCTGTCGAAACTTGGAGTGCTGATCAACAACAATGGCACCTACAAGCAACTCGCTTTTGAAGACGGACCGAGTGAAGAACCGCCGGCATGGTATTGGTGGCGAACAAAATCGCCTGCCGCGCTGACTCAGTGGCGAACCACACCCGTTGCGGTCGACTTTGATGACGACGGAACGTTGGACATGGTGCTGTTGGATCAACAAGGTTTTCTCACGCTTCGTCGCGGGGACAAGACAACAGGATTGGTCTCGGCAGCTGAACGAATCTTTGTCGATCAAGATGGCAAGCCGCTGCAGTTGAATCGGCAATCCGCCGGTCGGTCCGGACGCGTCAAACTGGATGTCGTCGATTGGGATGGCGATGGAAATCTGGACGTTCTGGTTAACTCGGAGAATGCGAAGCTCTATCGAAATTGCGACCAACGCGAAGGCAAGGTTCTGATGAAACTGGTGGGGAACCTCGCGTCCAGAAATGTCGCCGGTCATACCAGCAGTCCCGCGGCTTGTGACTTTGACAAAGATGGCAAGCCTGACTTGCTTGTTGGTGCGGAGAACGGCCGTCTGTACTTTGCAAAGCACGATGACTGCAAACAGTTTTCGCCGGAGCAAATGAACGCTTCCTTCAACGAAGTACCAAAGTCAGACAGCGCGATCGTTAGCGAAGAATTTGTATTTAACGATCCGCCGACTCCCCAGTGTCACGCATCAACGGTTTGCATGACCAGCCGAGGCTTGGTAGCGGCATGGTTCGCAGGGACACGCGAGAAGAATAAAGACGTCGGAATTTGGACTAGCTATAACGATGGTGGGAACTGGTCTCGTCCTCAGCAAGTTGCCACCGGAGTCCAGCACAACGGTCTGCGGTACCCTTGTTGGAACCCTGTGCTCTACCAGACACCAGGAGATGGGCCGCTGTTGCTGTTCTTTAAGGCTGGCCCAGATCCGAGAGGCTGGTGGGGTGAATTGATGGTCAGCTACGATCGCGGACGATCCTTCCGTGATCGGACTCGGTTGCCTGAAGGAATTGACGGCCCCGTTCGCTGCAAGCCATTCCTTCTTGAAGATGGACAACTGCTTTGTGGATCATCAACCGAAGTCGATGGTTGGCGAATTCATTTCGAGAAGACTACATTGAAAAATGGTTTGCCATCGGGGACGTGGAAACGTATCGGTCCGATCAATGATGCGACAGATTTTAACGCGATTCAGCCGACGATCATGCGTCGAGCCGACGGAGCCTTGGTCGCACTCTGTCGCACCAAAGAAGGCGTCATCGCTAGCACCGAATCGAAAGACGATGGTCAGACTTGGTCGAAGCTTGAGGCGACTGAATTGCCCAATCCGAATTCAGGAATCGATGTTGTCACGTTGAAAGATGGTCGACACTTATTGATTTACAACCATCTTGAAAGCGGAGACACCGGCTGGGGAAAACGAGGGTTGTTGAATCTTGCGATCTCTGACGATGGACGTTCTTGGCATCAAGTCGCAACGCTGGAAAAGGAACCGAAGGCTGAGTTCAGCTATCCTGCAATCATTCAATCCGATGATGGCATGGTTCATGCCGTCTACACGTGGAAACGCCAAAAGGTGAAGCACGTTGTTATCGATCCGGGTCGATTGTCGAAGTCGGGTGAGTAGGTTGTTGATCACTTCACCGTCGTCATCGCGACGCAGCTCAGGAGGCATTTTTACACTGAGCCGCAAAGGCGATAGCCGCGGTTAAGTTGTGTCGGCAGCCAGGAGGCTGCGATGCAGTGCGTCGCAAGGCAGGAGCCTTGCGACGAGATCGCACTTGTGACAAGGCTCTGCCTTGTCACACGATGTCTTGCAGGCTCCGCCTGCTTAGGACGGTCGCAGCTACATAACCGTCGCTATCGCGAGTCGGCTCAGTTTGTTTAGTGCATTGGTCGGCAGCCAGGAGGCTGCGATGCAGTGCGTCGCAAGGCAGGAGCCTTGCGACGAGATTGCACTTGTGACAAGGCTCTGCCTAGTCACACGATGTCTTGCAGGCTCCGCCTGCCTACTGGTCGCTATCGCGAGTCGGCTCAGTTAGTTTAGGGCACCGGTCGGCAGCCAGGAGGCTGCATTGCAGTGCGTCGCAAGGCAGGAGCCTTGCGACGAGATCGCACTTGTGACGGGGCTCTGCCTCGTCACAGGAATGTCTTGCAGGCTCTGCCTGCTTAGGACGGTCGCAGCTACATAGCCGGTCGCGATCGCCAACCGGCTCAGTTTGTTTAGGGCACTCATCGACAGGCAGGAGCCTTGAGACGAGTTTGGGACTGCTCAATGAAAGTCTCTTGAACGCAACCTCAATCCTTCAACTTCACTTGAGAGGTCTGTTAGGCGGCCGACGATGATGTGAATGACGCCTTGCTTGTTTTCTAACTTGCCATCGACAAGCCAGGCGTTGCTAGTTTTGGCAACTTGAAAGAACGCTTGCCAAACCTTCGGAAAGATGACTAAGTTCATCGATCCGGTTTCGTCTTCGATGGTGACAAACGTGATGCCTTTCGCGGTGCCGGGACGTTGCCGCATTGTGACCAACCCTGCGATGCGAACGTGTCTTCCATCCCTTAAACGTGGCAGATCGCTAGCCGTCACGCAACGTTTTTGCCGCAGTTCATCACGTGCGAACGAGATTGGATGGGCTTTTAGACTCATCCCCGTTGTGTTGTAGTCGGCGTAGACTTCTTCCAATGGCGACATGGCGGTCAGTTGATCCGGCAGTTCCTCGTCGTCGTCGAGTGAATCCAACAGCGGCGCATCTTGCGGTGCTTCGGATTGACCAAGTGATTGCCAGATCGCTGCGCGGCGGTCTCCGACTAAGCCTTTGAACGCGTCCGCGTCAGCCAGTTGCGAGACAACCGCTTGTCCGACTTTGGCTCTGCGAGTGACATCGGTGACGTCGCGAAAGGGGCCGCCGCGTAATCGTTCTTGAGCAAGACGGATCGCATCTTCGGTCGGCAATCCGCGGATCGTGTTTAGGCCCAGACGAATTGCAGGACCAGACATGGACGATGTGAATTGCAAAGTCGATTCGAACTCGCTTTCGTTGACATCAACCGGAAGCACTTCGACGCCGTGTTTTTGTGCGTCAGCGACCAACTGAGCCGGCGCGTAGAAACCCATCGGTTGACTGTTTAGCAACGAGCAGCAGAATGCGGCTGGGTAATGTCGCTTTAGAAAACAAGACACGTAGACCAGCAGCGCAAAGCTCGCCGCGTGTGATTCGGGAAATCCATATTCACCGAAGCCACGGATCTGGTTGAACACTTGATCGGCAAATTTTCCGGTCAGCCCGTTCTGTTTCATTCCGTCGAGCAGTTTGATACGGAACTTATCAATCACACCTGGGCGTCGCCATGCTGCCATCGCGCGACGAAGTTGGTCGGCTTCACCGGGGGTAAATCCTGCGGCGACGACGGCAAGTCGCATCGCCTGTTCTTGAAAGATCGGTACTCCCAGCGTTTTTTGCAGGACGGCTTTGATTGCTTCGTTTGGATATTGAACCGCAGATGGGTTCTCACGTGCTTTCAAAAACGGATGCACCATGTCCCCTTGGATCGGTCCTGGGCGGACGATCGCGACTTCAACAACTAAGTCGTAGAAACAACGCGGTCTTAGACGCGGCAACATGCTCATTTGGGCGCGGCTTTCAATTTGAAAGACGCCCATCGTGTCGGCTTTGCAAATCATGTCGTAGGTTTGCCGATCGCCATGCGGGATTGTTGACAAAGACCATTTTTTTTTGTGATGTCGTTCGACCAGTTCAAAGCATCGCCGGATCGCGGAGAGCATTCCCAGCGACAGCACGTCGACTTTCAAAATCCCGAGTTCGTCGAGATCATCTTTGTCCCACTGGATGACCGTGCGACCTTCCATCGCCGCGTTTTCGATCGGGCAGAGTTCACAAAGTTTTCCGGCAGACATCACCATTCCGCCAACATGCTGCGAAAGGTGACGAGGGAACCCCATCAGGTTTTTGACCAGGTATGTAAATCTGGTTCCGATTTCAGAATGAACATCCAGCCCACAGGCATCGAGGCCCGCAGGAATTTTTTCTTCCGTGCCGCGATAGTCGCCAGCCATTTTGGAAAGCGAATCAATCATGTCAGCGGACAGGCCAAGGGCTTTTCCGACTTCTCGAATCGCACTCTTGCCTCGGTAACTGGTGACCGTTGCGGTCATTCCTGCGCGGTCACGACCATATTTTTCGTAAAGGTACTGAAGAACTTCTTCACGACGTTGGTGTTCGAAATCGACATCGATATCAGGAGCTTCATTTCGCTCTCGACTGATAAAACGTTCGAACAGCAAATCATTTTGCGAGGGATCGACGCTGGTGATTCCGAGGCAGTAACAAACGGTGGAATTAGCCGCGCTACCGCGTCCTTGGCAAAGGATTCCTCGGCTGCGGGCAAATCGAACCATGTCCCAGACCGTCAAAAAGTAGGCTTCGTAGTGAAGCTCTTCGATCAGTTCCATTTCGTGTCGCAGTAGATCGATCACATGTGATGGCACACCAGCCGGCCATCGCTGCTGTGCACCTTCCCAAGTCAGTCGCTTCAGATGTTCGATCAGCGACATCCCTGGCGGTGCGATTTCCTCAGGGTATTCGTAGCGGAGTTCACCAAGACTAAATCGACAGCGTTGTGCAATTTCGATCGTGCGTTCGATCGCCCCGGGCATGTCGCGAAAGAGAAATGCAATCTCGTCGATCGATCGCATGTGATACTGGCTATTTGCAAAACGTTCAGCGTGGACCTGGTCGATCGTGGTTCCGTTTCGGATCGCTGTCACGCAATCGTGCAATAGCATCCGTTCGGCTAGGTGATAGTGCACGTTTCCCGACGCGACACAAGGCACCCCGGACTGAATCGATAGTTGATGAAAGCGTTGCGAGGTAGCTCTGTCGTCGGGCCCTAAGTGCAATGAACAAAGCAGGTAAGCAGAGTCTTTGAATGCTTCTCGAAAGGGGCCGCGTAAAAACTCAGCTGAAAGCTCCGGCTTCGAAGAGGCTTGGTTGGGATCGGTGTGATGGATTGCGCCAGCCACCATCCCTTGATTAAATTCAAGAACGTCCGACCAGCGAATTTCACAAGCACCTTTCTCACTACGCAGACGACCGCGGGAAATCAACTGGCAAAGCCTTCCATAGGCCTGGCGATCGGTTGGCCAAAGCACCATGGATGGCGCATCGATTGGGTGGATTTCAGAACCAACGATGTAGTGGAAATTCGCATCGCGAGCCGCGCCGAATCCGCGGACGACGCCAGCGAGCGTTTCGTTGTCAGTCAGCGCTAGCGCGTCGTATCCAAGTTCGATCGCTCTGTTGACAAGTTCGTCCGGATGAGACGCCCCACAGAGGAATGAAAAGTTGCTTTTACAGTGCAGTTCCGCGTATCGCATAGGATCACGTTAAGCTCCCGAATCTGGCTTGGCAACGCCATGCGGTGACTTGTTTGGCACCGGAAAACGAGTGAACTGGTCGACTAATCGAATAAAAGATGGCTGTGGAGGGGCTGTCGTATACCTGACTATTGACGATGGCCCTAGTCGCAACGAATGATAAAGGCGTGAGTTCGCTGTGCCGAATTGCGTTGGCGGACAATCAAAGGTAGTTGCCCCCGATTCTAAAGGAATGCTCCAAGATGATGCGGAAAAGTACTCTTGTCTTGATTGTGATCGCGACGCTTGCATCTAGTTCGCAAGTCGAAGCCGGCGGATTATTAAAACGGCTGTTCGGAAAACGCCATTGTCAAAAAGTTTGTACTCCTTGTACCGATGTTTGTAGTGCCGATGTCTGCAGTGCGCCCGCTTGCACTAACAACGCTGCCGCGGCGTGTTCTGCGGTAAGTGCATCGGTAGATGCCGGATGTGGTTGTGGCATGGCGCCGGACCCAGTTCTCTCATCCGAATTATGTTTCAACGGTCCAGGCCTGCCCCCCGGATCTCCTCGGTCTTTTTGCGCAGCACAGTACGGGCTTGATGTCGCTTGTTGTGCTACGAGGCATGCTGGAGATCCAGAATCGATAAAGTGGTGTCGATACGCAGCCGCACTTCGCTGGAACTATTGCACAGGAAATTTCAAGTGCGGATTGTTCTACTTTCCTGCTTGTAATCCACTGACGGGCTGTGAATATGACACCGAATTTTGTGGGTGTGAAGAAGACGACTGGCCATGCCAATACAAATGCTATCGGTGCTGTGTCTACGGCTACTGTGATTGATGTAGAACAAAGGCTTCATGCTACTGCGTTGCTGTGCGACAAAGGTAAATGCCGCCTACCGGTACCCCATAGTTTTGCGAGAATCCGGGTGCCGGTCCGAAGCTCGCGATGTTGTACCCTGTGATCAGTGGGTGTCCGGTAATCCAGGTACCACAATATCGATCAAACAGAAATAAGCCCGCGCGATTTGGAATCAATGCGAAAAGTTCTCTTGGGTACCGCTGTCGAATTTGTTTGGTGTTCAGACCAGCGATCTCAACAGCGAGTGCAGAGTTTGTCGTGAGATAACCATTTGTCGCGACAAGCCAAAACTCATCATCCGTGAGAACGCGGTAACCGTTGGCATTCGAATCGTAAGTCCAAGGTATCGGCGGGATTTCTTTTTTAGGGTCGGCAACCGGCTCCACCTCTTTGGGTGTAAAACAGGGCGTTAGGCCTTCTCGCTCGCTAAGCCAATTGCAGAACCGAAACGTTTGCGAGAGCGTAGCCGCAACGGCAGGCTGATTGGGATTGTCGGTCAAATAGGTCGGCAGTTCCCAACGTTCTAGTTTGCGGTCGGTATCAAAATCGGATCCCTGTGCGGACAGGTCATCCGCAAAATCTTCGTAAAGGAATTGAGGGACCGGTATCGTCGCGACCAAAAACGGTTTTGTTACTTCATAGGTGTTGATTTTGGCTGGTTCTCGTCGTTCGGCAGCTAACATGACGGTCGTTTCGAATTTAGTCGGTTCGAATATTGCCATCGGAATATTGCCAGGGCCGACAATCCAGTTGGCATCGTTTGGAGGTGCCAACGGATATGCCAGCGGATCTTTGCCGAGATGCTTTGCCAGGAAACGCGCGATGCTAGAGACACTCGCATCTTTTGAATTGACCAGCGCATTGAAGTCGAAATCAATTCCGTCAAGCAATAGCTGGTCTTTGGGGTATCCGCCCAAGATTGTCCCGGCGTAGTAGCGGATAATTGCGTCATTGTTGTTGCTGACAATATCTGCCCAAAGGTCTGGATGACCACGCCATGTCATCGTAGTGCTAATAAACGCTTCGTCACGAACTCGATCTTTTGAAGCGCTCAGCCTTTTTAGCAAGGGCTGGCGATCACCCAGGTAGGCAAGAAGAATCGCGGCTCGGTCACGCAATTCTTGCGGCGGAATTTCTTGGCTGTCAAGCTCGGCTCCATCCTGTGACTCTTCTCCTGCAGTCGCAACGCTGCGCAACCATTGTGACGCGTCGGGGGTCTTTTTCGCGACCGACAGTACGGAATCGAACAGGCTTGATGGGGCTTCCAAAATTAATGGAGCAATACCCACAAACGATTCTTGCTTGATGTGTTGTTCAAAGAGCAACGCCAGAAGTTTGATACGATCGTCGGTTGAGATTTGCCATGCGCCGACTTGGTTGAGAGCATCGATTCCGAACTGAGATAAACGCTCTGCCTGTGTGCTGAAGTCGTCCGCAGATCGGCTTTCCAATAATCGAGCGACTTCTGCGTTCAATTGTGACTGACGATACTGGCGGGCCGCATTCCACTGGTACCACGTCACCACCGATAGAAAAATAAGTCCCAACAAACTGATCGCGCCGACGGAGATTCGTCCTGCGTGCAATCGCGTTGCCGCACGCAGGAATCGTGCGTCCGTCGGAGAGCGTCTTTGGAAGACCGTCCCAAACGAGAGGATTAGGTAGTCGGTGAAATTTGGCAGGTGCACTGGCTTAGGACGTCGTGACCACGTCTCGCTCATCTCGACCAGTCGCGTCATCGTTCGGTTTCGCCACGAATTTTTACGAACACGGATTAGGAATGTGATAACCGGTTCGACGAGGAAATCGTGAGCCAGCCGATATCGCACCTCGTGACTGTTGCCCTCCGGTCTGTCCTGGTCGGAACGAATCACGTCGGGACCAACAACACTGATAATGCGAAGATCTTCGCTGAGCAGACGCAGAGCGTCGTTGACCAAATGTGGATACCCGGATTCTTCGGCTGCTTGGCGAATCGAGGTTGCTGTTTCGCTGACATTGACAGCGTTATCCGATTCGACCGGCGTGAGTTTGGCTAGGATCGCAGGGACCACCGGTGCGATGCGGCGGTATTCCGGTGAGTGTCCACTGTCCTTCTCAAATAATTCTTGGAAAAAGAGACTGCACGCACCTGAGACCCCTCCGCTCTCGCGCAACGAACGCGGCGTCCAGTTCGTGCGTCGCACCATTTCCGCGAACATGACCAAGTGAACGCATATGACTTTTCCGTCATTGGCCAATTCGTTCACAGCCTGAGTCAAAAATAGTTTCTGTTCTTTGGACAGTTGGCCGTCCTCTGGCAGGGTTCTCTGTTCACGGCCAATCACTTCGAGGATACGTTCTGCTTCCGATGTGTTCAGAAGATCGACTGAGGCGACGTTTCGCCCTTCCTGCATTGGCACCTCCAGCCAACGAAGCAGTTCTTGCGTTCCGATCCAGTAGTCGATGCGGGTGATGATCAATGCGCGGATTTGTATCCCGTCGCATTGCCGCAATGCTTCGGCTAAATCAAGACGTTCATCGAGAGTCGCGACGTGTGCCCAGGATTCAAATTGATCGAGCACGATGAGCAGCTTGCGAAACTTTTGCGATCCAGTTGACCCACTTCGAAGTTGGTGCAAAAGATCACGTAGTGAGGATCCGTCAGCGGGTGCATCGATTTGAGACTCGATCGCCTTTGTCAAGCGTGAGCCTAGGTCACCTGGCCGACATTCCAAATAGACACGGCATACGTCAGGACCAAGCTGACTGAAAAGTCCCGCACGGACATAGGACGTTTTTCCGCTGCCACTGGGACCGAAGAGCACGCCGACAGGATGATCCGTCTGTGGATCATTGCTCATGATCCAACGGTTCCAAAATCGAATGGAATCAGGAACGTTGTTTCGATCACGCGGTCCGGGAATCAGGCTGAGATAGATTTGTGCATCGGATTCCGAAAAAGGTTGGAGGCCTCGTCGGCTAAGTCTCACCGAACTTGGGACCGAAGCGACGGGCATTGGTATTTCCACAGGTGCTTCCGTTGAAGCTGGAAACTGTGGATCAGCTTTCTCGGACCAGTGAAGTAAGTCTTCGCGAACTTGAACGGCGGAAAGGTATCTGGAGGTGATCAATGGCTCCAAACACTTCAGGACGATCCGTTGCAGTTCATTATCGATATCCGGGTTCAGTTGTTGTGGCGGTGGTGCAAGCTTGAACAGGGTACGTGCATTGGTCGTCGCGTCATCGTTGGAAGAGAACGGTCGTGCCCCAGTTAACAATTGATAGAGGACGACCCCAAACGCCCAGATATCCGTTCTGCCGTCGATCAGGTGGGATTCGCCGCGGATCTGTTCAGGGGACATGTATCCCGGGGTGCCACCGATTCGTGTTCCCTGGTTCGGAAAGTGCGCGACAGCCAAACCGAAGTCCAGCAGTTTGATTTGGTCGCCGGGACAGAGGTGAAGGTTCGCGGGTTTAAGATCACTGTGAACCAACTGTTTGGTATGGGCATGGATCAGTGCATCACAAATCCCAATCCCCAAGTGAACCGCTTGTGCGATCGTGATCGAATTGTTTTTCAAGTACCGTGAGAGTGACGTTCCCTCCAGGTATTCCATGACGATCAAGCATGCGTTGTCACCTTGTTCAACCAAATCGTAAATTTGGACGATGTTGGGATGATTGAGCGAAGCAATTTTTCTGGCCTCTTCGCGGACCTGGCCACGGACAAAGCTTCGCAGCGATCGAGCTTGCTTGATCGCAACCATACGATTCAAATTTCGATCATGTGCCGAAAAGACGGTTCCAAATCCTCCACGCCCCAGTCGCTCCTTGATGACGTATCTGTCTAGCACCACTTGGCCGACTGACAGCGGAGCATCATCCTGCACTGATGAAAGATTCAGTACATTAGTGCTGCCAGGATCTTCCGCCGGGAAAGACAATGACTGTTCCCGATTCTCCGGCCCCGTCCGTTCCGAATGATGTGAAATCGTCGTCCGCGATTCATTTTCACGAATGCGATCGTCTGGGGTTTCGGATGGCTGCTGTGAGTCACTTGGTGGCATAGCGGTCAGTCGGACGTCGACGTCGCAGAGGATAGGAGCTGAGCGTTCGAGCTAACGAACTTGGAGCCTACAGAAAAGTGCCTGATTTTCTCCGGCACAGAAACGGATTCGGCTTGCCTCCAAAAAGCCAGACGCGTTTTCGGGTACACACCAAGTGTAAAGCCTACCGAGTAAGTTTGTAGGCCATGCGCTACCCTGAAAAATGCAATTGGATGACTCGACAGTGGACCTCTGTCTGTAGCGAGGTGCCCAAGCATCACCGGATTGCAAGGTGACTTTGAGCAAACTTGCAACACTTAAAACACAGTCAGTGAAGTGAATACGCGTTGGTCGTATTCTTCAATCGCGAAGCCTTGAAGACAATCCATTTGGCGTTACTAAGCCAAGAAAGGAATGGTCAAATAGCGACCAGCTATCGCGATAACCAGCATCAATGATGAATCAAGCTCGTCATCGGATGTTGCGATCCGAAAAGAAAGTCTCTGAAGTTATAAGTTCGAGCCAAGGCGACCGAGGTTCGGAAAAATAACATTTGCGGACATCTCGCCGCTACGCACCGTTCGTCACTTGCTAGCCCACTGATGATTACAATGCGGTGTCGCTTTGAACGCCCACTTAACCATTTGCCTGTTCACTAGTTTGATGCATATCCCGCCTGATTCGTCGCCCGATCGATCAATCCACCTGTCGTCATCTCCTACCACCACGGCCGAATCGCGACGAGGGCAGCTCTGTCAATCGATTTGGAAGCTCGGCACTCGCCGCTTTCGAGGATTGCGATTCGGTGTCGGCTGCGCCGGTGTGATCACAGCTCTGTGGATCGGGGCGGCTGATTCAGCGGGACAGGAAACTGTCAAACCGACGCACCCGGAGTTGAAATATCAGACGTGGAGTGGAAAGGTCAACGTTCCCGATCCCGTCGCTCTGAGTGTCGCCAACGACGGTACGGTTTACGTCACGCAAACGCAGCGGCGGAAGATTCAGGATCTCGACATTCGGGCCAATAGCGATTGGATCCCCTACGATGTTGGCTTCTCGTCCGTTGCACAGAAGTTGGCGTTCTATCGCACGCAGCTTGCGATTGGCGGTGATCAAGCCGAAGCGGCTCGTCATGTGGAAGATGTTAATCAAGATGGGCAACACGACTGGCGCGACCTGACAGTGATCAGCGAGAAAATCCATCGTTTGGCGGACACCGATGGTGATGGCAAAGCGGATCGAACCAATGTTTTCGCCGAAGGCTTTCAGACCGAAGTCACTGGCATTGCGGCCGGCGTGCTGCACCATGACGGCAAGGTCTATGCAACCATCGCACCGGACGTTTGGCGTTTAGAAGATACAACGGGGGATCATGTTGCCGATCAACGCTCCATCGTCGCGACAGGATTCGGGCTCCATATTGCATATGCTGGCCATGATATGCATGGTTTGATGATCGGACCGGATGGGAAACTGTATTGGTCGATTGGTGACAAAGGCATCTCCGTTACGACGGCAGACGGAGAGAAGTTCCTCTACCCAAACCAAGGTGGTGTGCTGCGGTGCAACCTTGACGGATCAGACTTCGAAGTTTTCGCCCACGGACTTCGAAACGTTCAAGAGTTCGCTTTCGATTCGTTTGGCAACATCTTTGGTGTCGACAATGATTCCGATCAGCCAGGTGAACGCGAACGCTTTGTCTGGATTGTCGATCAGATGGATGCCGGTTGGCGATGCAACTACCAGTATCGATCGGGCGCGTACAACCCATGGACGGATGAAAAACTGTGGGAGACTGCCGGGCCGGAACACCCAGCCTATATCGTGCCTCCGATTAGCTACTTCATTGATGGCCCCGCCGGTTTCAAATTCAATCCGGGGGCTGCTCTTTCGCATGCCTATAAAGACTATTTCTTTATGACCGGTGCACCCAACGGGGGCCAATATGCGTTCCGCACGGAACCCGATGGTGATTCGTTCCGAATGGTCGACGATCACAAAATCGGTGAAGGCGTTGCGATTGTCGGAATCGCGTTTGGGCCCGACGGAGGTCTATACGGTGCCGATTGGGGCGGCGGTTATCCGCTGACACAAACCGGCAGCGTCCAACGTATCGATGTCGCACCTGAAAGCTTGACCGAACAGGAAAAGTCAGATCGTGCGTCGGTCATGAAATGGTTGAATCAAGACCTAGAAACCGTTTCATCCGATCAGCTTGTGTCGCTTCTTTCCCATGTCGATCAACGCGTCCGACTGCGAGCCCAATTCGCACTCGTCAACCGAGGTGACGCGCAGCCTTTGCTAAAAATTGCCGAACATCAATCTGCAAACCTGCTCGCCCGCGTTCATGCGATCTGGGGCGTTGGGCAACTGCTGCGACCGCACAAGTCTGCGTCCGCAAACCTATCCTTCGACGCCTTGCGATCATTGCTAAAGGATCCGAGTGACAAGATTCGCCTAGTGGCAACCAAAGTCCTTGGGGAATCAAACCATCGTTCGCCGCAAGATTTTGTTTCGCTATTATCCGACCCTGACTTGCATGTCCGCATCAGTGCGGCGCTGGCCTTGGGGCGTTGTCCGACGAAAGATGCATTGGAGCCGTTGTTGGATCAGGCCGATCAAACGACGATGGATCAGCACTATCTGCGGCATGCAATTGCGACTGCGCTGACCACTTGTGCAACTTCCGATGAACTAGTCTCGAAGCCGAAAGGACGCTCGGAGTTAGCAAGGTTATGTGCGGTCGTTGCGCTTCGACGGCAGCAATCGCCGTTGGTCAAAGCCTATCTAGATGACCCGAGGGAATTGGTGGCGACAGAAGCTGCTCGAGCTATTCACGATGACTTTTCGATTGGTGATGCGCTGGTTGATCTGGCGGCGGTTTTGGATCACCCGAGTATGCATTCCGAGGCATTGATCCGGCGTGCGATCAACGCGAATTTGCGATTGGGATCCACGGTCCATGCGTCTCGACTGCTAAAGTTTGCTGCAAACGAAGATCAGCCTGAATCCATGCGTGCCGAAGCTTGCGACGCCATCGCAGCCTGGATGTCGCCTCCGGTTTTGGATCGAGTCGATGGTCGGCATCGCCAGGTTGCCGAACGAGAACCGATCGAGCGGACCGAGCTTGGCGACGTGCTGGTGAAACTGATTCAAGATGCACCAGCAACGGTTCGCGTCGCAGCGGCAAAGGCAGCGGGCGAAATGAACGTCACGCTATCCGCCGGTGCAATGGAAGCGTTGGCCAACGATTCCGCCAGTCCAACCGGCCTTCGGTTGGAAGCTGTCCAGATGATCGGAAACGCTGATTCTGTGCGTTTGGATTCGGACGAGAAAACGCGTCTGTTGGCCGCATTGTCTGTCGATCGGGAAGCGTCGATCGCCGGATTGGCTCTACGTTTATATGCAAAGGCCGCCCCACAAAAAGCTCTGCCCCTTCTGCAGGAACGACTGCAAGATGGCAAGCGGTCGGTTCAGCAGATTGCCATCGAGGAGATTGCGTCGCTGGGGACCGATGACGCTGACCAAGTTTTATCCAAACTAGGAAATCGTTTGCGTGATGGTGAATTGGAAACCGGGTTGTCCTTGGATGTTTACAACGCATTGATGCGACGCAGTTCGATGTCGGCGCATCTCGCCAGTCTGTTGGATCAAGTCAACAAGATTGAATCGCTTGCTTCACTACAAACGACCAAGCACCGGCAATTTGCACTTGCTCGCGATGGTGGTGATGTTGCGACCGGCGAGCGAATCTTTCGAACGGATCTACGTGCTCAGTGCAGTCGTTGCCACCGCATCGGCAAGAGTGGCAGCAATATCGGTCCGGAGCTAAGCAAGATCGCCAAAAAGCGTGATGCTGACTACCTGCTACGTGCGGTGGTTTATCCCAGTGCCGACATTGAGGCGAAGTACAACGTGCAAACGGTGCTACTTGCTGATGGGAATGTCGTCCAAGGCGTGCTGAAGAGTGAAGACGACGACTTCCTGGTGCTGCTCGACGCAAACGGGAAAGAACTAAAGCTGCCTCAGGAAGAGATCGAGCAAGTTGCTGAAAAGAAGGTGTCGCTGATGCCGGACATGACAGCGGTATTGTCTGCCGACGAAGTTCGCGACTTGGTCGCATATTTGCGAAGTCTGCGCTGATCAATGGTGTCGTGCGCCGTTGCAAGGTGAAACTTGCAACGGCAAATCTGATACCCAATCAGGGCCTGCAATCAGGCGTGGCCCTGCATCATCAACTGGATGCGGGAGAGTGAACAGCGGCAGAGCGATCAGTTGCTGAAGCCGCGTTTTCGCATTAAGGCTGATGTGTCAACATCACGGCCACGGAATTTGCGAAATCCTTCGGCAGCATCGATCGTATCACCGACTGAGAACACGTAGTCTCGCAGACGTGTTGCGACTTCCGGATCGTAATAAGAGCCCGCCTCTTCGAACATTTCTCCCGCATCTGCCGTCAATGCGTCTGCCCACAGATAGCTGTAGTAGCCAGCTGAGTAGCTGTCGCTGCTAAAGATATGCATGAAGTGCGGTGTGCGGTGACGCATTGGCAATTCACTCGGCATGCCGATCGCGGCTAGCGTTTCTTGTTCGAACTTGTCCGGATCGATTTGTTTCTGATCGGTGGTATGCAATTTCATATCCACGATCGCGCTGGCCAAGTATTCGACAGTCGCGAAGCCTTGATTGAACGTGGACGCTTTGTCGATTTTGTCGATCAGCGACTGCGGCAAAGGCTCGCCGGTTTCGTAGTGCAGGCAGAAGCGTTGCAGGATCTCTGGAGTTTCCAACCAATGTTCAAGGATCTGCGATGGAAATTCCACGTAGTCACGAGCGACTGAGGTACCCGCTTGCGACGGGTACTGCACGTTCGAGCTGAGGCCGTGTAGCGCGTGTCCGAATTCATGGAAAAGCGTGACAGCGTCGTCCCAGGAAATCAAAACCGCTTCGCCTTCACCGCCTTTGATAAAGTTACTGTTGTTGGAGACGATTGGTGTGATCGGCTTATCGATGTTCTGCTGAACTCGATAGGCGGTCATCCATGCACCACTCCGTTTGCCTTCGCGTGCGAAAGGATCGAAGTACCAGAGGCCGACGTGCTTACCGGCTTCATTGGTGACTTCCCAGACCTTCACGTCAGGATGGAAAACAGGGACGTCGTTGACTTGCTTGAACTGAAACCCAAACAACTCACCAGCGACCCAGAACATTCCTTCACGAAGCTTGTCCAATTGCAGGTAGGGTTTGACTTCGCTTAGGTCCAGGTCGTATTTCGCTTTCCGGACTTTTTCGGAATAGAAGCGATAGTCCCACGGTTCGATCGTGATCTTCGCGCCTCGGTCACCTGTTTCTTTGTCGGCGATCTTTTGCATATCGGCGACTTCTTCATGCACCCGTTGAACCGCTTTCTTCCAGACTTGGTCCATCAGAGCTTCGGTCGCTTCTGGCGTTTTGGCCATGGTGCCTTCGAGTCGCCAATGGGCGTGTGTTGGGTAACCGAGTAGGTTGGCACGTTGCAAGCGAAGCGAAAGGATTTCGGTGATCAGTTCGTTGTTGTCATTGTCATCGCCGTTATCGCAGCGGTTGTAATAGGTTCGCCAAACCTTTTCACGCAGCGCCCGATCCTTGGCATAGGTCAAGAACGGGTCCATTGAGGAACGCGTGTTGGTAACCGCCCACTTTGTCGGTTCACCACGTTCTTCGGCAGCGCGTTTCATTGCCGCGATGCTGCTGCTTGGCAGACCGTCAAGACGCGATTCGTCTTCGATCCAGGTAACGTATTCCTTTTCGTCATCCAGCACATTCTGGCTGAAGTCCGTAAAGAGACGCGCCAGTTGGGCGTTCATCTGCGACAGCTTGGCTTTGTCGCTCGAATCCAGCTTCGCGCCGCGCCGGACAAACGTTTTGTAAAGGTCGTCAATTAACCGCTTCTGAGCATGGTTGAGTGAATCGAGCTCGTTTTGGTAGATCGTTTCGAGGCGTTTAAAGAGTTTCTCGTTTTGATAGATGCTGTCCGAGTGGGCGGCCAGCTTGGGAGCGACGACGCGTTCGATGTCCGGGATTGGGCCGACGTTCAGATTCGATGAGTAGACGCCAAAGATCGCGTCCAGTCGGTCGAGAGCTTTGCCAGCGTTTTCCATCGCCACGACGGTATTTTCAAACGTTGGGGCCGCCGCTTGGTTAGCAATCGTTTCGATGTCATTTTGAGCGGCTTTGATCGCCGCATCAAAT
Source organism: Stieleria sp. JC731 (assembly GCF_020966635.1). Taxonomy (NCBI): domain Bacteria; kingdom Pseudomonadati; phylum Planctomycetota; class Planctomycetia; order Pirellulales; family Pirellulaceae; genus Stieleria; species Stieleria sp. JC731. Next base: position 152,054 of record NZ_JAJKFQ010000029.1, on the reverse strand, counting down.
GCCGCCGTGAATTCTTCGGGACGGACGCGGTCCCACGGAGGTACACCCCCATACGGGCCCGTCCAGGGCTGCAGAAGAACTGAATCCGTCATCGCGATTTGCTCCTTGCTTGAATTTGCATCAGCCGATTGTGCTTGAGCAGTTGCCGAGAGTGAGGCGAATGCAAGCACTGCTAGTAGGGATCGTTTTCGTAATTGCATGCTCTGGACTTTTCAGATTGCGACCGTGGGGGACATGCCGGAACCGAACCTTCGCACCGATGGCACGACGATTTGAAAAGTCGTTTTCCAGAGGGTACGAAGGGCCGACGTTGTTTGTCACGGAAGTGACGTCTTTAGTTTACGCCAAATCGGACGCGGTCAATGTTTCAGGTCCACCGGTTCGGCCTTTCTTGGCGCGACTGACAACCAGGTAGATTGCAACAGCGGCGACAATCAAAAGCGAAACACCGAGCACCGGACGGTAGAAAACCCATGCGAATCCGATCACGGTCATGGATCCGGCAATCGTCAACAATCCGGCAACGAGGGCTGTTCCAAAACCGACCAGTGAGCCCAGGAATGGCAGTACGTCAGCGACGACAACAAGTGGGCGAAGGATCATGACGAGACCCAGGAACATGATAAACGTACCGCCAATTCGAAGTGCCCAAGTCAACGCTCGGTTGACAGATTCTTCGTGAGCGATCATTTCCGCAGCGCTGGCGGCACCCATTTGCAGTGTGTGGATTTCGGTCCCATAGGAAGTCTGAAACGGTGTGAACGAGTCTGCTTTTTGTTGGCTTAGCAAGCTGACCGTCGATACCGGGGTCGCGGTGAACCAGACTCGCACGTCGCCGATCTGTGGGGCGGCCGCTGGACTTTCTAGGTCAGACAAATCGGCAGTGTTTTCGGCTTGGTTTGAAGAGTTTCCTTCGCTGGCAGCCGCACTTTTTTCTTCAACGTGTGGAGCGATCAAATCGAGGACTTCCTGATCCTCAGCTGAAACCGCTTCCTCTGAGGTTTTGCTGTCCGAAGCTTCGTTAGCTGGTTGTGACTTCTCTTTTGACGTAACCGCAGTTTGAGAAAGATACATTTGACTGACCTCATCGTTTCCCTCGCGAACGATGGTGGCTCTGCCTTCATAACCTACTGGAATATTCGATTCCTTCAGTTCGATGTACTCCTCGTCGCTGATTTTGTCGATCAGCGAATCTGGCAGACGAAATTTCCCCAGTTGCACGTTGTCAGCTTGTTGCTCACGAGTTGAAAACGGTGATTGGGTTGGGTTTTTGTGTTGTGGCTCGTCAAAGTTTTTTGAATCGATCAGTCCGGGATACCAACCTTTTTCGTAGGTGTATTCGGTGATCTTTCGAGTGCCGCCCCCAAGCTTTTTCTCGCGGCTCGTCTCGCGATTTTCCTTCCATTGGTACATCTCGACGTTCCGAGTCAGGCGAATCCCGTTGAACGACACGTTGAATTCGTCGTCCTTCAAAACATCGCTGGTCGTGGTCTCGCCTGTGGTATGAACGAATTTTCCTTCGTTTGCCGAATCGACATTTTCTGGTTGGATGTCAACGACGACGCTGGCCCCTTCTTTCAGACCTTTTGCGGTGTGAACCGCACGTCCTTCATTCCAGAACAACAGTGGTACTGAAACAACCGTCAGCAATCCTCCAAAGAAGATCCCTTTGATCGCACCTCCGATCCGCCCAAACCATGATTCTTCAGTGACGTGTGTACCCATTTGCAATTCCCGCAATATTCGAATGAAAGACTGGGGCGATTATAGAACGCACAAACGAATAGTGACCAGGACAGTGTTCGTATAGCGGCTGCCTGTTGGATGGTTTTTATCAGGAAATGCGTGGCTTTCTGTCACGCAACTGATTTGCAAGCCTCGTTCAACTGTTCCAGGGGCGATCAAACTGTGTGAACAGATTTCGAAGTCAGATCAATAGAGAAGAAATTTTGCACGACGTTTGAGAAATAGTTCCAATCCGTTGGTTGTTGATTTCATGACCATTTCGGTGGGTTGGAAATCGAGGATCGCTTGCATCGTTTCTTTACTACCAAGCAATCGATTCGCAGATTTTGCTTTCCATTCATCGGAGTAGAGCTTTTGTAAAGTCACGGCCAATACCACACCAAGTTCGATCGGTTCGAACGCACTGCGATCCACGATGACAATATTGACACCACCGCAAGTCTCTCCTTGGTACTTGCTGCTGTTGGGTACAAAGCGAATGGGAACAAAGCGGACTCCAAGCGGAGGCTCTTTTCTTAGTTCTGCGGCCCAGTGAACCGGATCGATCCACGGTGCACCGATCACTTCAAACGGAGTGTCTGTGCCACGCCCTACCGACAGGTTCGATGTTTCCAGCATGCCAACACCCGGATAAAGAAACGCTTGGGTTAGCGAGCGCATGTTCGGCGACGGATTGATCCAAACTTGTCCGGTTTCATCATAGGGCATCGATCGATCCCAACCGCGACAGGGAATGACTTCGAGCTGGTTTGTCAAACCGAGTTCGGTATGGAACATTTTGGCAAGCTCGCCAATTGTCATTCCATGTCGGATCGGAAGCGGATGGAAACCGACGAACGATTCGGTGCCTGGATCAAGCATCGGTCCGGCAACTTTCAATCCGCCAATCGGGTTGGGGCGGTCAAGAACGACAAACCTTTTTCCCAGTTCGTTAGCAGCCAGCATCGCTTCGCCCATTGTCGAGATGTAGGTGTAGAAGCGAGTGCCGATGTCTTGAATGTCAAAGACAATTGTGTCGATCTCAGCGAGCATTTCCGGAGTCGGACGTCTGGTCGCTCCATAGAGGCTGATGATTTTCAGCCCGGTGCTTTTGTCTTCGTCGTTCGCGATTTGCGACTGATCCAATTGGCCGTGGTAGCCGTGCTCGGGACTGAACAAAGTCACGAGGTCAACATTGGGAGCCTGGTGGAGCAGGACTGCCGTTTCATTTCCTTGCCAGTCGACGCCCGTATGATTCGAGATCAGACCCACTCGCTGTCCGTCGAGTTGTTTGAAGTCAGTTTGTTTTAGAACATCAATCCCGGAATGGACGATCGGAGCTACGGGCGTCTGCGCGGCACTGAATCCGGGGAGTCCCGTAAGGCAAGCCAAGACGCACAGCCACTTCACGATGGACCTGCGGGTTGTCGAACCGATTTCTTGAATCATGCGAACGCTGTTTCCATGGTGGGGCTTAGCAGCCTATCGGTTTTCGATCGTCGCCCTAAACTCCGTGAAGGTCGCGTTCATTCCCGCTGGTATTGTGGAGTAGGAGGCGATTTCGTGAGCGATCAAATCTGAAAATCAACAGGTCGTTTGGAGGCAAACTTGATGGCGAAAAATGGGCAACGAGGCTTCGAGGAGGCGCTCGCTAATAGGACCAAGTGATAAAATGAAAGTCGACGCGGTGACCGATTCCACCGACTGAAACGGTGGAACGTTGGCACGTTATCATAACAGCAGCGGCATCTTGATTTCATATTCGCGATGATCTCCATGAGTGGACTTTCGATCGATCAACAACTGGAACGACTCACGACCGAAAGCGTCAATCCGCTTTCTGATCAGATCGATACGCTGTCATCACTGGAGATCGTTCGATTGATCAATCGCGAAGACGCATTGATTGCCGAAGCGGTTGCCAAACAAGAGCAGGCAATCTCCGAGGCCATCGATGTTATCGCCGATCGAATACGACGTGGTGGGCGATTGGTCTACATCGGTGCGGGAACCTCTGGGCGGTTGGGTGTGCTCGACGCATCGGAGTGCCCGCCGACTTTCAATACGCCGCCTGAGTTGGTTGTTGGATTAATAGCGGGCGGGGATTCGGCACTGCGATGTCCCGCCGAAGGCGTCGAAGACATTCCGCAGCGAGGTGAGGATGATTTGCGCGGCGTCAAGCTTTGTAGCCTCGATGTCGTTGTCGGGATCGCAACCAGCGGGCGAACGCCCTATGTGATCGGAGGGTTGACCTATGCCAATTCCATCGACGCGTTCTCAATCGGGTTGGCATGCAATGAAGGATCGCCACTGTCGAATATCGCCGCATTGATGATCACTCCAATCGTCGGTCCCGAACTGATTAGCGGTTCGACACGAATGAAGGCCGGTACGGCGACAAAGATGATTTTGAACATGCTAACGACCGGCGTGATGGTTCAGCTAGGCAAGACCTACGGCAACTTGATGGTTGATCTACGCGCCAGCAACACAAAGCTTGTCGCGCGGACGAGACGCTTGATGTCGCGAATCACTGGCATCTCAATCGGGCAAGCTCAACACATCCTTGAACAGTGCGACGGCGATTTGAAAACAGCTGTCGTCTGCCATCAATGCGGTGTATCTATGGAACAGGCACAGCGGCTACTGAGACAAGCGAAGGGGCACTTGCGGACTGCTATCGAACTTGGACAAAGAGCTCCGTCATGACTAGCGAGCATGATTCTCCACTATTTGTTGGTGTCGACGCGGGCGGTACGAAAACAGCCGCCTGGGTCGGAGATCACGAGACTATCGACGGCTTGGATATACGCGCCATTTCAGAAGCCATTGGTGGAAGCGCGAACCCTCGCGTCGTCGGCTTCCAACCAGCTGCCGATACGATAGGAGAAGTGATCCACCAGGCACTCAATGACGTTGCGAACGATTCGGAAGGGACGAACCAAAGACTTGCCCGTATCTGTGTTGCTGCTGCAGGGGCTGGTCGGCATGAGGAACAAGAAACCCTCAAAGGGATGTTGCAAAAACGATTTCCCAACACACGAATTCGAGTCGTCGACGACGCTTTGCCTGTGCTGGCTGCGGCTTCGGAGTCGATCACAGGGATTGCGTTAATTGCTGGCACTGGCTCCTTCGCGTGGGGGCGGAATCGTCACGGTGAATCCGGGCGTGTCGGCGGGTGGGGACCCATCATCGGGGACCCAGGAAGCGGTTACGCCATCGCCCTGGCGGGGCTCGACGCGGTGGCACGAGCCATCGATCGGCGAATCCCACCGACGTCCATGTTGGACGCATTTTGTCACGAGCTGAATCTATCGATTCCATCGCAGATTATCGATCGAATCTACGATCCCGCGATGACTCGTCGGGATATCGCCGGGCTTAGCAAAATTGTGTTTCGAGCGGCGGAACTGGGGGACTCATCGGCAACGAAAATCCTCGATCATGCGGTGTCCGAACTGGTCGTCCATGTCAGTTCATTGGCAAACCGATTGAAATTACAACGTGGATCAACTTTGGCGATGACGGGCGGAATACTTGTCCATCAACGTCGGCTGCGCGAACAGCTGCTTGCCGCTTTGCATTTGTTTGATCTGAAACCGGTCGTGGTGATGAACCCTGTCGCGGGTTCGTTGCGTCTGGCCGCACGGGGCAGCGAGTAGCATCGGCGAAGACGTGGACACTGTTTCATCAGCATTGGTGGCATCCCGTTCGCGGATGCGAAGTCGTCTTCTTGGGCGATGTCATTGGCGTCTGTTCAAGACTTGAAAGAAAGTTCCCACGATCGATTCAGATGTGGGAAATCGGTCCGACAGATGCATCTGCAGTGGGGGCTGTCACCGCAAAATGGCGATGGCGATCTCCAAATTTGCTTGAGCCATTTTCAGCGATTTATTGGCATTCAATCTTCGCTTGCCCGCAAAGTTTACCAAGGTTGCGGGGCCTTTCTTTGCATCAGCACAAGCCGTTTAAAGGTGGATTTACGAGGCCTTCGATCCGATAGCAGAGACTACCTTTGCGCATTCGTTCGATGGAGCCTATTCGTGCTGACCCGCCCGACCCGAAGCATCAAAACAACCCGCCGTCTTCGCCTCCGAGCCCACCTGTGGCGATATGCGACGACGGCAATTGCGTCATCTGTTGCCATTTCGATGGGGGCCAACATCGCCGTCGCAGACGACGGATTGCAGTTGTTGGCACCCGCGAATCAGATCACCAAATCGGCTCCGGCTGATCAAGGATGGACTGGTCGGAATGGTGCAAAACCGGAAGCAAAGTCGGAACTTGGAAAACCAAGCCAAAGCGAGAAATCAGATTCAAGTCCCGCGGTCGCACTAAAGTCCAATACCGACGAAGCTGCCAAGCCGCCTGTTCAGATGAAGCCTGTTCAGAGCAAGACGGTGCAGCAGCTGAAGACCGTTCAGCAACCCAGTAAGGTAAATGCTCAGCCTGTTTCGAGTCCGCTGGATGCGTTGCGCTCACATGCAAAGCTTCCTTCACTAACGAAGCCTTCCAGCGAGACAAAAGCTGAACCTGAAGCTGCGAAGGAGATTCAGACTCCAGGTGCTCGCGCGCTACAAAAGGCTCGCCAGTCGACCTCGGTTGGCAATTGGCGCGGACGCGGTGCAACTGTTGGCGATGTCCCTGTTGATCCACCTTCGGAAGTTCCCGCGGTCGCTCCGCAGGATACCAAATCGGAATACGTTCCCGCATTGATCACCGAGAGCAATTGGGTTGCCCGCGATGCGATCAATCGAGTTGCGCCCCTGCGTGATCCTGCACCGAAAGCACGCTCGTCAGCCGCAGCACCAAAGGCCAGCCAGCCAGCAGTCAGCCCGCAGCAAGCACAGTCGCAGCCTGTTCGATCGCAACCTAAGCGGGTCGAAGACGTACCGGCAACAGCACCTAAACAGTCAGCTCAGTCACCAGCAGTCGAACCCAAGCTGACACTCGAGACAGCTGATCGTTCATCGGCTTCGACGATGCCTGCACTAGAAGATCTGCCTTCACACGCCGATCTTCCCCCGACGGAAATCGAAGCAGACGACTTTGCTCCACGCAATTCGAGCCGACCTGATCCAGTTCAGCCGGCTCCAATGGAAGCTGAGCCCGAGGGTTCATCAGCCGAAGACGAACTGTCGCTCGAGCAGCCCCAGGCTGCACTACAGCCGCTATCCGATCCGGAGCCATCGGTCGAAGCCGTGCTGCCAAAATCCGAACCGGAAATGCGTCTTGCACCACAACGCCGATCAATGTCATTGAACGAGGCCGCTGCGAAACGCGACTCCATTGCCGAGAAAAAGGAGGCGATGGCAGAGAAACTGTTGGATTCGATCGAACCCGAAGCGAGGATTTCTGCGAAGCCTAGTCAAGCAGAAAGCGAATCAGCCAAGGTTGCTCGTCGTGAAAGACGCGACACGCTTCAAGAGCTGCCAGGCGATGCGGCGGATCTAAAGCCGTTGCCCAAGGGCAACCTGAATGACATGGAACCGTTGGGCGGAGCGACGGCCAAGGTAGGTGATCTTCCAGTCGAAGATGAAGTTGTCCAAGAGGTCAGCCCCAAAGCAGTTGCCGATGAGGAAACTCAGCTGGACTACAGTGGGCGTCCTGCGACCGAGATCACTCCCAATAGAACCGTCGCAAGCATGCGGGCACCGATGGAGCGCGTTCTGCGTTACTTCTATCAACGTCCCGAAGTCGCCAACGGTCGTAGCAACTGGGGAATGATGCACCAGTTGATGGTGTTCGGAACGGACACACAGATCCGCAATGGCAATCGCCAATACAGCGCGATCGCTTGGATCGCTGGCAACAACGTTTGCCGTGGTCAACGATTGCTAACCAGCGACGCCGAAGGACTGAAAGCGAAAAGTGGTGTTGGGCTTCAAGGCCATGAATCGCAGTTCTTGGCGGTCCTCGGAATGTGCAATGTCCCGGTGGAGTATCCATTGTATGCGGGGCAAATGAAGTACAGCGTCGATGCGTTGATTCAATCCGAGCAGCGGGGCTGCAAAGAAGACAACGAACTAACGTTCACGCTGATCGGCTTCTCACACTACCTGGACACCGATGCGACTTGGGTTGGTGCGGATGGATCCCAATGGGATTTCGAGCGCTTGATCGCAGAAGAATTGGAAGAACCAATCGTCGGCTCCGCATGTGGCGGGACTCACCGATTGATGGGATATGCCCACGCTCTACGCAAACGTCGCGCCGAAGGTAAGCCAATCGACGGTCATTGGAAACGGGCTGAAATCTATACCAACGATTTTATCGACTACGCGTTCTCGCTGCAGAACCGAGACGGTTCGATGAGCACATCGTGGTTCGAGGGACGTGCCGATAACGGCGACGTTGATCGCAAGATTCAGACAACCGGCCATATCGTTGAATGGTTGTTGACCGTGACACCAGATGATCAATTGCAAGATCGACGATTGGTTGCCGCTGTCAGCTATCTGCTACGTGCGATGGCGAAAGACTTGGATCATGACTGGAGCATCGGGCCGAAAGGACACGCGCTTCGCTCACTGGCGATGTACCATCAGCGAGTTTTCCGTGCCGGAACGCCTTGGGTGCCACAGCAAACGGCGAGCACTCAATCGTCTCGCAACCATCGCTAGTTTCGGAACGAACGACGAATGCTTCAAAACTGAGAGCCTTTCCGTGCGGTCAGCCGCCAATCGGAAGGGCTCTTATTCGGGTTGTACGATCAATTGCCCCAGTGTTAACCAACCTGAAATGGACTTGTCTTGATCCTCGTTGGCAAAGCGAAGCGGCTTGCCGCCTTTAAGAGGATTGATGACTCGCAAAAGAACCGTGAAGCTGCCCTCTGATGGTGCTTCGAAAGTCGTTGTCAGCGAATGCTTCTCGGCCGATGGCAATAAGCCACGAAACGAAAGCTGATCGTCGGTTTGACGATAGGCGATTATCTTTTCCGAATTCAGTAGTGCGATTTCGGTATCCCAGTCGGCGTAAAGCGGGGCGACACCTTGGTTGATCACGTCAATCTTTAATTGAGTAGAACCGGTCTTCGATGTCGTGATGTCCACATGTTGGACGTAAAAGTCGTAGCCCATCCGTTGGACTTCGGCGAGTGCGGTTGCCATTCGATCTGGCTTTGCCTGCTCACGAAACATCCCGGTATCCATCAGCCAAGTCGCGTGCGTTTGGCTAACACAATCGTGGAAGCTTTGTGCCTGCTTTGGCCAGGTTGATTGATCGTCGAATATCTTTCCCCAGACCTCTGGTCGGATTTCACCGCCGATCGGTTGAGTTGTCCATTTTTCGGTCGCCTGTTTGCCAGCCGTCTTCAACGCGGGCATGTAGAACCAATCGTCTTGTTTGCGTCCGGTCGAAAGAGTTGCCCATGCGAAGGAATCATCGTGGTATCCCATCGCTCGACTTGCATTTTCGGCTTGCGCGTAGTGGTTCGGGCCGGCGGGATACCGCAGTAGCACTGGTGTGGATTTGAATGCCGCTTCGTAGGCATCAAGGACGATCGATTGTGTTCGATTGCTCGCCCACAGTTCGTCTTTTGGATAGGTGTGCCATTCGCCCCAGGTTCCAAGTAGGCCCGCGGTGATGTAAGCCAGTCGAGGATCGTTGTCATAGCGTTTGCCAAACGCGGCGATAAAGTTCTTTAACGCCTCTCGAAGCCGAGGATCCTCGTAGTCCGGCGTGATCACTTTGGTCGGTGGGAAAGGTGCTGTGTTGGTGTTTAGGTAGCGATGAACTTTGAGGCCGCCGTCAACCAAGAATTTCGGAATGCCTTTTTCCTTACCGGGGTATTCCATGTAGACGCGGACGACGGCTTGGTTTCCGCGAGATGCCACATCGTCAAGCAACTCTTCAAGAGGTATCCAGTCAAACTTGTCGATGTCCAACATCAAATCGCTTAACGCAAAGTATTGAAACTCCATACTGTGCGGAAAGCGATTGGGCATCGGTCGAGCATAGGGAACCAAACCCTTCAATGGGTTGTCAGCTGGACTGGCCGAGGGTTTCAGTTCGTAAGACTGACCAAACAACGGTGTTGAATAAAAGACACAGTACACCAGGGCTGCGGCCAGAAATCGAAACGTGAAGATCGGTTTCACCATGAGGTTTGAATGATGCAAGCTGAACGGTCAATCTGGAAACTAGGGCGGCTACGTGAGAGGCCAGACCTGAAAGTCAACAAGTCGCTAACGCCCATCACCAGAATACTTGATAGTCGCGCCGGTGGGAGCTTGTGGCCAAGGTGTTTCACCCGGTGCCCAAGATTGCGGCTGTTTAGCACGAACCGCATCAACGCGTGATTTTAGCCACTGCGGAACGTTCTTGTTTTCCTGTTGACCGTAGACATAGGGCTGTGGCGGGTCCATCAACACAGGTGGATCGCCGATGATGTCTGACAACGGTGGGCGTTGTTCGCTGTACTGCTCCAGTCGCATTTTCATTTTTGCGACGATGGTGGGGTTCTGCTTGGCGATGTCATTCTTTTCACCAGGGTCTGCTGCGAGGTTGAAAAGCATATCGCCCATTAGTTTGTAGTCTCCCATTCGAATCGTGGGTAATCGAACGCTGCCGGTGACCTCATAGACAATCTCTTTCCGAACCCCCGTTCCCCCGTGAAGCAAAGTGGCGGATTGATCCAGACCGTCAAGCTTGCTGCATCGTTCTGTCGTCGCGCCCGCGATCGAAGCCAGTGTTGGCAAGAGGTCAACGACATGCATCATTTCATCGCTTGTTTGTCCCGCGTTAATTTTGTCAGGCCATCGCATGAGGCACGCAACACGCACACCACCTTCGAAAGTCGTGTTCTTGGTTCCACGAAGCGGACGATTGACTTCCTCGGTCAAGCCGCCATTGTCATTGGCAAAGATGACCAATGTGTTGTCCGAAAAGCCATGTTGGTCAATGGATGAAACGATACGCCCAACAGCATCATCGAGGCATTTTAGTGCTGCCGATCGTTTATCAAGCCGATCGGTGTAGCGCGGGATGTCTTCTAGAGGACCATGGATGGCATTGAATGGAACGTAGATAAAGAACGGTTTGTCTGCGGTCTGTTCGCTAATAAGTCGAACGGCTTCATTGGCAAACAGATCGGTGCTGTAGCCTTGTTCGTCAACCGGCTGGCCATTGCGGTGCCAATCATAGACGGCGAAGGTCGCCGGGCTGTTGTGAGGTATTGTGTAGTTGTTGTAGTCAATGCCCCAGCCATAGTGACCGTACTGATGGTCAAAGCCCTGGCCGCGAGGTAGCTGTTCGTCGAGCCATTCACCTAGGTGCCACTTCCCAACCAAAGCAGTGAAGTAACCTGCATCATGCAACACCTCTGCCAGCGTGTGTTCGCGACCAGGAAGCCCATGGAGCATTCGGGTCGGTTCACCCTTTTCGTTGTGTGCGAGTTCCAAGCCGAGTTTTTTGAGGTAGCTTGGTTTACCGAAGTCTTCGCTTCTCCAATCCATCCAATTTCGGAAGGCGTAGCGTCCCGTCATCAGTGCCGCTCGTGTTGGTGCACAAACCGAATGAGCGTAAAACTGAGTCATGCGTAGGCTTTGTTCAGCCAACGCATCCATGTTGGGTGTCAGCGTTTTGTCACCGCCTTGAAAACCAGGGTCCGCCCACCCCATATCATCCGACAGAATCAAAACGATATTCGGCGGCGGTGATTGTTGAGCGAACGCCAGTGGAGAAATGGCGAGTGAAAGCAAAATTGCGAGAGCAAGCATGGCGGGCATCAACAAGAACAGAGCTGGGTGGGCAAAACAGTGTTCTTGATGATAGCCCCTGCCCGTGGATAACGGGCGGAGCAAGATCCGATCAAGTCGGAATTGTCGATTGATTCTGATCAGTGTTGTTGGCGATCGGACGCTATTGGGCAGCGATCGGAAGTTCTTGCGTCAGCGAAATTTGTAGGTCGACAAGTTGCCGTCTTTCCGGCATCAATTTTAACCGGATTTCGCGTTTGACAAGCCAATAGCTCAGGCCAAGACATGCGAGCGTGGCTGGAATGAAAACGGTGTATAGCAACGGGCGTTTCGATTCATCGGCAACCGAGAATGCCAAGAGCAATCCGATGCAAAGTGGGCCGCCAAACCAAAAGACGAAGCTTGTCATTCGGTGGGCATAATCATCGATTCCATCAATTGATTTGTTGATGATTCCCAACAAGCTGTCTTCAAATCGTAGCTCTCGCTTTTTTCGCGCACTACGCCAGGTCCAGACGGTGGTCGCCGAGACGATCGCCGCGATACCGGCAAAGATCAGAATTCGGTCGTGTCCCTGGATGATCGGATCTCGCATGAACATCGCCGCAACGAACAGCAACGTTAAGATCATCACGATCTCCGTGATGTTCGCTGTCCGATCGAAAGTCGCATACTTGGTTTCGACTGAAGAAAACAAAGCCTCTTTGTCGACCTGCGAACCCGTGGCTGACTGTTCTTCCCAAAGCGATTGTGCTTCATCAAGAGTCATCGTTTTGTTCCTGTTCAAGTTTTTGGATCAACTGTTTTTTCAAGCGGCTGATTCGGACGCCCACGTTGCTTTCGCTAAGCCCCAGCATGTCTGACATCTCGTGGTAGCTGAAACCATCAAGCATCAACAACGCTAGGGATCGATCGATCGGATCAAGCTCGGAAATTTTTTCGTAGAGCCAACGCAATCGCGGATCGGAATCCGTTTGATCGATGACGATCGAGGGTTGTTCCAGTTGCGTCGTCCTTTGACGTCGCTTGGATTCCACCTTGGACCATCGAATCGCTGTGTACAACGCGACACGGTAGATCCAAGTCGATTCACGAACTCGACCGTCGTAGTTCGGAATCGATCGCCACATCTGAAAGGTCATTTCTTGAAGCAAGTCGTCACGATCGATTTTGTCGCTCGAGAACGATGCGGCCACTTTCAGCAACAAGCCGAGATGATGGTCTAGCCATCGGTCGAATGTTGTTTTGTGGGATCGTCGATTCATCGCAGTTCATCGCTTCAACTTGGACTTCACGAGACTATTGAGCAGCGAGGCGTTGAACCTTACAAAAATCTTGAAAACTATCTGACGTTGGGTCCCGCCAAGTTTTCGATCGCGGCTTCATCGAGTCGCACAATTCTCCAATCAGGGAGGACGTTCCCGCCGATCGCCTGGTAAACGTCAATGGCGTTTTGATTCCAATCCAACACGCACCACTCCATCCGGCCACAGTTTCTTTCCCGAGCGACATTGGCCAGTTCGCAAAGGATGCGTTTGCCGACGCCTTGTTTTCGGAAGTTCGGGCGGACGTAGATGTCCTCGAGATAGATTCCACGTTTGCAAAGGAACGTGGAGAAATTTTCAAAGTAGATCGCATAGGCGATGAGTTCACCGGATCCATCCGCAGCGACGAGAGCTTCCGGACCGCCGGGGCGGTCGAAGATTTCTTGCTCCATCTGATCTGTCGTTCCGGTGAACTGATCGCTTAGCTTTTCAAATTCGGCGAGCTCGCCAAGCATCGAATGGATTTCAGGAACATCGCGACGTTCGGCGGCGCGGATGATGAACTGAGGCATGAAGACCGGATCGTGTTTGTGTATCGGACGGGTGCGTCCAGCGAGGCGTGTTAGAAGCGACGGCCGACCTTTGCTAGAAGACGACCTTATCGGCTATCATCGCATCGCATCCGTCACCACAATGATTTGAGTGACGACTACGACCGAATTCCAACCACGCGAGATTCTAGCTGTGGCGACCTATCCCTTTGAACCGTATACCGACCTTGCGACACTGCAAGCCTCTGTCACCGATGCTTTCTGTGACCTTGTTGTCGAGACATTGAAATCTCAAGAAACGTTTTCTGTCTCTTTGTCTGGCGGCTCAACACCGAAGCGAGTTTACGAGCTTCTCGGAAAGCGTGACCTGCCTTGGGGTCGAATTCATTTCTTTTGGGGTGACGAACGAAACGTCCCGCACGATCATCAGGACAGTAACTTCTTGATGGTTAAAACGGCTCTGCTGGATCACGTTCCGGTTCCAGCATCGAATGTTCATCCCGTTCAGGTAAACGTCGATGCGCCAGCGGATGCGGCTCGAGCATACGCAGCCGAGATGCAGTCGCACTTTGGATCGGACATTCCCGCTTTCGATTTGGTGCTGCTGGGGATGGGAGACGACGCGCACACCGCATCGCTGTTTCCTGAAACGAAAGCGCTCGATGAATTCGATGCCTCATTCGTCGAGAACTTTGTTCCAAAGTTTGACGCACACCGCTACACGATGACTTATCCGGCCATCTCCGCTGGCAAGAACATCTGGTTCATTATCACCGGGGCGGCAAAGTTGCCCGCGCTGAAAGAGGTGCTGTTCGGTGACCGGGATATTGCAAAATACCCATCCCAGGGGATTAAGCCGACGCGATGGTTCGTTGACGCTGAAGCGGTCGACGCGTCGTAAATCTTGTTCCAGACCATCGCGCATAAAAAAACGGACAAGCCAACCGAAGTTGACTTGTCCGTCATTTGATTTGATTCAGCGAAGAAGACGAAGCTTATTCAGCAGCTGCTTCTTCGGCTGGGGCGTCTGAACCTGATTCATCGCTATCGAACGCAGGTCGTTCTGCGGTGCGATTTACGCGATCATTCTTGCCAACCAGTTCCAGGATTGCACGTGTACCGTTGTCGCCCAGACGTGGCATGGCCAATCGCACGATGCGAGTGTAGCCACCTTGGCGATCGACGTAGCGTTCTGCGATGGTGTCGAACAGAATTGCAGCGGCTTCGCGGTCGCCGATCAGTTGAACGATACGACGTTGTGCGGCAACGACAGGTGCGCGAGCGTCAGCCCACTTCTTCCACTGCTCGCTCTCACGCCATTTCTTGTACTCATCGCTTCCACGATCGGCTTCGCAGGCGAATTCCTGTGCAGCTTTAGCGTGAGGGATGGACTTCTTGGCGATAGTGATGCACTTTTCGACCAAAGGACGAACTTCTTTGGCCTTGTGCAGCGTGGTCGTGATACGACCGGCAACCTTGGGCGCGTTCTCTTCCAACTCGGCGTCGCGTTCGGTCAGGAACAGGGCGCTAGCTAGGTTTTTCAGCAGGGCCTTGCGGTGGCTGGGGCTACGTCCCAGGGTGCGGCCATGTCGTCGGTGTCGCATGACAGTTCAGGTATGGGTTGGTGATTATCTTTGTGGTTACAGCAGTTGGCTTGGGCGCCGCCGGATCCCGGGGAGGGATTTAGAACAGCGGTTGGGCAGGCACTCGCATGCCGAGGTGCAAGCCGTATTGGGCCAACTTTTCGCGAACTTCGTTCAACGTGGTGTCGCCGAAGTTTCGCACTTCCAGCAACTGATCTTCGTTACGTTGGACAAGGTCACGAACAGTTTGAATATTTTCGCTTTCCAGGCAGTTGTTCGCACGCACGGAAAGACGCAGGTCGGCAAGCGTCATGTTGAGCTTGGCTTCCAGTTGAGCTTCGGGCGATCCGGCACCACCGCGGGCGGCCGAGAAAATGCTCGGTCCGAGTTCGCGATATTGCACAAACGGGTTGAGGTGTTTGCGAAGGATCTTGGCCGCTTCAACGAGAGCCAATTCGGGATTGACGCTGCCGTCGGTCCAGATCTCCAGTACCAGTTTGTCGTAGTTGGTTTTCTGGCCGACGCGAGTTTCTTCGACGTCGTAGCGGACACGGGTCACAGGGCTGTAGACCGCGTCGATCGGGATGATTCCGATTTCGTGGTCGGCGCTGCTGTGTTCGGTTGCTGGGACGTACCCACGGCCATTTTCGACGACCATTTCCATCATGAATGGGACGTCTTCGGTCAGGGTCGCCAGGACAATGTCTTGGTTGATGATTTCGACATCTTGATCCGTCTGGATGTCGCTGCCACGGATCTCGCCAGCCTTATCAGCTTCGACGGTGATCACACGAGTGGCTTCGCTGTGGTTGCGAACGACCAAGCTTTTCACGTTCAGGACGATGTCGGTGACATCTTCTAGAACGCCAGGGATGTTGGTGAATTCGTGCTGTGCACCACGGATTTTGATCTGTGTGACAGCGCTACCCATCAGGCTGCTCAGCAGCACGCGGCGGAGCGAGTTGCCGACGCTAGTTCCGAAACCGCGCTCAAAAGGCTCGGCGACGAACTTGCCATAGGTTTGCGAAAGCGAATCGCGGTCAACTTCCAGAGTGCTGGGAAGCTCCATTCCACGCCAACGGATATGCATTGCGGTGTAACCTTGTCGCTGGGGAGTACGAATGCGAGTGAGATAAATCGACGCGATACCTAACCTGCTCTGGGAGCAGGCTATCGGAGATCAGTGTCGAAGGAAGGGACTAGACGCGACGCTTTTTGCGTGGTCGGCATCCGTTGTGGGGGATCGGGGTCACGTCTTCGATCAACTTGACCTTTAGTCCCGCCGATTGCAGCGCGGTGATTGCGCTTTCTCGACCCGATCCAGGGCCTTTGACTCGCACTTCGACGTCACGCATCCCAAACTTGGTCGCCTTTTCGGCAGCCTGTTGAGCCGCACATTGGCCAGCAAATGGGGTGCTCTTACGGCTTCCTTTGAAACCGCTGGTGCCCGCACTCGCCCAGCACAAGGTGTCGCCCTTGGTGTCGGTGATCGTGACAGTGGTGTTGTTGAACGTCGCGTGAATGTGAGCAATGCCATTGCTCACGTTGCGACGGACTCGTTTTTTCTTGTTGCTCTTTGCCACGGCAAAGTCCTAAACGCAAAAGTCGGTAACTGAATCGGGAATAATAGAACGCTAGCGAAGGTCTTTGACGCCTTTCTTTCCGGCGACGGTCTTCTTTGGACCTTTGCGCGTTCGCGAGTTGGTCTTTGTACGCTGACCACGGACCGGAAGACCCATACGGTGACGCATGCCACGATAGGACTTGATCTCACGAAGTCGGCTGATGTTCTGAGTGACTTGACGGCGGAGAGGACCTTCGACCGTGTAGTCGCGTTCCAGCAGCGCAGCGATCTGACCCAGCTCATCCTCGTTGATCTCACTTGCCGATCGACTTGGGTCGATCCCAAGCTTCTCGCATGTTTCGCGAGCTGTGTACAAGCCAACGCCGTACAGGTAAGTCAGCGAATACTGGATCTGTTTGTCGTTCGGAATGTCGACGCCCAACAAACGGGGCATAGCAATGCTCCTGCAAATATCTCGTGCAAACTGGACTGTGGCAGCACCGCGGGGATGGTCCCTCGGCGGCCTGAAACCTTTCAATAAGGCCCGCCACACGCAAAAAACGAAAAAGTGCTGTCCGCGAATCCCGGACTATAGCGAATGGCCCCCTTTTTGCTCAATGGCCACTTTCCAGCCTTTTTATGGATTTTTATTTCAACGCACATCTAGTGACCCAAGTGGCCACCCAAACGCCGGAAATAAGCATCCCAGTTGGCGGGGCTGGAGCGCCGTGATGATCAAGTTTCCTTGCGCTGAAGCCGCAAAAACTCGGTCGGATACTCATCTTTCGGGCCTGCCGGGATTCTTGATTGCTCAATCACGCGAAAATCCGACAAGTCGAGCGCCAATTCCGTATCCCCGTCAACCTCGCAAAGCACGCGCGTTAAAAAAATCCGGTCACAGCGATCAATCAGCTGGCGGTAGATCTCCGCCCCACCGACGACAAACGCCGCATCAGCACCGATCATCGTGATCGCTTCCTCCGGCGATGCGGCAGCCTGGACTCCTTCACAGGACCAATCCGATTGCCGCGTAATCACGATCGTCCGGCGACCGGGAAGCGGACGGCCAATCGAATCGAAGGTTTTGCGACCCATGATCAACACGCCGCCCATCGTGAGCTGCTTGAAACGCTTTAGATCGCTGCTTAACCGCCAGGGCATATCGCCGTTAAGGCCAATGACTCCGGTCGGGCTCATCGCGACCACAGCGGTGAGAGGGTGGCTCATAGGTGTTGAGTTTGGTTTGGTAGAGATTCGCCGGGATTATCAAAAGCCGCGAGAACGCTGTGTGTTGGTGCCAGTGTTTGCGACAGGCGGAATGCTGAAACTCAGACCGCGACCGGTGCTTTGATGTGCGGGTGAGGGTGATAATCGACGATCTCGAAGTCTTCGAAGTTGAAACCGTCGATCGATTCCGGAGTGTTGTCAATGACGAGCTTTGGCAGCGGTTTTGGCTCTCGGGTGAGCTGTTCGCGAGCTTGGTCAAAGTGGTTTTGGTAAAGGTGCACATCGCCGAACGTATGCACGAAAGTTCCAGGCTGTAGGCCGGTGACTTTCGCCATCATGATCGTTAGCAGCGCGTAGCTGGCGATATTGAATGGCACCCCAAGAAAGACGTCCGCACTGCGTTGATACAGCTGGCAGGACAGCTTGTCGTCGCTGACGTAAAACTGGAATAGCGTGTGGCATGGGGGTAAAGCCATGCGATTGACTTCGCTAACGTTCCAGGCCGATACGATCAGCCGGCGGCTGAGCGGGTTGTTGCGGATCTCGTTTTCGACCCACGCGATTTGATCGATGGTCTCGCCATCGGGAGTCGGCCAGGACCGCCACTGGTGGCCATAAACTGGTCCCAAATCGCCATTCTCGTCCGCCCACTCATCCCAGATGCGAACCCCGTTTTCGTTCAACCAAGCGATGTTGGTGTCCCCACGAAGGAACCATAGCAATTCGTAGATGATCGAACGTAGGTGAAGCTTTTTGGTAGTCAGAAGCGGAAAGCCGTCATCCAGATTGAATGAAAGCTGACGCCCAAACAGGCTTCGAGTACCGACACCGGTGCGATCACCACGGTCAGAGCCAGATTCCAGGATTTCTTCGAGCAAACGAAGGTACTGAAGCATCGCAGTTGCCTGCTTGGAGAGAGAAACAAGATTGTTAAATCGAGGCCGTGGCGGTTTCCTACAGCCGTGTTCCTAAGCCATCGTCTGGATCGCTGCATTGGTTCGGCATGTGACCGAAGGCCGTTGCCAAAGGCGGTGCCTCGTCCGATTCGCGATCGCATGGCAATAGCACCGCAGTATCGGAACTTCCGTGGTCGCAAAGTTGTGTTAGCGTCCTTTAACGAGCGGTTCGACGATCCGACCGAGTGTCGCGGGACTCACTTAGGACCGACAGAGGATATCGTGACGCATGAGGCCTAGCGAATGAAATGCTACAAACCTTTCGCCACCCGGGAAGTCATCCCCTAGGTGAAACGCGATGTAAAGCGTTATTGCGACTGTGGTTGCGTTTTTCGTGGTCCGTCCCGTTGATACTCGGATTCACGACGTAAATCGTGATCGGGGGCCCGAAAAATGAACATCAAGACTGCCTGGCGACTCAATCGCCTTTCCGCTGAACACGGCTCTGCATTGCAGGTCGCCGTGGATTGCTATTTCGGCTGGCTTGGATCAGTCAGTTTCCAAGCCAGGCGTTGCCGGACTTGAAAAGCGTGGCCCTAAACCGAGGCGTCGAGAGCTTCTTGTAGAGCGGTCTTGGTGGTGTTACCGCCACGGAAGCTGTGTTCGATGTCGCCGTTCTTGAAAACCAACAGGGTTGGAATGCCGGTGATACCGAATTTTTGCGCGATACCGGGAGCTTCATCGATGTTCAGCTTGCCGATTTTCTTATCCGAATTTTCGGTAGCAAGTTGGTCGATCATCGGCGCGATCGCACGGCAAGGGCCGCACCAAGGTGCCCAGAAGTCGACGAGAACGGGGCCATCCGCTTGCATCACTTCGGCCTCAAAGTTTTCTTCGGTAAATTCGACGACGGCTTCGGCTGCCATGTCACTAACCCTCTGGGGAAAATAGGTTCGTAAGTAAGTCTTTGGATATCTGGCTTCCCGCTCAAGGCTCCGAAGAGCTTTCGATCGAGAGCGATTCACATTCTTTCACTGCGATTGTAGGACGCGCTGGCAAGTCGGCCAAGGTAAGTGAATTCGATGACCGTTTATCCCACTATCTTTGGCCGTCCAAGCTTCAGAATTCCGCCATTGACTTGCTTTGCTCATGCAATGTCGGCAATACCTCAGTGCGAACGTTAGCCGACGAGCAGCTCAGAGTGCTCAATCAAGCAATTTGCCAACTCGGTGAAGGATCTCGCTCCACCCCGCCAGAATCATCGCGGTGGCACCCCAGACCTGTTGCTGGTGACCGTCACAGTCAACCAGTTGCAGGGCCGGGTAGGTGAATCTGTATTGGAATACCCCTTCGCCATCGACAACCTTACCGCGACGTGTCGAATTCACTTGCGAGATCGTTGCGGACTGTTCACGCCGTGCAATGCAGCTGCCAAGCGTCTCCAGAGCCGACAACGGAATCTCGATGATTTCGTCAACTTCGATCGGGTCAGGGTTCCAGCGGGGAAGCGGTTCCTTTTCTAAGAGCACAAAAGTGTCGACCAGGTTATCGCTTGCGTAGACATAGATCTTCGAAAGGCGTCCCAGGTAGACCGCTTTATCGAGACAAACCCCAAGCTCTTCCTGGTACTCGCGTTTGGCCGCTTGCAATGCGTCTTCATCGTCTTCGACCCGCCCGCCGGGAAGGCAGACCTGTCCGGCATGGTGGGAAAGCGTCATCGGACGCCGGGTCAGCGCAAAGCAAGCCTCGCCTGACTTCGCATGCGGATAAACCGTGATCACTACCGCTGCGTGTCGGCAATCACGTCTCGCTGGTCCGCGGTGTCGACCATAGGACAAGCTAGGGCTCAATCGACGTCGGCCCCGATTGGGTTTGGGAGCCAGGAAACACAAATCTTGGCTGCCTGGCTGGATCTCGCAGTCTGTGCCGGAGCGGACGTTTCCCAGACCGGTCTGGCCGGCTGCGGGGATCGGCATGATCCCATTGTCAGGACGAAACGCATCATCGAGCGATGACCTGACGAGATTCGCCCACTGTTGGTCTGCCCAGCGTCGGTCGGCAAAGAACATGTCAGCCGGATCCAAGTTGCCTAGACCAAGGTTTCTAGCAAGCGACGCAGCTTGCGAAGTTCCACGCGATGGTCAAGGTCTTCCATCGGCATCATATTCACGGTCAGGGCGCGATCGTATTTTTCGCGTTCCAGCTGCGTGATCAGTTTCCCGTAGTCAACTTCGCCCTGGCCGACGCTCACTTGAAACGCATCGGGACGGGTATCACGCAAATGAACGTTGCAGACGAACTTCAGGATGTTGTCCAGGTTCTTGCCTTTTGCCGAACCGGTGATGTAAACGCTGGGGTCAAGCGTAATGCCCAAGCCTTCGACGTTGTTGCACAGCACCATCAAAGTATCGGGATCTTCGCTAAGGCAACCCAGTTGGCTTTTCACGCTCACCCGAACGCCTTCGGCGTCACCGCATTCGACCAGTCGCTGCAGGTGCTCGACTTCTTCGTTGAACGGGGTGCCCTGCTCCGCTGAGGGAACGGTCAAGGTGACAACCTTGGTCGTTTTGGCTAGCCAGCACAGTTTTGCGAAGTCTTCGTAGTGCTGCTGACCTGTCGAGGCCAGTTGGACGCTGTATCCGGAGATATCCAGGCGGTGGGTGTAGCGCAATAGCTGAATCGATCGATCCATGTCCGACAGAACGTCCGACGGTTTCACATCGCCAGATTCATGCAAGGCAATTTCAATCGCCGTGAACTCTAGATCTGATGCGAGTTCGATCGCGGCGCGTAGTTCAAGTTCAGGGAAGCATTCGGTAGAAGCAGCGATGAACACGAGGCAATCCTTTTTATGTCAACGTCTGGCGGCAATGGTTGAACGTTTTGTCGTACTCTTGGCCGCCTATCAAGTCCTTTCGTTCTGGCCCGCCAACGGTTCGATCACGTCAGGCAAGCGGAACGGGCAGTATTCTCTCCCAGCCTACCGAGTTTATCGAGTGAAATAAAAGACCGGTTTTGGAAGCGGCCTTGGAATGTAGGGTTCTCCGCCGAAGAGGGGTGAACGCCGGTTCGAAATCGGCAGCTCAGAAACCGAATCAGCAACACTGGCGTCAAAGAATTTTGCTCGTTTTGCGACGAATCGAGCTACCTACGAAGCCAACACGTTATGAGGCCAACCCCCTTAAGAGACCAACCACTGCGCGATCCGATCGGCGACTTCCACCGGAGTCAAGGTATCCGTCGAAACCGAATATTGCGATGTCTCACGGTAAATCGGTTCGCGGCTGGTCAGTACCGATTTTATTTCTTCGGTCGGCGACAGATCGGTTAGTGCCGGACGCCTCGCTGCCGTAGTCTGGTCCGCACCGATTCGCTGTGCGATCGTATCCGGTGTTGCCGTCAGCCAAACGCAGTCTCCGTGGGTGGCGATGAAGTCACGGTTTTCTTGACGCAGGATCGCGCCGCCGCCAAGGGAGATCACTTGTGGCGGCCCATCGGCATCGATCAATTCCTGCAAGCAGCGTGTTTCCCAGTCGCGAAACAACGGCTCGCCGCCCTCAGCAAATAGCTCGCTGATTGTTTTGCCAGCTTTGTTTTCGATCACCACGTCCAAGTCGATCCAGCGGGTCTGCAAAAGAGCCGCCAAGATCGACGCCACCGTCGTTTTCCCTGTACCGCGATACCCGATCAGGAAAAGGTGTTTAGAAAGCGATGTGCTGGTCATTGCGGTGCGGTTGCTGCAGGCGGGAGACGGCGGCAGGCGGAGCCTGCATTGCATTGCGTCGCAAGGCGGGAGCCTTGCAACGAGAAATGGCTGTTTGGATTTGGGGAGAGTGAAGCTTGATTTACGCGAAGGCCAGCCATGCACTGGCTCCCCTCTCCCCCAAAAACATCACACAGTTGATGTCTCCATCAGTTCAACCGTCGACATGTTTTTGGGGGAGAGGGGCTGGGGGTGAGGGGGCAGTGGCCTGAATGATTGTGAGCTTAAAATCGCTGAAAGATGCCACAGGTTCTATCTAGTCTGAAGGCCAGAGGATTCGCAATTCATAAGACTGGATCGCTAAGCCTGGGCAAGCTTGTCGGTGGTGGTGATTTGATGCAGCTTTCAGCGTCTCGGTCCCCCTCACCCCCGGCCCCTCTCCCCCAAACAAGTTTGGGGCGAGAGGGGAGCCAGAGAATCCAGAACGACCGATGATTTGTCCTGCTGCGGCTTAATAAGCCTTGGCGAAGATCGCTTGCTTGGCGGCGGGTTTGCCGGTGTAGAAGCAGGTCCCAGGGGTGTCGTTGTTGGCACTCGGGATGCAACGGATCGTTACCTTCAGCTCTTTGAGCAGGTCTTGCAAGCTGTCTTCGTCGGCAAAGTGGCACATCGCAAAGCCGCCGTGGATCTCGGGCGAGTCGGCATTCTCCGGCGTGAAGTACGCTCGGAAGTCGGCTTCATTGGTAATCGTGACGGTATTGTCTTTGCGAAGCTGGTCCGCTTTGTCAAACAAGCTTTGTTGGATGTCGCCAAGCAGGTCACTGATTTTCGCGACCACTTCGGAACGTGACATGCCAACGCTTTTGGGTTGGTCGCGGCGTCCGAAGAACACCGAGTCTTTTTCCATGTCTTTGGGGCCAACTTCCAAGCGAATGGGCACGCCGCGTTTGACATGATGCCATTTCTTTTCACCGCCTCGGATATCGCGGTCGTCAATTTCGACTCGGATCGGCGCCCCGTTGTAAGTCTGACCACGCAACTCATCGCGAAGCTTTTCGATGTATTCCATCACCGCAGCGCGTTGGTCGTCTTTGTAGATCGGCAGGATCACGACTTGCGTGGGCGCAAGCTTTGGTGGCAGCACCAAACCGTCATCGTCGCTGTGCGTCATCAACAACGCACCGACCAAGCGAGTCGACACGCCCCAAGACGTTGTCCAGGCAAATTCACGAGTGCCTGATTCACTTTGGAAAACGATTTCCTGGGCTTTTGAAAAGTTCTGCCCAAGGAAGTGACTGGTACCGGCTTGCAGTGCTTTGCGGTCCTGCATCATCGCTTCGATCGACAGCGTTTCGACGGCTCCGGGGAAGCGTTCGCCAGCGGTCTTTGCGCCGATCGTTACCGGCATCGCCATCCAGTTTTCGGCGAAGTCGGCGTAGACGTTGATCATCCGCTCGGTTTCTTCAATCGCTTCTTCACTGGTCGCGTGAACGGTATGGCCTTCTTGCCACAGGAACTCCGCCGTGCGTAGGAACATTCGAGTCCGCATTTCCCAGCGAACAACGTTGGCCCACTGGTTGATCAGGATTGGCAGGTCACGGTAGCTCTGAACCCATTTGGCATAGGTCGCACCGATGATCGTTTCGCTGGTCGGGCGAACGATCAGTGGCTCTTCAAGTTCCCCGGCCGGACGCAGACCGCCATCGGGATCGGGTTCCAAGCGGTGGTGGGTGACGACGGCGCATTCCTTTGCGAATCCCTCGACGTGTTCTGCTTCCTTCTCCAAAAAGCTCATTGGGATGAACAACGGGAAGTACGCGTTCTGGTGCCCGGTGGCTTTGAACATGTCGTCGAGCGCCCGCTGCATGTTCTCCCAAAGCTGGTACCCCCAAGGTTTGATCACCATGCAGCCACGAACGGGCGAGTTTTCAGCCAAGTCGGATGCCTTGATGACTTGCTGGTACCACTCGGGATAGTCTTCCGCGCGAGTCGGAGAGATGGCGTTCTTAGGTGCTTTGGCCATGAGAGTTCATACTGAAAAGTTGGGCGATTGATATGCGGGAACGCGCGAGCCAACAGACACACGCGAGCGCATTGACAAGTTCAGCGGACAGATACCTAGTTTTCGGTCAGCCGGCTGAAGTTTTTGATCTCTTCTTCGGTGAAACGGTTTTGCAGCCGTGCACCGAGCTGTGAAACGACGCGTCCGGCGGCGTGGGACGCCAAGTGACCGGCGGTACGCCAATCCATACCGTTGGTGATGCCATACAGCATCGCACCGGCGTACATGTCGCCAGCACCGGTGGTGTCGACAGCCTCGACTTGAACCCCTTCGATCGGGAATTCTTCCCCGCCGTGCATCACGATGGAACCTTTGCCGCCGAGCGTCAAAGCGACGTTTTCGCAGTGCTCGTGAATCTTCACGGCGCACTTCAATGGATCGCTTTCGCCGGTCAGGCTTTTAGCTTCTTCTTCGTTGCAGAAGAACAGGTCGACCGGGCCGGTAATCAAATCCCAGATCTCGTCGCGGATCATGTTGACCAGGAACGGATCCGATGCGGTGAAGGCGACTTTCACATTGTGCTTTTTCGCCAGTTCGAACGCACGATAAGCCGCTTTCTTCGTGCTGTCGCCGGTTAATAAGTAGCCTTCGACGTAGACGTACTTGCTGTTCGCAATCTTGTCTTCGTCGATATCGTCGGGGCTGAGGCTGACCGATGCCGCCAGATTCGTCAGCATGGTGCGCTGGGCGTCTTCGGTGATCAGGACGGCACAGGTTCCGGTAGGCTTGTCGTTCGGGGGAACCGTGATCGAGACGCCCAAGTCCTTCATGTCCTTGAGAAAGAACTCGCCGAGTGCGTCGTCGCCGACTTTGCCGAAATAGCCAGCCGAACCGCCGAGGTCAGCGATGGCGACAATGGTGTTTGCGGCCGAACCACCCGCACATCGATTCAGAGGGCTACCGTCGAGGTGGGAAAGGACTTTCGATTGCTGCTCGTCATCGACCAGGGTCATGATGCCCTTGTCGAGTGATAAACGGGTCAGGACTTCGTCATCGACACGGGCTTGAATATCGACCAACGCGTTGCCGACACCGAAAACGTCATACATTGCCATCAAAGGGGCCTCATCCAGAAAACCAAGTTTTTTCGCACAGCGGTAAACTTAGTCAAGCGATTCGGATTCGCCTAGGCAGCAAGGCAGACGCAAGTCAGTCGGCAATTTCCGGCAGTGTCAGGGTTTTCTGAGCCGATCGGCGTTAGCCGCGGTTCCTGTTGCTATCAGCAATATAATTGGACCGAATCACGTAACCGCACGCTGGCGCGTGGCGGCTGATTTCAGATAAGGCAGCTGTAGGCTGAGACGCTGCATGATCCTGAGCCGGTCGGCGCTAGCCGCGGTTCCTGCCGGAGACTGCCCCCCAAGTCCGTAACCGCACGCTGGCGCGTAGCGGCTGATACCAGATAAGGCAGCTGTACGCTGAGACGCTGCATCATCCTGAGCCGGTCGGCATTAGCCGCGGTTCCTGCCGGAGACTGACCCCAGCCCGTAACCGCACGCTGGCGCGTAGCGGCTGATATCAGATAAGGCAGCTGTACGCTGAGACGCTGCACCATCCTGAGCCGGTCGGCGTTAGCCGCGGTTCTCGTCGCGGGCGGCAATGTTACTGGACCGAGACATGTAACTGCACGCTGGCGCGTTGCGGCTGATGTCTAATCGCTCTTACCCGATTCGCTTCAACACGACGTCCAGGGTCTTGCGCAACGCGGCGCCGCTGGCTCGCATTCCTTGAACCTCTTTGGGCCACAAATCGATTTCCATTCGATCGACCACGCCGGTCCGGCCGACGACGGTTGGAACCGACAAGGCAACATCGCGAATGCCGTAACAACCACTTTGGATGCTGCTGACCGGTAGCACGCGTCGTTGGTCCAAAATGATCGAATCGATCACGTCGCGGATCGCGATCCCGACGGCGAATCCGGCGCCGCCTTTGCGTTTGATGACTTCCGCACCACTACCACGTGTGCGTGTAAACAATTGTGTCGCCAAAGTCGGCGACCAACCGGGATACTTGTCCAAGGGCAATCCGCCGATCGTCGCACTGCTCCAAATCGGAACCATCGACTCACCGTGCTCACCCAGGATCAACGCCTTGGTTTGGGTCGGTGGCGATTTCAGTTGCTCGGCGATCAGCGAGCAGAAACGAATCGTATCGAGCTGCGTTCCCAGACCGATGACTTGGTTGCAAGGCAGCCCCAGCATCTTGGCGGCAACGTAGGTCAGGATGTCGACCGGGTTGCTGACGACCAGCACGATCGCCGATGGCTTGGGCCCAGCCGCTTTGACGTCACGCAAAATTTGCACGAACAAGTCCGTGTTGCGGTTGATCAAATCCAAACGCGACTCGTCTGGCTTGCGACGCAAACCTGCAGTGATGCAAATCACATCGCTGCTGGGGATGTGTTCGTATCCACCACCGACGATGACCTGGTCGGCAACGCTGGGGGTGCCGTGCTGCATGTCCAAGGCTTGGCCAGCTGCCAATTCTTGGTTGACGTCAAGCAAAGCGATTTCGCGAGCCAAGCCGCCACACTGCAAGGCAAACGCCGCACAGGAGCCAACGAGTCCGCCGCCGCCGATGATCGAAACTTTCATGATGCCGTGGATGGGTTTTGGTGAGTAGTGTTCGGTGGTGGGATGAGGATGCGTTCGCGTGGACTCGCGTTACGCTTTCATCTGGCGAAGGACTTCGTCGGTGATCAGCTTGACCAGTTGTTCTTCGCTGATGCCGGCCGCAGGACTTGCCGATGGTGCGGCTGCCGGTGCAGGGGCCGCTGCTGCCGCAGCGACTTGGGCTGGCATCGCTGGCGGCGCGTCAAAGGCACGACGCTCGACACCAGAATCTTTCCACGAGTTGCGGAAGATGTCGTTGGCACAGATGTCGCAATCTTCGAACTCTTTGGTGTTCCGCGGATCCTTGTAGCCCCACTGGTCTTTCAAGTCCAACAGCTCTTGCGATTTCTGTTGATCCAGGAATGCGACGTTGCCCAGTTGTTTGGCCAACATCAGCATGCGGCAATAGGAATCCAGAATCTCGGTCCACCAATACGCCTGCTCAACCGATTCTCCGTAGCTGACGGTGCCGTGGTTGGCCAGGATCATAACGTTGGTCTTGTTGACAAACGGGATGATCGTATCGGCGAAGGCTTGTCCGCCGGGCGTTTCGTACTTAGTGATCGGCACGTCACCCAAGAAGACTTCGACTTCGGGCAAGATACACTGCGGGATCGGCTCGCGGGCGATCGCGAACGCGGTCGCGTGCGGCGGGTGGCAGTGCACAACGCTCTTGATGTCTTCGCGTTGCTTGTAGATTTCCAAGTGCAGCAGTGCTTCGCTGGAACGTTTCTTGCGGCCAGCGATTTGTTTGCCGGTGATATCGATCGTCGCGATGTCTTCGGGTTTCAGAAAGCCTTTGCAGTGCAACGTCGGAGTGCAGAGGAATTCATTTTCGCTGACGCGGACGGTGATGTTCCCGTCGTTTGCCGCGGCGAATTGGCGGTTGTAAATCCGACGTCCAATGTCGCACATGTCCTGCTTAATCTTATGAACGTTTTGCATGGCAAAGTTATCAGTTGGATGTGAAGGTGAATGGTGGTTGTTCGGGTATCTGCCGGCGACTTACCGGCCAAGGTCGACTTCGTCTAGCAAGGCGACGATCGACGCATCGAGTGGTTTAACATCGGGAAAGGGCTGTGCCGCTTCGGGGCCTTCGGCTAAGGCGACCAGGTCACCGATGCCGCTGCCGCAAAGGTCCCAGGCGACGATCGTTTCGCCGCCCAGTGGTTCGACATCGATTTGGTCAATCGATTCGACGACTTCGACCAAACGCAATTTGGCTTGGTGCATGCCGGGATGGGCTTTCGACAACGTCATCGTGCCGATCGTGCGAGCCAGTTTCATTGGGCACCTCGCTTGATGATGCGTGCGGCAAAGTTCACGGCGGCTGGCAAGGAAAGCTTTTCGCGGTCGAGCACCCAAGCCTGTGGTGACAGTTCATCAGCGAAGCGATCGATGTCGCCCCACTGCGAAATCATCACGGCACGTTGCCCGGATTGAATCTGCTTGAACACTTCCGCTGCCGGTTTGTCCGTCCATACGATCGAAACCCCAGCAGGGATTTTTAAACCACGCTTAGCAAGCTGCTGTGCGAACGGGTCGACTTCTCTACCGACGTTTTCGCTGACCGTTGGTTTGGCTGATGAAGCTGACTTGGTTTGGCGAACGATGCGGATGCCAAGCCGTTTGGCTTCTTCGGTTGCCGCCGGTGTGACGACGCCGCTTGGTGTAACGACGACCTCATTGCCGACCGCTTTATTCAGCGTTTCGATCGTGATCAAGCGATGGGCGATGGCCTGTTCACTGCTAGGTGTCGCTGTCGTTTGTCCCGCTTTGATCCGCCGCAGCACTTCGCGCGCAATCTCGCTGATCTTTGCCGCGTCGGGCAAAGCATCGCTGCTGCGTACGGTGGTGTTGGGGACGTGATTCATAGTTGGCTTTAATCAATGATTCCGACGACGGTCCAGCGTGCCGGGGTACGGTCGTGCTTGGTGACTTCGCGGGCGTAACGTCCGTCGCTGGAAATCATCACCTTGTCACCGCGACGTGATCCGATTTGATCGATCGCGATCAGCGGCGGGCCGTCGGGCTTTTCGTCAACCGTCAGCGGTTGCAGGATGACCATGCGACATCCGACAAAGCTTTCATGCTTGATCGTCGCGTGAGTCGATCCGAGGACGGTGGCAGTTTGCATACGTTTAAAACTTCAGTTGGCTCTTTTCCGATCAAACGACACGCAGTTCGTCGACCATGCTGCAGCGGCGTTCGCGGGTAAACGTTGTCGGTGTCGTGACGCCTTCGCCGGTCGGTCCCGCGATCGAAAACGACAGGTAGCCTTCGCCGCCCAAGCCCAGCGATGCCATGCAGGGGCCGTTTTTGACGTATAGCGTGACGTCCATCTCGCGGCCCATCTTGGTCATGTTGTGGACGTTGCGTGAGTGAATGATCGCGGTGTGGCGGAAGCCGTGTTCGTAGTGCTTGGCCATCGCGATCGCATGATCGACATCGCGTGCACGCACGAAGGGGACGAACGGCATCATCTGTTCGACACTGACGAAGGGGTGCGATTCGTCGGTTTCGCCAAACAACAATTCGGTATCCAGCGGCACGGTGACATTGGCCGCAGCGGCAAGCACCGAGGCGTCTTTTCCGATGAAGTCTTTGCAGGCCGCGTCGTGCTGGTCGTCGCCGACTTTCACGATCGCTTTGGCGGTCAACGCGTCGATTTGTGTCGCGTTCAACTGAACCGCACCGGCGCGTCGCATCGCTTCCATCATCTGGTCAAAGACACGTTCGACGACGAAGACTTCTTTTTCGGCGATGCACAACAGGTTGTTGTCGTACGAAGCTCCGGCGATGATCGACCGGGCTGCCAAATCCAAGTCCGCTGTCTCGTCGACCACAACCGGCGGATTGCCTGGGCCAGCCACGATGGCTCGTTTGCCGCTGTTTAAAGCGGCACGTGCCACGGCGGGGCCGCCGGTTACACAGATCAACGCGACACTGCGATGCTTGAAAAGAGCTTCGGCCGATTCCAAAGTTGGCTCGGCGATCACACAGATCAAATTGTCGATGCCGACTTCGGCCGCGATCGCTTGGTTGAATCGGCGAACGCCTTCGGCCGCGACCAGTTTGCCCGATGGGTGCGGGTTGACGACAACTGTGTTTCCACCGGCGATCATGCTGACCGCGTTGCCGGTGATCGTCGGCAAGCTGTGGGTGACGGGGGTGATTGCACCGATGACACCAAAGGGCGCGCGTTCGATGATTGCCAGTCCGTGGTCACCGCTGTAGGCTTTCGTTTCGATGAACTCGACACCCGGCGTTTGCTCACCGAGCGTTTTCAGCTTGGCGATTTTATGCTCGGGGCGGCCGATTCCGGTTTCTTCCATCTCCATCAGACCGAGCTCTTCACATTGCTCGATCGAGATGCGGCGGATGATGTCGATGATCCGTTTGCGATCGGCGACGGGACGTTCACGCAGTTGCTCGAACGCTTCGCGAGCGGCTTTGACGGCCGAGTCCGCGTCGTAGAAGACTCCGTTCTGACCACCGGTGCTGGCGCTAGACGCGGCAGGCATCGGGCCGACTTCGGCCAAGACCTGGGCGACTACGCTGCGAATGAGATTTTCGTCGAAGTTCATGATTGATTGGGAGTCAGTTGTCTTGGTGTGGATCAGTCGCGCGAGTAAACGCTCAACTTGTCGATGTGGACTTGGTCGACGATGCCGATGATGACTGCGTCGATGGGCAGCGATTTCGTTTCGGGGGTCAAACGGGCGCTGCTACCTTGGGTGATCAGCACGAAGTCGCCTTCGCCCGAGCCCAGCGTGTCGACGGCGATGAAAGTCCGTCCGGTGGTCACCAACGACTGCCGCTTGTCACCTTCCAGACGGTACGGTTCGACGACCAACAGCTTGTGCCCAGTCATCGACTGGACCTTTTGCGTGCTGACGACTGATCCGGAAACGCGTGCGATAAACATTCGCGATTGAGTCCGTCAAAAAAGGAGGAAAGGGGAATCGTTGGGGAACAACTATCGCGACTTGATCGCGTGAATGGTTTGTCGTGCGACGACGACTTCTTCGTTCGTGGGGATGACCCACAGTTGCGTCTTCGAATCGTCGGCATGGAACGAAGCTTCACCGCTTTCGCCGCCGCGTCCTTTGACGCTTTGGTTGGCATCGCTGTCGATGCGAATGCCCAGTTCTTCGAGGCCTTGGCAAACGCCTTCGCGAATTTTCGTCGCGTTCTCGCCGATGCCACCGGTGAACACGATCGCGTCGGCGCCGCCGAGTGCGACCAACATGCCACCGAGGTGACGTCGTAGTTCTTCGATGAACACGTCGAGCGCGAGTTGCGATTTCGCGTCGCCGCTTGCTGCCGATTGTTCGATGTCACGGATGTCGCCGCTGCGATCGCTCAGGCCCAGCAGTCCGCCTTGGCTGGCAAGCGTTTTCAGCGTCTCGTCCAGTGATAACCCGGAGCGTTCGATAATCAGTGGCAGTGCGAATGGGTCGAAGTCACCGACGCGATTGTTTTGTGGCAATCCCGTTTGTGGTGTCATTCCCATCGTAGTCTGCACGCTTTGGCGATTTTTGATCGCCGTAATCGAACTGCTGCCGCCGAGGTGGCAGGAGATCACGCGGGCGTCGTTTCGTCCTAGGATTTCGGCACTGCGATAAGCGATGAAGCGATGGCTGGCGCCATGGAAGCCCCACTTGCGAATGTGGAACTCGTCAGCCCATTTGCGTGGGATCGCGTACTCTTTTCGCGCCGCCGGGATCGTTTGGTGAAAATCGGTTTCGAAAGCGGCGACCAGTGGCAGGTCGGGGAATCGCTCGCGAAGCGTCTTCATTGCCGCGATGTAAGGCGGGTTGTGTGCCGGAGCGGCGGCGTTCATTTCGGCCATCGCATCCAGGACTTCGTCGTCGACGACAAACACACCGGAGATGCGTCCACCGTGAACGGCTTTAAAACCGATCGCGGCGACTTCGGAAGCGTCCTTGATCGCACCATGCTCGGGATGTGTCAGTTGTTTCAGGCACGACTCCACCGCGACACCGTGATCGGGGACGGGCATTGTCAGTTCGTCCGACCAATCGCCGATCTGGACGGTGCATTTGCTTTGAGCATCACCGATCCGTTCGACCGCGCCTCGTGCGAGACAATTAGCGCTGCCGATATCGTCAAGAGCTCCATCTTCGGCCATTTCGAAAAGCCGATACTTGAAGCTGGTCGAGCCTAAATTTGCAACCAGGACGAGCATTTGCGGGATCCTCCGCGTCGAGTCATCTGTGTTGAACGTCGTCGATGCAGTCACCGTGTTTGCCGATGCATCACAGTCACTGCTTTTCAGGACACTGCTTTCGAATGCATTGCCTTTGCAAGCACTGCCTTCGATAGCACTTCCTAGGACAAAAAAGCCTTTGCGATTCCTTCGGCAGGACGTGGGATCACGTGGCTGCTGAGCAGTTCGCCGGCTTGGGTGGCTGCATTGGCACCGGCTTCGACAGCCGCGCGAACGCTTCCGACGTCACCGCTGACAACGGTGGTGACCAAGCCACCGCCGATGTCGACCCGTTTGACGATTTGTACGTTGGCGGCTTTAGCCATCGCGTCGGTCGCTTCGATCAGAGCCAACAAGCCTTTGGTTTCAATCAATCCGATTGCGTCGTTCATGTTATTCGTAGTTGTTGATTATTGATGTTCGGTTGGGAAACGTTCGTCGCGCCGCGCGGGGCAACGAATCGATGTCGCGAGTCTGCGGACTACTTCTTGGCAGTCGGCATCGCAGTCTTGAGAACCTTCACCAAGTCTTCGTGTGGACGTGGGATGACCTGAACGCTGACGACTTCGCCGATGCGTCCAGCTGCTGCCGCACCGGCATCGGTCGCCGCTTTGACAGCCGCAACGTCACCGCTGACAAAGACGCTGACCAGACCGCTGCCGACCTTGTCCCAGCCAAGGTATTCGACGTTTGCCGCTTTCATCATCGCGTCGGCGGCTTCGACCAAGGAGACGAATCCCTTGGTTTCGATCATGCCGAGTGCTTCGTTCAATTTCGCCATGAGTAAATCTGCCTATAAAAGGGGGAGAGAGTTAACGGGATCGTTGGCTCGTTGGCCGAGCCGAAAGATGTATTGGAGACTCGCCTTTGCAAATCACACGCAGTGATGGCAGGGGCGAGAGGTGACCGGTGGCTGGATATGCAGCGAAGTCGACTAGTGTTTGTCTTCGCAGCTGCAGCCGCTCTTGGTCAGTTCGACTTTCGAGGCGCCGTCCAGGTGGCACGCGTTGCCTTCGTCGGTATCGATGTGGACTTCCAGTTTCGCCGCTTTGTCGGCGCGAACGAGGACGTCTTCGAAAACCGTGGTGCATTCATGACTGGTGATTTTCAGTCGCATCATGTCACCATTTTCGACGCCAAAGTGTGCGGCGTCAGAGAAGTTCATGTGGACGTGTCGAGCGGCGCGGATCACGCCTTGGGTTAGTTGGACGCTGCCGGACGGGCCGACCAAGACACAGCCTGGTGTTCCGTCGATATGTCCGCTGTGACGAACCGGTGCGTCGATGCCAAGCGAGATCGAATCGGTGAATGCCAATTCAACTTGGCTGGCACCGCGAGTCGGGCCGAGCACACGAACGTTGGGAAGCATTCGGCGTCTGGGGCCGACGACCATCACGGTTTGCTTCGCGGCATAGAAGCCGTCTTGGTACAGGTCTTTTTCAGGTTCCAGTTTGGCACCTTGGCCGAACAGGATTTCGACGTGCTCGTCGGTCAGGTGCACGTGGCGTGCTGAGATGCTGACGCGGAGGTTCGGTTTGCCATCGACCCATCCGGGCGGATTATTGCCGCCGAGTCCGCCGGTGCGAATCGCTTGCCGGACCAGAGCTTCGATGTGAGCTCGATCGAATTCAATCGCGTTCATTAAGCCAATAAATGGGGAAGGAGGTTTTATTCGGGGCAGTCGTCTGTGATGACTTCGAATTCGTCTTGGTGTGCGTCGCGGTCTGCCAACACTAGGTCCACGCCAGCTTCTTCGATCCGGTTTTTCCACGCCGATGACAAACCGGTATCGCTGATGATCCCGTGCACGTCTCCTAAACCGCACAAATGGGACAAGCTGACTTTGCCAAACTTGGTGCTGTCGGCAACGACGTAGACGCGATCGGCCGCAGCCAGCATCGCTTTTTCGCTTTCAACCAACATCATGTTGTTGTTGAAGAAGCCACGTTCATTGATTCCGGCAACTGACAAGAACGCCAAGCGAACATTGATTTGCCGAAGCATCGCGTCAGCCATCGGTCCGATTGCCACCGCCATTCGGCCGCGGACACAGCCTCCGATCGTGACCAAGTCGATCGAATCGCTGCTGGAAAGCAGGTGGGCAACTGGCAAGCTGTTGGTGACAACCTGTAATTGGCGCCCGACCAATCGCCTGGCCAGTTCGTAAGTCGTGCTTCCGCCGTCAAGAAGAATCGTGTCGTTCTCTTCGACAAGCTCGGCGGCGACCGATCCGATTGCGGCTTTGACGGCCCAGGTGGAATCGGTCCGGCCTTCAAAAGCACGGATCGTTGAACTCTCGCCCGTCCAGAACACGCCGCCGTGTGTGCGTTGCACATCGCCGGATTGTTCCAGTAATTCCAAATCGCGACGCACCGTTGATTCGCTAACTGAAACCGATTCGGCAAGTTCGCCCAAGGAGGAGAACCCGGTTTGCCGAATCAACAAGCGTAACCGTTCACGTCGACCATCACTGGAAGTGCGTGTTTCTGGAGCTATTCGCGTCGATCCGTTCGCAGTTCGAACCACAAATCTTTCCTAAGTTACGTAGTTAACGACTTGATGACAGTTTCCTTCCACCGTTGATAGAATTCAAGCAGGTTTGGTGGAAGATTGCAAGAATTTGAAAGGTTTCTTGCGTTCTATGCGCGTTTTAGGTCATAATCTCACCGAATTGGG
Source organism: Stieleria sp. JC731 (assembly GCF_020966635.1). Lineage (NCBI taxonomy): Bacteria > Pseudomonadati > Planctomycetota > Planctomycetia > Pirellulales > Pirellulaceae > Stieleria > Stieleria sp. JC731. The sequence goes on along the minus strand of NZ_JAJKFQ010000029.1, from coordinate 117,256 downwards.
TCAGCCATTCGCCAGGGTGTCGGTCGATCAATCGGTCACCGAGCCTAAAAAAGCTACCTGTTGACCCGGGACGGCCGGTTGGATTTGCAGGCACGACACAGATCGCGAACGCGAGACAAAAGCATTTCTCAGCGTTTGCGCAGTCGTTCATCCGCGTTTCGGGCTGGCTTTGGATGCGTTGGCATCAAAGTGGTGAAGCTGCGTTTGCAATGCATGCCATGTGATGCATTGCAAAACGGTTTGGCCTGTGTCGGAAGCTAATTCTGATCGTCAAACCATTTGCGTTCTTTGCCAACAACGGTCCAAGAGGTTCCCTAGCGACTTGCCTGCGGATACTCTTCATGGCCTATCGTATTTATTCGACTGACGTTACTTGGAAGAAGATTTAAACAGAGAGACACCATGGGTGAGCTAGCTGGAAAGCGTGCGATCGTCAGCGGCGCGTCACGAGGGATCGGACGTGGCATCGCACTTGAATTAGCCCGAGCCGGGGCTTCCGTTGCTGTGAATTATCGGTCCAATCCAGAAGAGGCCGATGAAGTTGTTGCCGAGTGCAAGGCAATGGGTGTCGAGGCATTCAAGGTCCAAGCCGACTTGGCCGAACAGGCTGCTGCCGAAGCGATGATCGATGAATCAGTCGAGAAGCTTGGCGGAGTCGACATCGTCGTGAGCAATGCCGCATACAGCGACCGGCACATGATGCTTGAGTCTGACATGGACGAATTCCGCAAGACGATTGATGTCAGCATGTGGGGCGCGTTCTATGTCGTTCGCTCTGGCGCAAAGCATCTTGTTCGTGGCGGCAACGGCGGCAACATCGTCGTCATCAGCAGCCCTCATGCACATTTGGCGATGCCTGGCGCGATGGCCTACAACATGGCCAAAGCGGCAAACGATCAGATGGCACGCACCGCGGCAATCGAATTGGCTCAGCACCGCATTCGCTGCAACATCATTCACCCCGGCTGGATTGATACGCCCGGCGAACGCAAATTTTTCTCTGAAGAAACATTGCAGCGTGAAGGCGAAAAGTTGCCCTGGAAGCGACTTGGCCAACCCACCGAAATCGGACGCGGCGTTGTTTTCTTGTGCCAACCTGCCAGCGAATACATCACCGGCAGCACGCTCACGATCGACGGCGGAATTCAGCTGCCTTGGCGTGACATGTTCCGTATCGAAGAAACCGCTGAGACGGCTCAGCCAATTGATGGCTGATACGAGTTTCAGCCTTAGCGAATCAATCAAGATCCCGGTTGCTTTTCGGAAGCCACCGGGATTTTTTGTTGAATCCCATCAGCGGACGTGCTCAATGGCAAGCTTGCGTTAGCGGTGTTTACTATCCTGCATTGATCTTAGAGTTCAAGCGATTGTGTTTGGTTGCCATGAGGCGAGGGGCTGTCGATGGCGATCAAAAGCGCTGGTCACAGATCACGATCGCAAACGCGACAACTGGGCGAATCAATAGGCTGGATGATGCGATCAACGATGCGGTTATGTTTTTCCTTGGTGCTGTTGCTTTCGGTGCTTCTCGAGTCGCGTTCGGATGCGCAAGAAGCTGTTTGGCGTGCTGATGGCTACAAAGGCATCTGGTTTACGCTCGGTCAGTACTATGGCAAGGGGACCGATGGCGAAACCTATTCAAAACGTCTCCGCAATCCGACGTTTCCCTATGGCGACAAATACTCCGGCGGCCTGGGGACTTATACGGCCAAGCATGTCCCGTTGGCGATCTATAGCAAAGAAGCCGACAAGACATTTTTCGTTTACGGTGGCACAACCGGTCCAAAAGATCGGTATCTGCTGTGCATGATTTCGTACTTTGATCACCAAACTGGTGAAGTCCCCAAGCCTGTCGTCGTGCACGACAAACAAGGCGTCGATGATCCACACGACAACCCAAGCCTGGCGATCGATGACGAGGGTTACGTATGGGTTTTTGTTAGTGGTCGCGCGAGGGCGCGTCCGGGATTTAAGTATCGCAGCAAGAAGCCCTACAGTATTGATGGCTTCGACCTTATCTCGAAAGAAGAACTGACTTATCCACAGCCACACTTCCAGCCCGGCAAAGGATTTTTGCACCTGTTCACAAAGTACACGGGCGTGCGTGAGCTTTACTGGGAGACCAGCGAAGACGGTGTGGTATGGACCGATGACAAACAGCTTGCAGGGATTCGCCAACCCGGTGATTCACGTGGTGGTCACTACCAAACAAGCGCCCGCAATGGTGAAACGGTTGGGACATTTTTCAATCGGCACCCCAACGGAGTGGTCGATCAGCGGACGGACGTGTACTACGCGCAAACCAAGGACATGGGCAAGACTTGGACTGCAGCTGATGGGACCGTATTAACAACACCGCTTCGCGAGGTTGAAAACCCCGCTTTGGTAATCGACTATGCGTGGCGAAAGCAGAATGTTTATCTGAAAGACATGAGCTTTGACAAAGACGGAAATCCGGTCTTGTTGTATGTGACCAGCGGCGGTCACGAGCCTGGACCGCCTAACGATCCAAGGCAGTTTCGGCTGGTTCGATTTGACGGTCAGCAGTGGCACGATCGTGTGATCTGTAAAACGGATCACAACTACGACATGGGTAGTCTGTATCTCAGCGATTCGGTTTGGACAGTGTGGGTGCCAGCCGCGACCGGGCCGCAGCCTTATCATGGCGGTGGCGAAGTTGTGATGTGGCAAAGTCATGACCAAGGACAATCATGGGCACAAGTTCGCCAGGTCACCGCAGGTAGCTTGCGGAATCACAACTATGTTCGCAGACCGGTCAATGCCAAGGATCCGTTCTATGCATTTTGGGGCGATGGCGATCCAACCAAGCTGAGTGAAAGTCACCTCTATTTCGCAGATTCCAGCGGCGAAAAAATTTGGGAGCTTCCTTACGAGATGGACACCGAATCGGCGAAGCCCAAGCGTTTCAACGCCACCGCGAAAAGCGAGTAGCTGTTCCGGAAAGCCACTGCCAGAAAGCCACTGAAATCTCCGCAGTTCTCGCGAAACAGTTGATGCCTCCGCTACGATGATCTAGTAGCGGGCGATTCTCGATCGGCATTCACTTTTCATCTGAGCAGCCAAAAATGCGTCATTTCAGTTTTCTGATCGCGATCGCTGGTTTCTTGTTGCCAGCGACTTTGGTTTCCTCGCAGGACTACGCGCTGGTTGAGCCATCCGGTGTGGTCACGTCGGATGTGTATATCCGTGGAAATCGACTGGTCGCGGTCGAGCGAAACGGGAGCTCATATTATTTCAGGCGAGATCGATCGCTCGATTCGATCAACGGTCGCTACGTCGGATATTGGCTCGCGTCGATGAACCGAATCGTTCGTTTCCCGCGATCGGGATACGGTCCTATGCAGGTCGCTGACCTTGACGATGCCTTTCCGCAGTTTGTGTTTTCTCGGCGGCAGTTAAGACCTCACCGAGGTGGTGCCCCTGCGCGTCCGCTCTACGATCCCTATCATGCATTCTATGCACCAGGCTACTTTGGGCCGTGGGGGTATCCGTCTTATGGATACATCAACAGCGGGTTGTCATTGAACGTGTATCCGGGATCCGGCTTTGGCTTCCCTGGTTACCACCACCAGTCAACTGTCGTTCGTTCGACGGTTGTTCCGCGTGCTCCACTTCCGCCAGTAACATTGAATCTCGTCAATACCGCCCAACGCGAGGTGCGTGTGACGATCAGTGATCGCGGCAGTTCGAGTGCGGCGAAGCAAGTCCGAATTGCACCGGGGCAGCAGGTTCCCGTTGAGTTCCAGCGTGACGCAGGAGCAGACCGAGTTCAGGAGATCGAATCGTATGCGGCAGATGGTTCGATCGTCCATCGAACGGTATCGATCCCCATCCCGCCTTCACCTCGTTACGAACTTGTCGTCCATGAATGGCGTTTGCAATCGGTCGCGATCGATCGCACGGGGAAGAGCCCCAACCCGATCGAAGAGACCAACTTCCAAGGCCGTGGACTTGGACGTTTCCAATTGCCACCAGGCGATCAACTTAGTGCTGGAACGCTGGACGTCGTTCGCGCCGCGATGGCAGCAGACAATGCTGGGGCAGTCACGCCGCTGATTGACGATCAGAATTCGACTCCACTGCGTCCGGTCAGTCCCCTAGAACAAATGATCTTGCGCCAACAAAATCGTTGATACCTTCGATTCGCGATTCGCATCGCTTCGCAGATCGCTCCATTGATCAACGATTTCTAACCGGATAGGCAACATGAACGTCACGGACCGACCGATTACCCAGTTGCATCGCTTCTTGGGGGCACGACCCCATGGTGAATCGACAACCTTTCGCGTCTGGGCTCCAAAGGCTAAAGAGGTCGTCGTCGAAATCATTGATGGTCCCAGTGAACCGATGCAAGGAAACGCGGACGGATACTTTTCTGTCACGATCAAGGGCGTTGCTGCGGGGGCACGCTATTGCTACCGCATCGACGGAGGGCCTCGGCGACCAGATCCAGCATCAAGGTTTCAACCTGAAGGCGTTCATGGCCCGAGTGAAGTCATCGACTCATCTTTTGATTGGACGGATGCGAATTGGGCCGACGTCGATCGCGATGACTTGGTCATCTATGAAGCCCACACCGGCGCGCTGACTGCGGGAGGAACCTTTCAAGCTGCAATCGATCGATTGCCCGAATTGGTTGACCTTGGCGTGACGGCGATCGAGTGGATGCCGGTCGCTGCTTCGGCGGGGCGTTGGAATTGGGGTTATGACGGCGTCAGTTTTTTTGCCCCAGCGGATGCTTACGGAACACCGGATGATTTTCGCCGTTTCGTGGACGCGGCTCACACGGCAGGCTTGGCGGTTTTGCTAGATGTTGTCTACAACCATGTCGGACCCGAAGGCAACTATCTCAATGACTTTGGCCCGTACTTTTCATCCAAGCACCGAACCGTCTGGGGCGAAGCACCCAACTTTGATGATCCCAAGGTGGGTGATGAAGTGCGCCGATATTTCATTGCCAACGCGATCTATTGGTTGGAAGAGTTTCATCTCGATGGTCTGCGAGTCGATGCGATCCACTGCATGGCGGATGATCGTGATCCACACGTCGTGGCAGAAATGTCTGACGCGATTAAGCAGTGGTCTGACGAAACGGGAAGGTCAGCTTTATTGATTGCTGAATCGAACGTTTACGATCCTGAGATGTTGGTCAAACGCAGTTCCGGTGGTGTTGGGTTTGACGCGATGTGGTGCGATGATTTTCTCCATAGCACGTTTGCAATGTTGCGACCCGGAGAGCAGTTGACTCACCGTGAGTATCGGGCCATGGACGACCTGACGCAAACACTGAAGTATGGCTATGTGTTTGAAGGGACGTTGCGGAAGCAGCGTGGACGCAAGGAACTGGATTCACGCGTGGACACTCATGGTTTGGTGTACTCCATCCAAAACCATGACTTCATCGGAAACCATCCTCTCGGCGTTCGTCTACATCGTTTGGCTTCTCACGAAGCGCATCGTGCTGCTGCCGCACTGATGATCTTGTCACCGGCGATTCCGATGTTGTTCATGGGTGAGGAGTTCGCTTGTGAAGCACCGTTCTGCTTTTTCGTCGACTTTGGGGACGAGCATCTACGCCAAGCGGTTGTCGAAGGCAGGCGTCGTGAGTACCCGCAACACGACTGGGACGCGGGCGTCTTGCCAACCGACCCAGAAGCGTTTCTCAGTGCGAAAATTGGTGCCTCAAGCGAAGGGAACAGCGAAACGCTCACTTGGTATCGAAAGTTGATCCAACTGCGGAAGCAGTATCGTGCGAGTGGATTGCTGGCAGATAAAAATATCGAGGTCCAAATTGATGAAACGAATCGGTGTTTCGTCATTCGCTATGTCCAAGACGATCAGCAGCTTTCTTTGGCCGTTCGTCTATCGAGTGAAGCTGAAGGGCCGTCGGAGTTCAGATTTGATGTGGCCGGAGACGTTATTGCGAACAGTCTCGGCGGAGACTATGACGGCAAGTTGCAAGCGAACCACGCGATCGTTTTTGTGTAGCGTTGAAAGCTCCTTGTGAAAAGGCTCTGCCTGCAGTCTGGATCGCATCAGCCGTCGCTATCGCGAATCGGCTCAAGAAGCGCGATCTCATTGAGCCGCAACGGCGTTGGCCGCGGTTGACTGTATCGGCAGGCGGAGCCTGCTTTGCAGTGCGTCGCAAGGCAGGAGCCTTGCGACGAGTTGGCTTCGCATTCACCTTGTGACAAGGCTCCGCCTTGTCGCACGATGTTTTGCAGGCTCAGCCTGCAGTCTGGATCGCATCATCCGTCGCTATTGTGAATCGGCTCAGGAAGCATGATCTCATTGAGCCGCAACGGCGTTAGCCGCGGTTGAGTGTATCGGCAGGCGGGAGCCTGCTTTGCAGTGCGTCGCAAGGCGGGAGCCTTTGCGACGAGATAGCTTCGCATTCATCTTGTGACAAGGCTCCGCCTTGTCACACAATGTCTTGCAGGCTCTGCCTGCAGTCTGGAACGCGTCAACCGCCGCTATTGTGAATCGGCTCAGGAAGCATGAGCTCATTGAGCCGCAACGGCGTTAGCCGCGGTTGAGTTTATCGGCAGGCGGAGCCTGATTTGCAGTGCGTCGCAAGGCGGGAGCCTTGCGACGAGATAGCTTCGCATCCACCTTGTGACAAGGCTCTGCCTTGTCACACAATGTCTTGCAGGCTCTGCCTGCCAATCCGCTGCAATACTACAAACTTTTCTGCCAAACGAATCTTCGCTACCAATCGGTACAAACTTCAAGCAGGCCTGTTTTACGTGCGTAGCACCTCGCACTGGAGTATCGCCAATGAATTGGGTCCTCAACGTAGCCACGTCGCAACGGGTTATTGTGGATGTACTCGATCTTTTGCCGCATCACGGTTTCATCTTCGATCAGCTTAGGATGGCAGCCTTCCTGCCAAAACTGAAATTCTTGATCCTTCCGTTTTGCTTGCTTGAAGTACTTCAATTCACTCAGGAGTGTCGAGTACTTTTTTTGCATCATCAGATTGAGGATTGTTCGGGCCGTGTACGATTTAAATTCTTTGACTCGTTGAGCTAGTTTTGGGCCTGACGCGATCCAATGGAGATGGTTCTCCATCAAAACGAACGCGATAATCTTGATTTGACGCATCCGTTGTAGAAATCTCCAGCTGTCAAAGATGACCTCTGCGAACGAGGGATTACAGAACACGGGGAGCCAGGCGACACTGGTGCTTGTCATAAAATGGGGAAATCCATCTTCACCAAATCGGTAGCGGTCACGTCCCATGATTGAACTCTGTTGGGCAATGTGAAGTCCAAGGATTGCGGCAATCGATTTTAGCAGGCGGTAAGGGTTTGATGTCTTGTCGAATATTTTCGGTGTTGGCGGGCGGAGCCTGCGTTGCAGTGCGTCGCAAGGCGGGAGCCTTGCGACGAGTTGCCTTCACATCCACCTTGTGACAAGGCTCCGCCTTGTCGCACGATGTTTTGCAGGCTCAGCCTGCAGTCTGGAGTACATGAACCGTCGCTATCGCGAACCGGCACGGAACATTCAGCCTTCCGCTTCCTGCTCACAACCGTGCCGCAATCCGGTTATCGATTCGATCGATACTGCGAATTGGAAGGAAGTTTCGTCGCGATCAATTGGATTGCTGTGTGCCAACTTTCGTCGTCCGAAAATTGAGTCCGAGCGATCAAGCCTCCAAAGATGTCAATGTCTGTTGGGTAGAGGACGATCACGGCATCGTTGATCTCATAGCGACGGTAGCTGTCCCAAGTTCCGCATCGCTGGCCGGTCGCTGTCATGGTTTCGAAACCGTCGTTGTCTAAGTAGCCTCGGGATTGCCAGTAGACTTCACCTTCGCTGTTGGACGCTTTACGACGTTCTTTCCAGATTCGCAAGAAGCCGAATAGCACGGCAACCGCGAGGTACAGCAAGCCCCAGCCTAGATATCCTCCCAGGCCGCTGTTCAGGATGGCAAGTGAGCCTAAGAATCCGAGGCCCATGACGGAAACAGATAACATTGTTCGACGGAAAAAAGACTTGGCAGCAGCGCTGAATGCGGTGCCAGACTCGTCGCCTTTATAAACCGGGCCCTCGTAATGGACGGCGTCGGCAGCGGGTTGGCGGATGAAATCCAAATTAGGCATTTCTTGCTGCGCGAGGTCGACAACAGAGTTCATACCCGGCGGACGTAACTGTTGCCAATGGTCGGCAATGTGTCGTGCATCCCGTTCGTTGGAAAAGAACTCGAACGGCAGAACATAAAAGAACGCGTAGGTCTTGGTGAACGTGAATGACCACTGGTCGTTTTTGCAGGACGATGCGACCAGATGTTCCAAAGGGTGGCGTTCGGTCGAGTGTTCCGATTGGATCGTGAACGATGATGAATCGATGTAACCCTTGATCGGTCCGACGGCCGATTGGCATTTGGCAAGAACTTCACGCAGTTGCCAGTGGTGAAAGAGGAGGTGAAAGATAAATCCGCTCAACAGGACAAACTGCGCCAGCAGAGAACGCAGAAAACCCGGATCGCTCAAGCTGTTCGCGCGGAACAGGCTCAGCAGCGTCACCAGCGTGCTCATCGCTGCGATGAAAACGACGATGCGAAACAACCGGCGTGTGTCTTTTCGAAGGCCGCTGCTGATGATCGCGTCTTGGTAATCTCGTAGCGTTAGAACGCCTTCGAATTCGAGGCGTTCGACGATGTAGTCGCCCGGTGATGGTTGTGAATCGCTGTCGCCGTCGGCGATGGGAGCCGCGTACGGATTAACTGGCTCGTTCACTAGGGTGACTTAAATGCGGCGTCGATAGGTGAAGCGTTACACCTGGGCTTTCTGAACCAACTCCAATAGATCGAGGTCGACGACCAGTGGCGAGTCGGTATCGGGGTTCAGGTACAACCCATGATCTGGCGGCATGTATTCTAGCAGGGTTTCACCGCCCAGGATGTAACCGCCAATTTCGTCTTCGTCCTCGTATTGCTCTTTGCGAAGTTCGATAAAGTTTCGCGCCGCATCGTCGCTTGTGAAGGCGACCAGCAGGTCCATGCCATTGAGTTCGGTGCTAAAGACGTTCGCCGCACCATCATCATCGTCGTCATCGTCGTCGGTCACTGCCAAGAGAACGAATTCGGCTTGTCCCATCATCTGACGCATCAAAATCGCGTCGCGATCTTCAACAGCTCCGGCGAATTGCGTATCGAAAGATTCGGACATGGGAGCCCTCGGTCGGTTATTAGAGAAATCGAATGAGTCATGGTTGGCATCGCAGTGCTGACCGATGGGTAGTTTACCGCAAGTTGAGTGTCCAGATGTGAAGGCCCCCCGGCAGAATCTTCAGCAACCTGCGAAATCGATTGAGAGCGCGCAAAACTGTTGTCGCTTGGGGGAAATCGTGTAGCCTATGGGTTGTCCACCGTGACTGGATCCGCCCTTGCGGCGCTCGGATGTCGAAAGCGAAGCGTTCAAGTTCGATGACGGCACTTGTGATGCCGACGCATTGGTCGAGTTTGCTTGGCGTTATTCCCGTCGTCTTTGGCAAGTGAATGCTTTCGCAGTAATCCAGCTCGATCGAACTCCATTGAGTGAATCGATTTGAATTCGTCGGTGATTAGAACGCCGACGCGATAAAACGCGGCATCTGCAACTCGCTGTGCCGTCCCTTCCTAGACCTTCCTTCCTCAAAACCGCTCCAGTTTAGAATGACCTTCATTGGCCGCATTCCATTGGGCAGGCTATCGATCTGCTCTCTCGTCTTTTCGATGGGAGCCGCATTCGGCTCCGCACCAACGATGGCGTCTGACGGTTGGAAGACGCAGCGAATCCACGATCGCTTTTATGCCGAAGGCGCATCACAAGGCGATATCGACGGGGATGGTGTCGCTGATATCGTCGCCGGGCCTCTTTGGTTTCGAGGTCCAGATTTCAGCGAACATTTTGAGATCGCGCCGCCTCGTGAATTTCCAGTCGTTGCTTATAGCGACCAGTTTTTTAGTCACGTCGCGGACGTGAACAACGACGGTGCGAACGATGTACTGGTGGTTGGGTTTCCTGGGCAGGCAGCACGTCTGTATTTGAATCCAGGGAACGCGGCGTCAGCAGAGCACTGGGAGATGAAGGAAATCACCGCTGGCGTTGACAATGAATCACCCGCATTCGCCGACATCGTGCCAGGCGGTTTGCCGGAAATCATCTGTGGCAACGCGGGCAGCTATGGATTTTTCGCAGCCGGCGAAGATGCAACCAAGCCTTGGCAGTTTTATGCGGCGACACGCCCGGGGGCTTGTGGTGGTCGGTTCGCACACGGTTTGGGCGTCGGCGATGTTGATGGCGATGGTCACCTGGATCTCTTGGACAAGACCTATTGGTGGAAGAATCCTGGCGTCCGCGCTGACTCGTTGACTAGCGACCAAGGCAATGCAGGTCGTGGGCTATGGGAGAAACAGATCTGGAATCAAGAAAACGTCGGTGGCGGCGGAGCACAGATTTGCGTTGTTGATGTTGATGCCGACGGTGATTCGGACATTGTGACTTCGTTGAACGCGCACGCTTGGGGGCTGGCTTGGTTCGAGCAAACTTCGGCGGGGACCTTTGTCCGTCACGATCTGATGGGACAGTCGTCAACGGAAAACGATTATGGCATCGCCTTTAGCCAGCTTCATGCGGTGGCGGTCGCTGATATTGATGGCGACGGTCGACAGGATATTGTCACTGGCAAACGCTTTATGGCGCACGCCGGCAAAGACGCCGGCGGATTGCAAGAACCGGTTTTGTTCTGGTTTCAGAATACATCTGCAGACAATGGGATCGATTTTGTCCCCCGAATGATCCACGGCGATTCGGGTGTCGGGACTGATGTCTTGGTTAGCGATCTCAATGGTGACAAGAAGCTGGACATCGTTTCGTGCAGTAAACGAGGACTGTCCGTTCATATTCAAACTGGCGAGGTGGTTGCCTATACGCCTGCCAAGTGGAAGGTCGAAGAAGGACGCGATCAGTCAAAGTACGCGGACGGGTACACACCAAAGGAAGCCGCCGAAAACATGATGGTCCCTGAAGGCTTTGACGTCGATCTAATCGCCGGTGAACCTGAATTGACTCAGCCGATTGCGATGTGTTTTGATGCCAAGGGTCGCATCTGGGTTGTCGAAGGACACACCTATCCGACAAAGGCTCCCGAAGGTCAGGGGAAAGACCGCGTCGTCGTGTTTTCCGATGAGGACGCCGATGGTTCGTTCGAGACGAAGAAAACGTTTATCGAGGGCATCAACTTAGCTAGCGGAATCGAAGTTGGCTTTGACGGTGTTTGGATCGGTGCCGCTCCCGAATTGCTTTTCATTCCCGACGCCGATCATGACGCGGTTCCTGATGCGGAGCCAAGGGTGCTGCTGGATGGCTTTGGGTACCACGATACCCATGAAACACTGAATAGCTTTACCTGGGGACCCGACGGATGGTTGTACGGTTGCCACGGCGTCTTCACACACAGCAAGGTCGGCAAGCCAGGAACTCCCGATGATCAACGGATCCCGATCAACGCTGGCGTTTGGCGATATCATCCGACTCGACATCAATTTGAAGTTTTCGCTCACGGGACCAGTAACCCTTGGGGTGTTGATTTCAACGACGAAGGTGACTGGTTTGTTACCGCCTGTGTGATTCCGCACCTGTACCACATCATCCAAGGTGCACGTTATCAACGTCAGGCCGGGAACCATTTCAATTCCTATACCTACGACGACATCAAAACGATCGCCGATCACGCCCACTACACGGGCAATATTGCCAGCCACGCGTTCTGGGGCGACAACAAAACGACGAAACCTTCCGCACCGATTGGGACGTCATTGCTAGGCGGTGGCCATGCCCATTGTGGACTGGCAATTTACAACGGAGGTGTCTTTCCCTCGCAATACGAAGGCAAGCTGCTGTTTCATAACCTGCACGGCCACCGTGTCGTTCAAGAGGCGGTTGATCGAAACGGGTCGGGGTACATCGGTCGACACCGACCGGACTTCGCGCTTGCAAGGGATCACTTGGAGATCGGCGTCGGAGTCATGGTCGGTCCTGATGGAGCGATCTATACATCGGACTGGCACGATGTTCAAACTTGTCACAATCGAACGGATGAAGTTTGGGATCGAACCGACGGTCGGTTGTTCCGAATCCGATATGGTCAATTGAATCCAGTCAAAATCGACTTGTGGAATGAGTCCGATGAAGTACTCGTTGCAAACCTATCAAACGACAATGGTTTCATCGCTCGGCAGGCTGCTCGCATCATTCAAGAGCGAGCCGCCGCTGGGTCAAGCAACGTCGATCATGTTGGCAGCCTGCTAACCGAAGCTTTCGCTAAATCGGCAAGCCGCCGAGACCGACTGCGTGCCCTATGGGCGATGCACGGCGCAGGGACGCTCAGCGGAGCGGCCTTGCAAAAAATGATGGCACACGAAGACGAATATGTTCGTGGCTGGGCGATTCACTTTGTCGGTGAGTCCTATCAAACAAAAGGCGTTGCCAGTCACGGAAGCCTTTCGCTAACCGGCGACATCCTGAATGATTCAAGTGCGGTTGTTCGTCGGTACTTGGCGAGTGTTTTGGAACGCATGCCTAACGATCGTCGCTGGGAGATTGTTGAACATCTGGCGAAATCCGCGATCGATTCACATGACCACAATTTGCCATTGATGGTTTGGTACGGGTTAGAGCCTTTGGTGGATGAAAATCCAGAACGAGCTTTGGCGATCGCCAATTCGAGCCCGCTGCCGAATGTTGGGCGGTTTGCAATTCGCAGAACCGCTACGACACCAGAAGGCCGTGCTGCCTTGGTCGCTCGTCTGACGACAGGAAAAAATCAACGCGATCAGCTGACCATCCTCGAAGAACTGAACGCTGCTGCTGAAAGTCGTGCTGGGCTGAAAATGCCCCAGCAGTGGCCAAACGCCTACAAACGTTTGGCCGAAGTCGATCAGCCGCGAGTGCGTGAATTGGCGATGTCATTCGCAATGCGGGTTGGCGATTCCAGTGTGTTCCCGCAGTTTCGCAACGTCCTTGCCGATCGAAATTCCCAACCGGCAAAACGTCTGGAAGCCTTGGCTGCGCTGCGAACCGGACGTGACAAGGATTTGCCATCGATCCTGCTAACGTTGCTGGACGATTCCGTTGTCAGTGATAAAGCGGTCGCGGCATTGGCTGATTTCGATTCAGCCGAAATCCCTGCACGGTTGCTTGAGGCATTGCCAACTCTGTCTGAGAATGCCAAGACGGCCGCGTATAGCACCTTGGTCTCCCGTCCCAAGTCTGCTGAACAATTTGTGTCCGCGATGGAATCCGGGAAGGTCGAACCGGCAACCATTCCGGCGTTCATCATCCGTCAAGCAATCTCGCTCGGAAACGACAAGCTGAACTCACGCCTTGAGAAGGCTTGGGGAAAGATCGCCCAGTCGAGCGAAGAGATGGAAGCAGAATACGTCAAGTATCGCAACATCTTGAAGCCCAACGCGTTGGCAAACGCCAGTGCTTCACGTGGGCGTATTCTGTACGAAGCGAACTGCGGAAAATGTCACAAGCTGTTTGGAGTCGGTGGCGACATCGGTCCAGACATCACTGGAGCCAACCGCAGCAAATTGGACTACCTGCTGGAAAATATCTTGGAACCCAATTCGCTGATCGGAAAAGCCTATCAGGTGCAGAACTTCCTACTTGCCGATGGACGAGTTGTCAGCGGTATCGTGAAGAGCGAGAACGACGATGCGGTGACCGTTCAAACCGCCACCGAGGTTGTCGTGATCGCCCAAGACGATATCGAACAGGACAAGCTTTCCAACGTGTCGTTGATGCCATCGGGCCAATTGCAGCCGATGAGTCCCGGTCAGGTTCGCGACTTGTTCAAATACCTGATGTCACCAAGCCAGGTCGGTTTGCCAGGAATGATGGATGCATCTTCTCGCGTGATCGGCCCTGCCGGTAGCAGCGTTGTCGAAGCCGAGATGTTGGCCGATGTTGACGTTAGCGCCGGTTCCGCCCGGCCCCAAGGGATGCATGGGTTCGGAAAAGATTGGTCGGGCAATGAGCAACTGTGGTGGACGGGGGCGAAGACTGGTGCCAAATTGGCGACCGTGTTGCCGTTCCAAGACGAAGGAACCTATGACGTTTCGTTGCGGCTGACAAAAGCGAAAGACTACGCCCAGGTCAAAGTCTCGGTGATCGATTCCAGCGGTGAACGTTTTGACCAGGACATCGACCTCTACGCGACATCGGTCAGCTTGTCTGATCCGATCGTTCTCGAAGGTGTCAAACTCGATGGAAAAAAGCCATTGCGTTTGGAAATCGCGATCACAGGAGCGAATCAAAAGGCCGTTCAGGCGTATATGTGTGGAATTGACTACATCATGATTTCGCCTAAACACTGATCAGCGCTCCACTACCTTCGAAGGGCTGCCAATGCGACGTCGGCTTCTGCGATGAAGCCGACGGGCGAAACAGATGTCAGCGAAGAAAGCTCGATTGCGTGATTCTCCCAGTTCGCATGTCCTGCGATTTGCAAGTTCAAACAGCAATCAGTCCCCCTGTTAGGGATGCGCTAATCGGGGGCGGTGAATTGAAGAACTTTCAATGCGAACTTTTCCGGTGGATTCGACTGCTCGCCTACGCGTGTTAAGATGGAAAGGCCGAAGGATGGATTCATCCTTCGGCGTGTTCTTTTACTTATTCGTCGCGGTAATCGAGAAGGAGCCGTTTCGTTCGAAATCATTTCAAAACCGCGACGGGACATTTCCTCCATTTTGTAGGGGATCAATTCTGTGATTGCAGAAAAAACTGTCCAATCGACTCCTTCGCCGGCCCAACGGATCGGTGATGCGGAGTTACCAGCGGTGAAGGAAGAAAGCCAAGTTGACGAAGCAGTCATGCTCGAAAACTTGGCGGCCGAAATTCGCCAAGACGCTACAGATCAAGCTTTGTTTTATTTGATCCGTAGCAACACTGGGTATGACGGCGAGTAAGCCAACCCAGAACCAAAAACGTGAAACCGCAATCGAAGGCTAACTTTGGTTGCGGTTTTTTCGTTTCGTATTCAAGTCGCAGTAACTCTATTTGCAGCGACACTATTCGCTGAGCGTGATCGGCGTGTTGTCACGTTGATCGATCAGGCTTCTCAGTTGATCAACTGCGATACCTTCGTTGCCGAGTATCAGCAATTCGGGGCGATTGATCTGCTTGGATTCGTCCTTCGCAAGCCATCCGCTTAGCAACTTTAACGCCTGCCTCTGACGCTGTTCAGATGTGCTTGATGTGACCAGATCGAACTCAAAGCTTTCGCCTCCAGGCAAGGACCTGATTGATCGTCGGGCGATTAAACGGATCGCCTCGTAGTCATCGTCCAGTAATGCAGTCAGCAACGGAAGTTGCCAGTTGTTTCCGGAGGTGGATTGAGCCACATCCCAGCCCATGTGCCACGCGGTGATCGCGCGCTGCGCGGCATCGGAACGTGTCAGCCAAATGACCGACGCGGCGACCGTTTGTTCCGTCTTATCAAGAACTGGCGGCTCGGTTTGGTACCAGTCTTCGAGATGCTTGGCAGACCAAGCCAGCGTCTGATCCAGGTGACAAAGGTTGCAAGCGTTGGTGCGTTTCGCATCTCGGTCGGCGCCGACGTTGGGACTGCTGATCTGATGACTGCGAATGGCTTTTAGGAGGCCGTAGGTCGTGTGTGGCATATGGCAGTTGTAGCAACTGGACCCAGATGATTCTGCCGCATGATGGGTGTGTGACGAACCATATTTCTCCGGAGAATGACACTGCGTGCACGCATGGTCTTCGGTCGCATGCTGACTGAGTTGATCGTTGGCCCATTCCTTAATTGGCCGGTCGTCCGAATTGTCCTGGTGTAGATCATGACATGACAAACAGGTCATTTCGCCCTTGATATAACACGGTGAACGAATGAGCCCGTTGTATTCACGGCCGCTAACTCGGATCATCCCGTCGGGGTAGTACGTTTCGTTCAGTAGGGTTTCGAGGTCGGGGTAATTGAGCGTCTTTCGCGTGTTTTCGAATTCCGGCGAACTACGCAACCAAACGCTATGGGTTTCAAGCAGATCCTTTCCGGGACGGTATTGGTGCCCTTTTTCTTGGAAATCGGCATCCGTGGATTTTGGATCGATGACCGAATGGCATTGGCCACAAACTTGGGCGGACCGAACCTTTGACAAGTTTGCGGGGTTGATGATCGGATCCTGTTCTTCAGGGTCGCGAGCTTGCAAAGAATCAGAGTTTTGCGATTTCGATCGACTGCGAAAGTCGAGATGTTCTTGTCCGGGACCGTGGCATGCTTCACAGGAGATCCCGAATTCCCCGACGTGTGTGTCCCAATCACCCGATGAAAGTCGTCGGCTTTTGGGCTGCGTCGAGTGGCAACCGCTACATGTCTCATTCCACCGTCCCATCTCAAACGACGCCGATAAGCCCGGCGGGACCAAGAACGCAGATTGCCTTGGAATCCATTCGCCAGTTTCATTCAAGTGAACCAAAGGGAACATGCCAAGCAAACGGCGGTTCCCTGTTGCAAACCAATAGACCTGCATGTGGTGTGAACCGGTGGTCATCACGACGGGTGCGGAAACAGGCTTGGTCGGATCGTCTGGGTTGACGGTGATGACCGAACAGACACCGTCCTGCATTGTCATCCGGTAGTTTTGTCCTTGGCACTGGACACTGACATCCGAAAAATCGCCAAGGACAATTTCTGGATCGGCCACCTGCGTCATCGTACTATGGTAGGACGCTTCCCAGGTGGCGTGGTTTTCCGCATGACATTCTTTACATGCATCCGAACCAACGTAGCCGTCATTGGGAACTTCGATGGGGCGAAAAGATTCAAGCGTGGTCAGCGTGACTTCGGTTTGCTTGCGATCCTTTTCTGAGGACGCGACTTGCTGATCCGATTGCTTTCCAGATTTCGTATCACCAGCTGATTTCGATTCGGTCGTCGGCTTTTGCCGTTCCGTCGATTCGGTTGTGACCGACACAGTTGTTCGTTTTTCGCTTGGCATGATCAGCGCCAATGCAAACAAAGCAAGAACTGTTGTGGATAGGAACACGACAACACTGCGGTAGCGAATGCCAATGTACAGGCAAATGATGATTGCCAAGCAGCTGAGAGCGATGAACCATAATTCCATATCGTACTCACTTACCTGTTGATATCTGATGAAACTCAGATTGACGCCACTAGCGTGACCAAGCTTCTTGTTCGCCTTCGATGATCAATAAACGTTGCTGACCGACGATATTTGATAGTTGCTGTTGTTGTCCGCTTGGCCAGCGAACTGTCAGTTTGTCGATCGAGTCCGCGTTGCCCAATCCGACATGCAGCACCGATTCGTTTTTGCCCATGTAGCCGTCGCCGGTCTGAACCCAAACGCGATGCTTTTGGCCACTCGCAACCCATTCGATCTGCGCGCCAATCGCATCACGCTCAGTCTGAATGCCGACAAGTTCAAACATGACCGACTTTCCTGAAGCCTGCGTCCTGTTTTGTAAAAGGACAAGGTCTTCCTGCAAATCTGAAATCGCAATGTCCATCATGCCGTCACGATTGTGATCGAGCTTGATAGCGCAGCGGCCTAGGTGATCGTCTCGAAAATAGGGATCGTTGCCTTCAAAGGGGAGTTCAACGAACTTGTTTTCGACGCCGGCCAAGAGTTGGGTCGGCATGCGAAACGGTTTGCCTTTGTAGCGAAAATCTTCGATGTGGCCGTTCGCTATGACAAGATCCACACTCCCGTTTTGGTCGTAGTCGAATGCTTGCGTTCCAAAGCCAACCATGGGGACGGTGACGCGGTCGAGTTCAGCAGCGATGGCTTGATCGGCAAAAGCGTTGTATGTGTCTTGAAGGTAGAGGTTCGAGCACTCGCCGTTGAAGTTGGTGATATGGAGGTCCAGTTCTTGGTTGTTGTCGAAGTCTGCGACCGCGATGCCCATGCAGGCCATTGGTTTCCCACCTGAACCAAAAGCGACTCCCCGAACAATCGCGACATCGGACCAGGTGGATTCGCCGACGTTTCGCTTCCAAAGATGATTGGGGTTTTGATCATTGGCGACAAAGACTTCGTTGGTTCCATCAGAGTCGATATCGGAGACCAAAATGCCCAATCCGGTACTGGCATCAGCAGGGCTATTTCCAAATGGCTGATGAATCAGCTTGCCTTTTGGGGACGTCAGCCAAGCGTTTGCCATCGCGGGCGCGAATTGCTTGGGGCCGGGTAGCAACACGGGTGCTCCTGTCGAATCGTATTCAATCTCGCGATAGACCTTTTCATCATCGACGTAGTTCACTTCGCATAGATCTGCGATCGCATCGCCATCCAGATCTGCAATCGCGACGGACGTTGTTACACTGTTTTTGTCCCAGCTTGGTGCTTGATTCGCCGGATTGACCTCTCGAAAGCTGCCGTCGCCTTGATTGACGAATAGGCGGTTCTGTCCGACGTTGCCAAGGAACAGGTCTGGGAAACCATCTTGATTCCAGTCGCCTGCTGTGACTCCGTGCGTGTAAGAAAAATCTTCGCAATCGGCCTTCCGTGTGATCTCGGCAAATGTTGTTTGGAGATTGCGATACAGTTCATTCGTAAGGCGACTTTTACCCTGTGGAGGATCGCTGCCGGCTTGGCCACAGTACAGGTCGACGTTTCCGTCGAGATCGAAGTCTAAAGCGGCGATGCCGCTACCCAAGGCTTCAAAAAGGCGGAACTCTTTTTCGATTGGTTGCGGACGATTGAAATGACGGATCGAAATTCCCAGTGACGATGCAACATTGACGAAGTGTGGGGCACTTGGCGGTGACGTACTGGACGTTGTCGTTTTGGTTTCTGTGTCGCCCGAAGAACCTGCTTTCGAATCATCGATCGATCCTGCAAGACTTTTCTCCATCTGCTCGACCGCATCGAGAAGTTCGCCATTTGTCAGGGCAAGCCGCAAAGGCAAGCTAGCTTGCTGTTGTAAACGGTCGAGTACCAGCGATTTGTTCTCGCGAATGACATCCAGCTGCTTGGCTCCTGGCGCGATGGCTTGGATGACTGCTTCTTGCCAAGCGAGTGCTTCAATGGGGCGACCAAGACTGTTCATCACTCGACCCATTTCTTTGGCAAGCCCCGGGTTTGGCGGTCCACCAGAACCCAGCTTGTACGCAAGTGCTTGTGATTCGTTGACCAGTTTCTGGTATTCACGAACTTCCTGTGCTGCCGTTTCCTTGCCTTGAGATGCATAGGATTGTGCGAGGGCGGTAGCGGCTTCCATCGCACCGGGTTCACGTCGCAACGCTTCGTAGAAACACATCGCGGAACCCGTTTGCTTTTGATGCTGCAACAGTGACCCCATTGCGATCCAAAAAGCTGGATACCGCTTCATTTCATCGGTCGTCTGTCCGGCCCACCGATCCAGTGCCTGGAAATCTTGATTTAACGCATGCAACCATCCCACCATCGCAAGTGCAGCAGGGTGTCTCTGTTTGACCAGCAGCTCACTTTCAAGAAGAGCCTGACGTGCTTCTCGAACATCACCATTGGCCCGCAATGCCGCGACAACATTCAGGACACCGGTTTGATTCAGAAGTTCGTCGTCGCTGATGTCCGGTTTGGTGGAAAACTGAACCCAGGTTAACAGTGGATTGACGAGACCGATTAGCTCACGAGTCGAAAGTGCGGTTCGTCCGGCGAGTCGTCTTAGCTGCTCATTGGCGTCGAAGCGAAAGCCTTGTTCGTTCAGCAATCCTGCATAGAGTCGCCTCGCGACATCATGGTCCGGATGCTGTTGAACCAACTGACTTGCGATTTGAATTGAACGCATTGGATCAATGGACAGAAGCAGTTCGGCGGCCTGCATTTGCAGTGCGACAGACTCCGACGGCACCGATTCGGAAAGCTCTAGCAGTAGTTCTGCAGCCGATTCGAATTGACCTTTCCGGGCGAAGACCTGAGCGAGCATCCGTTTCGCATCAGCAGCGTCAGCGTTGTCGAGCAATCGCTGCTGTAGCTTGGTTTCGGCGCCCGCAAAGTCACCCCGGTTGATCAGTTGTTTCGCTTCGGAAAGCAATTGTTGGCTGTCATCGATCGAACCGTGTTTTGCCGTTTTCCCGTTGCCTTGTATCGCAGAGCTGCTCCGATGCGTCGAACTTGCTGCGGAGTCAGGATTCTGTAAAAGGTTCACCTGTTTGCGATCACAAGCGATCGAGCCCAGGATGAACAGGGCAATGATCGTTAGGTTGGCAAAAGTTGCAGATCGCATCGTTGACTCAGTCGACTAAAAAACCCTGCGTGTCGGCATGGACACGCAGGGTAGCATGATTGATATCAGAAACAAATTGAACTTACTGGTTCAACGCTTCTTCAACAACTTCGTTGCTGGCACGAGTACCAAGAGCACCCCAAAGGCCGTATGGGCTTTTCGATCCGGGTGATGAACCTGGGTACGCTGAGTTGGTCGCACCATGGTTTTGGACCACTGGGTGACGTGGATCACCGGCTTCGACCGAATCGGTCATGAAGACAACCGCACCGTCGCCCATCAGGACGTGTGCACCACCTTGGTGACGGCTACTTGGTGGTTCAACACCGGTGTCGAAGTCGCCGCCGCCGCCCATGCAGACTTCGCGGTTTGGTGGCAAGATTGTGGTGATACTGGTGTAAACAGGAACCGAGTCGCACCAGCGGTAACCACGTTTCCAGTTGTTGTTACGCAAACCGGGGTTGGTGTTACCGACCGATGGATCCCAGAAGCCGGGGCGTTCTGGATCGATCAAGTTCGCATCGACACAGCTGCTCGGTCCGCTCGAACCGCCACGACCGTGGATGTTATTCCAGCCGATGCCGTAGTAAGGATCGGTTCGGATGTCACGGTCACCCAAGCTGTTGGCGATTTCGCCAGCGGCAATGGTGTTGGACAGACCATCAAGAACGTCACGGAACTTCATGTACTTGCGGTTGTAGAAGAAGCCGCGGTTGCTTGCGTTCGCGTTCGCGATGTGGCCTTGGTTCCAGGTGTTGTTCTGCCAACGCCAGAAACCGTGGTTCACCCAGTCAGTCGAATCACCGATGTTGGCTGCGTAGTTTGTACGAGCCATTCCCGGAGGAGGAACGCTGGGGTCCGAAGGACAACGAAGCGTTGGAATCTGAGTCATCCAAGGCTCGTAGTTGGTTGCCCAAGGACGAGGACCGTTTGGTGGGAAGTCCAAGCTACCGTCACCATTGGCGTCATAGGCCGAACGGACTTTGTCCCACAGACCTTGTTGTTCCATGAACGGAGTCAATGGAACGAGCCAGCTCAAACGACGACGGTTGTTGTCCGTGAAATCGGTACCGCCGGGATTGCCGTTGCTGGTTGCGTGGAAAGTACCACCAGCTTGCGCGGGCAGGTTCTTAAACGCGGAATGATAGTTGTGTAATGCCAAGCCAATCTGCTTGAAATTATTGCTGCAGCTCATACGGCGCGCTGCTTCACGAGCAGCCTGGACGGCAGGGAGCAACAACCCCACCAAGATCCCGATAATCGCGATTACGACCAGCAGTTCCACCAGCGTGAAACCGGCCGTTCGGACGGGTTTTCCTTTCATAAACGAAACTCCAGAATGAGATGAAAAAGTGCGAAGGCGTAGAACCTTCCCTTCGTCTAATGGTATCGAAGAAAACCAAAACTTTAACGAGGATCCGTTGCATTAATTGAGAAAATTCTCAATTTCCTTGAGAACTACCTCTTTTTGGTGGTGGACGCGTGTCAATAAAAAAGCCCACCAACCGTGCGGATGGTGGGCTATTGAGTCGTATTGTTGCGCCATTCTGTCATGGCAGTGCGGGATGCTGCCAAGCAATGGCTATCGGCGTCACATCTGGACGTCGACTAGTTTTGTGACGCGTCGTCAGCGTCTTCGCCGTAGCTTTCTTGCTCGTAAGCTTCTTCAGCTGCCGCGTCCATGTTTGGATCGGCTGGCACAACTGTGGTTTCGCTGGTGTTACCGCATCCGGTGATCGCAAACGGTGAAAGGACAAGCGACATAGCGAAAACAAGCTTCAGTTTGGACATCTAAGGCTCCAAGGATTCTAAAAATGGGAAACGGAGAACAAAGCAGAACACATCAAATCAGACGATGCAATGAGGCATCCAGTTTTGCCTTTCTTGATGAAACGTCCTAATCACAAGTCACTTTTACTAACCAGATAAGGCGCGCGTTCGACCTCGCATGCCGTCTTTCGACTCGATTGAATACCCATTCGAATCCAGGTCGCGAACACCTTAAAGCGAGCGATTTATGCGGGCTTTTGTGATCAATCGCTTTCAACAATATCGCGTCGTTTGGCTTTGTGCGGCACATGGTCAATCCAGGTACAATACTGCATCGCTTGGGACGCGACAGCGAAGTGTTTTCCAAGCCAGTTTGTTTCCCGCCTTCCCATCTAGAAGGATTACGAAGCTTTTGACGCATTGCGTTGTGTGACGGAGCGTCGATTCGATGGACCGAACCATAGATCGCAACTCTCTGGTCAATACAGCGAAAGCTCAGTGCCACCAAAGCATCGTTGTCTTGCTAGCCAACCTCACAAGCCGAATCGATAACGCAAGAAAGAGTCCACGCTCTACCGCATCGCGAGATGAACCCAGCACGTCGCAATCGTCGTTCATGCGATAGCGGTTCGTCATCAGCGCGGCGATCATCGGTTTGCCCCTTCCTGCACCACCACTTTTTGATCTGGACGCGATGATTGCAACCAATCAAATCTCTCGATTGTTCATTCGCATCGGTTGTGATAAACGGCCTTCGATTTGTGCCGTATTCTCACTGCAGGTGCTGCTGTCCATTCTAACCATCGGGGCATCCGAGGCAGCCGAAGTGCGGTTCAACCGCGACGTAAGGCCGATTTTGACGGACAAATGTTTTGCCTGTCACGGACCCGATGCAAAAACGGTTGAAGGCGGTTTGCGTCTAGATCTACGCGAACAAGCCGTCGAGGAAAGCGGTGCCATTATTCCTGGTGACGCCGATGCGAGCGAGGTCATTGCTCGGGTGCTAAGTGACGATGATGACTTGGTGATGCCACCGCAAAAATCGCACAAAACACTGACCGAAAGCGAAAAGCAAACCCTTCGGGACTGGATCAACCACGGAGCCAAGTACGAACGTCATTGGGCTTACGAACCGATGCGAACAGAGTTGCTTTCCGAAGCAAGTTCGCTGAACGAAGTGATCGATACCGCGATCAGTCGGAAGCTTGATGAGATCGGACTTCAAGCAGCCGAGCAGGCAGATCCGGTAACGTTGATTCGTCGGCTGTCGTTTGACCTAAATGGTCTGCCACCATCATCGGCCGATGTTCAAGGGTTCGTCGAGGACCCGACTGCGGAAAACTACGCAAAGCTAGTCGAGCGTTATTTGGATTCACCTCGTTTCGGCGAACGGATGGCAATCTATTGGTTGGATCTCGTTCGCTACGCCGATACGGTGGGCTATCACGGTGATCAAAACGTTTCACAGTCGCCTTATCGTGACTACGTCATCAGCGCGTTCAACGCGAACAAACCCTATGACCAATTTGTCCGCGAGCAGCTTGCCGGTGACTTGCTGCCTGAAACTAGTTTGGAACAGCTCGTCGCGTCCGGATACAACCGACTGAATCAGACGACGGAAGAAGGTGGATCGCAAGCGAAGGAGTATCTGGCGATCTATTTCGCTGACCGTGTGCGCAACGTGTCACAGGTTTTTATGGGCGCGACGATGGGCTGTGCCCAATGCCACGACCACAAGTACGATCCCTACACGACACGAGATTTTTATTCGCTGGGTGCGTTTTTTGCTGATCTGGAAGAACGAGGAGTTTACTCCGCACGCAGCCGTCCCCCGATGATTCCCGTGCCGACAGCGAAGCAAAAGTCTGAATTAGACGGTATCGATCGGCAGATCAGCGAGTTGGAGTCCCAAACCGAGACTTTGAAAGGGACATTGCGTGATGCCTATCCAAGCTGGGAGCAGACCGAGCGTGAACAGATTGACGATGCGAAAACCCAAACGTTTTTATTGGTGGACGATCAGTTTCCAGGTGAAGCGAACCGAAGTGGATCGTGGGATTTTGTCGAGCCTGAATTTGGTGTGCACTCAGGTTCCAAAGCGCGACGCCAACATTCCGCAGGTCTCGTGCAACACTACTTTGAAGGATTGAAGCAGCCCGTCGAAGTAACTGACCAAACCTCGTTTTATTGCTGGGTTTATCTTGACCCCAAAAATCCTCCCTCCGCATTGATGCTTCAAATCAATGATGGTGATTGGAGCCAACGTAAAGTTTGGGGAAGCGATGCGATCGAATATGGACGCAAGCCAGAAAGCGATGCGGCGTATCGACGTGCTGGTGGACTTCCCGAAGCGGGGCAGTGGGTCAAGCTAAAAGTCGATGCCGCAGAAGTTGAATTGAAACCCGGGTCGAAAGTCAACGGGATCGCGTTCACTCAGTATGGCGGCACCGTCTACTGGGACGAGGCGGGCTATGAGAAAGATGATCGCAAGAGCGAGGCCTTTAGAACTGCTCTAGTGATCGATGACGCATCACGCAACGATGCTCAGAGGAAGCTTTTGTTCGATGCTTATCTGAAGCAGTCTGTTCCGATGATCGAGCACCAAAAAGCGATTGAAGGTGCCAAGCAGTCTCGCCAGCGTTTGCTGGATTCGGTAACACAGACGGTGATATCGAAGGCTGGTGAGCCTCGGGAAATTCGCGTGTTGCCACGTGGCAATTGGATGGACGATTCTGGTGATGTCGTGACCCCCGCGATTCCGGCCTTTCTGGGGGATTTGCAAATCGAAGGACGTCGAGCGAACCGGTTGGACCTTGCCGATTGGATTTGCGACGAAGAAAACCCACTCGCCGCCAGGACAATGGCGAACCGGATATGGAAGTTGTTGTTTGGTCGAGGGATCTGCCAAAGCGTTGACGATTTAGGTGGCCAGGGAACCTATCCATCGTATCCAGATCTTTTGGACGCGTTGTCGGTTAGCTTTGTCCGATCCGGCTGGGATACGAAACAGTTGATTCGTTCGATTGTGCTATCCGATGCGTATCAAAGATCGTCAACCCCGAGAGAACCTCAGCTGACACGAGATCCCTACAACGAATGGTTCGCTCGGCAAGGCAGATTCCCTTTGGATGCAGAGATGATTCGCGATGCGGCGTTGTCGGTTAGCGGATTGCTAGTCGAAAAGGTTGGCGGCGAAAGCGTGCATCCCTATCAACCCGCCGGCTACTATGCCCAATTGAATTTTCCCAGACGTGAGTATGCCGCTGATGAGAACGAAGACCAATACCGTCGCGGCGTTTATACACATTGGCAGCGAACGTTTTTGCATCCGATGATGAAGGCCTTCGATGCCCCCAGCCGCGAAGAATGTACCGCGGCAAGGGCGCGATCGAACACGCCGCTTCAAGCTTTGGTGCTTCTCAACGATCCGACATTTGTCGAAGCCGCTCGCGTCTTTGCTGAGCGAATCATGCGTGAAGGTGGTTCGACAATCGAATCGAAAATCGATTTCGCCTATCAGACGGCGGTGTCCAGGTCTTCTGATAAGGCGATTCAAAGCGCGCTTTCCGACCTGTACCAGTCTCACCTTTCACAGTTTCAGAACGATCCTGAAGCCGCATCGCAAGTTTTGTCACAGGGCATTGCGAAAGTCGACCAGGGGCTTCAACCGAACGAATTGGCTGCATGGACCAGCGTCGCGCGAGTACTGCTAAACCTGCAAGAGTCAATCACACGCTACTAGCACGCGTCTGAACCAAGCAATGGGCTTTCTGGATACAAAGCCCGTGCCGACCCAATATCAAACGATAAACAAACGCGTTCAACCATCTGAACTTTGTCTCCGACCGTCGAATGAATTTCACCATGGTTTCAAATCATACGCAGATTGCACGCCGGACTTTTTTGCGTCGTACCGGTTTAGGGGCGGCTGCCCTGACGAGTTTGATGCAAAACAGTTCCTCGGCATCGTCAATCACGCAGCACCACCCCGCAAAGGTTAAACGCGTGATCCACCTTTGCATGGCAGGTGGTCCGAGTCATTTAGAGACCTTTGACTACAAGCCAATGCTTGAAAAACTGGACGGCAAACCCATGCCGTCGTCGGTTACCGAAGGGCAGCCGATTGCACAATTGCAGGGGCGCGAGTTGAAAATCATGGGCCCGCAACATCGCTTCTCGCCTCGCGGTGACAGTGGGTTGATGATCTCCGACGTGTTTCCACACATCAGTGGCCTCGCCGATCAAATGTGCGTGATCAATTCCATGCACACCGAACAAATCAATCACGATCCGGCGCATACATTTTTCAACACGGGGACCGCAATCAGCGGTCGGCCTTCGATGGGGGCGTGGGTGCTGTACGGTTTGGGAGCTGAGACGGAAAACCTGCCCGGGTTCATTGTGCTGACCAGTGAAGGCGGTGGACAGAGCCAGCCGATCAGTTCGCGACAATGGCATTCCGGTTTTTTGCCCAGTCGTTTTCAAGGCGTCCAGATGCACGCCAGCGGCAGCCCGGTGCACTACGTCGAAAATCCAGGCGGAATCAACCGGCTACAGCAACGAGAGATCATCGATGCGGTCGCGATGATCAATTCGCAGCGCAACCGACAACGCAAGGATCCCGAAATCGCGACACGGTTGGCAGCCTATGAAATGGCGTTCCGTATGCAAGCGTCTGTCCCTGAGCTAACGGACATGTCGGACGAGACCCAGGCGACCATTGATCGCTACGGTTGCACGCCAGGAGACGGTTCTTTCGCAAGTAACTGTTTGCTTGCCAGACGTCTTGCCGAGCGAGGTGTCCGATTCATTCAGCTTTACCATCGCGGCTGGGATCATCATGGTGGTGTCAAGAAAGGTGTCCAGACGACTGCCGGTCTGGTCGATCAAGCCACCGCGGCGTTGGTCAATGATCTAAAGCAACGAGGCATGCTGGAAGACACGTTGATCATTTGGGGCGGCGAATTCGGAAGAACCCCAATGGCGCAGGGGAGCGGCCGTGATCATCACATCAAAGGGTTCTCGACGTGGATGCTGGGCGGAGGAGTTCGAGGTGGCGTTTCGTACGGAGCGACCGACGAGTTTGGATACAACGCGGTCGAGAATAAAGTCCATGTCCGAGACTTTCACGCGACGATGCTGCATTTACTGGGGATCGACCACAATCGGTTGACCTACAAATTCCAGGGATTGGATTTTCGGCTTACCGGAGTTGAGGAAGCACACGTTGTTAGAGATGTGCTGGCGTGAGAGTCGGAGGAGCGGGTGAGACTTTGTGCGGCATCCAGTATCGTTGCTGCACAGATTAGTGTCGATTCTTGGTCTTGTTGTGGGAGAGGGCCGGCGGAGCCGGCGAGACACTGTGTGACAAGGCGGGAGCCTTGTCACAAGTTCTGTGAGATTCGGTTTTGTTGATGCGCAGATCGGCGTTCGCTTCCTGGTGTCTTTTGGGGAGAGGGCCGGCGGAGCCGGCGAGACACTGTGTGACAAGGCGGGAGCCTTGTCACAAGGATTGATCTGTTCAATCGCGTAGGTAGTTCAGCGTGTAATACGCTTGCTCGTGTAGCAATCCGTTTCCTGACTTATTGCGAACGCCAGAGCTGATCAGCTCATGGACATGCCCTCGCTGCAGCCCGTCAACAACCAGGCGAACTCGCATGCCATCTTCTGAGACGGATGCCGATTTGATGGTCGGGGTGGTGTGGTCGACTTCGGGACTGCCGTATTGCGAACGATATTCGTACGTGTACGTTTTAAGATCGTAGCTTTCAATGTCTTCGGCGGTTTGGACATCAATGGGCTCGGTAAACTCCAGTTCGAAGCCATCGCTTTGTAATCGCATCGCCAGTATCTCGAACGGTGTTTTGCCAGTCCAATCCAAACGTTCGACTGCAAAATCTCGGCTGCCGACGCTTCCCCAGCCACGATTGGTTCCGCCGACGAAGAGCGATCCTTGCGGAGTCATTTCGACGCCGACATTTCCGGATGCGAAACCCGATCGAAACGGAAAGCAAACACCTTGGACGTGGCCTTCGAATTCATCGAGATAGACACGCATGATCGTGCTCGCGGATTGATCGGCAACGAACAGCTGGTTCGTAAACGGTCCAAACTTTCCGTCGGTGGTATCACAAGCGATTCCTGAAGCACTCTTTCCCATCTTTCCGTAAGGGAACATCACCGTAGGTGGGACCAGTTGTTCGACACGTTCCATCTCGGTCACAATTCGTGAACCGCTTTCAGGTTCAACAGGTTTGGGTCCCATCACCGATTCGGCTTGTTCGTACCAGCGAAAACCGCCAGGGTGACCGACAAAGGTATTCTCAATCAAAGGTTTCATCCCACAGGTGCCGTTCCATGGGCCTTGGTTGTCGGTGTAGTAAAGACGCCCTTTCGAGTCCGCTCCGATTCCGCCGGGAGATCGCACACCACTGGCAAACGGAATGGTTTGGCCATCGGCGGTGACTTTCACGGCCCAGCCGCGATACAGCACATCGCTATTGAATGAACCGGTCAGGCAAAGCGTGACGATGATGTTTCCGTCGGCATCTGGCTTTGATCCAAACGCGTACTCGTGGTAGTCCGCCGAGACGCCCCAGCCATCGCCGACGGTTTCAAACTCATCCGCGGAACCGTCGCCGTCGTGGTCGTTCATGCGAGTGACTTCGCAGCGCTGCGTGGCATAGAGCCAACCGTCGCGAAGGCCAAGGCTGAGCGGTTCGTGAAGCCCACGCGTGTAGACCGAAAACTGATCCGCCGTTACCTCATCGGCAAACGGCCGGTCGATCAAGAAAATATCACCGCGTCGGCTGCAGACAGCCATTTTGCCATCTGGCATCAGTTGGAATCCGCTTGCCTCGATGACTTCACCTAGCGGCGTTTCGAACGTGGTGATCTTGTAGTATTCCGATTCCTTCGATTGGGCATTCGCCAGATTGGCAGCGACGATAAGGGTCAACACCAAGCTGACGCGGAACCAAAACAATGCAGAAGCAGACAACAATGCAGAAGCGGGCATGGATAGCGTAGACATTGATGAATGGAATTGAATGAAGTGTCTCACCAGGAAATAACCTCCGTTACCGTGACGGTCGGTTGTGCCGGCAGCAGCAGTCGCAATTGACGGCGTCCTTCGGCATTGACGACCTGCGCCGGTGAATCAAACCCGATCGTCAACGATCCGACTTTGAATTGCTCGCCTTCGGTGGAAATATCGCCGGAGGTTGCCGGTCGCCAAATGAGTTGCTGCGGCGTAGCGTCAGCGTTCCAGCGAATCGTTAGTGTGCGGACGGCCGAAGATTCTGTCATCGGCTGCAAATGATCTTCGAGGGTTGCTTCACCGATCTGATAGCGGAATACAGGACGCCCATCCTGGTCCAATCGATAGCCTTTGAACCGATAGCCTGACTGACGGGGATCTTCTGACGGCCAACTCATCGAAATGTCATCTCCGATCGCGATCGGGGTATCGGTTTCCAAGGAGGTGATTCCCGAACCGACGGGACTTGTTCGTCCTTGGCCACGCCCGGTCCAGTGTCGTGCCGCGTCGATATACGCGCCTCGCCAAACGGTGTTTAATCCGAAACGCTCTGCATCCCAAATTAGATTGATTCCTTCTGGATATCCGACCGCAATGCCCCGTCCGGAGACGCCTTCGAAAAAGTTGCGATAGATCAGCGGTCGTTGACCTGCGGTTAGCAGGATCGATCCGGCCCGCAGTCCCAGTGGCTCCTGCGCCGATTTTCCTGCCTTCAAATACGACCAAATCGCGGTGATCTGTTGATCGGCATCGCCGTGGTACAGTTTCGTGTAAGTACTGCGGCCTTCAGGAAAGCTGTTGGGCATCCGGGTTCCAGGACGGTACTTGATTGGATCCATCAAATAGCGGTGAAACCATTCCGAACGCAATCGCTTCGGCATTGAAACCAAGTCGATGACGCCGATCCCTCCGCCTTTGACTCCACCATACGCATGGCATTTGATACAGGCCAAGCCACTGGCGCCGACCAAGCTTCGACCATCGTGAATGGTTTCTTCGATGTCGCTCGCGGTTAATTCGCCTTCGGGCTGGACATCCAATTTGACCAAGGCATCGGCCAAGTGGTTGAGCGTTTCTTTTCCAAACCCCGGCATTCGTGTCATCATGTAGGGACGCTCGTTGGCTCCATTGGCGATCGTCTTGTGCAGGTATTCGGATTGCAACTTGTCGCCGACGCCGTCGAGCGGTGGAGGCATCCGGCTTTCCCATCCCATTTCCACCGTCGTGGTCTGGAATGCGGTATCGCGTGAGGGTTCCGGCCCGCCCTTGCCATCGCGTACATGGCATGCGTAGCAGTTCATCGTCGCCATATTGAGATGAACCAGATCGGCATCCGCCAACTTCGATTCGGATTCTTGATCGTCACGCTGCCGCTTGATCGTCGCAACAATTGCGGCACGCTGTCGATCGCTAAGCGAATAATTCACAGCGGGAGATTGCACCTCATCGGCCAAACATCCGGCGTCCAAATTTGCTTGGGCCAACGACGTCGGCGCGAGCATCGTCGAAGGAATCGAATTAAGCTGGTGGCAGTTCGCACAGCCGGATGACTGGAACAAGGTTCGGCCGGTTTCGACCAGAGACTCATCGACGGTAAATCGATCTTTGACCAAGCTGCGAGGAGCTTCATCGCTACTGGCGAGCATTTCTTCCAAGCGAACACGTCCAATCGTCGGATCGCTGACATGGACTTCCAACTCGCCACCACCTCCGGCATTGAAATACTCGACACGAACCGGGTGAATTCCCGCTTTCAGGTTGAAGCGGCCGCGTTTGGTCGTCGCAGGATGGACACCATCATTGACCACTTCGTTTTCACCAATGACCAGGCGAGCACCATCATCGCTGGTTACGGAGAACTCGTACGTATTGTCCGAAAGGATTTGAATCTTCGCTTCATAGACCAAGCCGATGTTGTTTTGGCTGAAATATTTGTTGTCGTCCCAGCGGGTGACGGTTTCAACGGACTCGGGTGTCAGCGTTTTGAAGTCAGGCAGTTTTTCCCACTTCCCCCGATAAAAGCTGCGTTGCATTTCGACTTTAGGACGACGCTGGGTAACTTCACGCGTCAGATACGAAGCGATGCAATAGGCGTCGGCCTTGGAACCTACCAGAGAAGGCATTCGACCACCGCTTCGGACCTTGTGGGGATCGTTTAAAAAACTCGCCAAGGCATCGACGGTATATTTCGAAGCGACATCTCCAAGTGGGATAGTTGTGTTCGTTGCGGTCTTGCGATCGTCGAATGCTTGATGGCAGGCGACGCAACCAACGGAGTGATACAACGATTCGCCGATGCGAATTTGCGATCGCCGGGACGGACGGTCTATCCAGGTATCGTCATTGCTTTCGATCAGTAGGAAACTCGCGATCGCTGCGGCATTCGCATTTCGCTGACCCGCGTCCGCGTTTGGCCATGGGTCGGGCATACTGGTGCCCGTTTTGCTTTGATGTGGGTTGGCGGTCATCGAGACCAACGCGTCGGGACGAAGTCGGCTAGCGACGTCAGTTAGGTTCGGACCACGTTTGGTTGGCAATGAATGTGATTCGTTTTGGTGGCAAGCGGCACAAGCCAGCGAGCTGATCAGCATCTCTCCGCCAAGGGCGTTTGGGTCGGGCGATCCACCGGTGAAGAATCGTTCGAATCCAGGAACGATCGGGCGGTTGGCTTCACGCTCTGGATCGCGTGGTACCAACCAGATGTTCTTGAAGCGAACTTCGTTGCCGTGATCCTGCAAATAGATTGGCCCGGGACCGGCACCTTCGGCGAGTGGTGCGGCACGGGTAGCTTTCCCAACCGCGACATCATTCTGGACGGTCACACCATTCAGACGCACTGTCATCCGAGCATCGGCGACTTTTTTATCGCCATCGAATCGCGCGGCCGTAAAATCGACGTCATAGGTTTGCCAAGCCATTGGCGGAAGGCAGGCATTGAAATCCGGAGCCTTGATATCGTAAATCGAACCGGTTTCGTTTTTGTCGCCTTCCAGTCCAAACGAGTCGAGGATTTGGTTCTCGTAGCGGCCTTGGTGATAAACACCACTATTCCCCCGAGCCTGACCGGATTTGTCCGGCATCCATGGGGTCCGGAACTCAAGATGCAATCGATAGTCGCCAAAGGTTTCAATTGACTCGGTCCCCTGTTTCAGAAGGCCGTCGTCGTCCAACTGGCCGTTCTTCCAGCGACTTAGTGATTCTTTGGTTCCGTCAAAAAGTACGATCGCACCGCGTGGTGGTGGGGCTCCCAATGTTGCCGGCTTTCTTTCGACACGCTTCAGTTCAAGTGACTCGGCAAGCTCGGCGACAACGTCTTCATCGCCATCAAGTTTTCGCGGTGCTTCGAGTGCCGAAAAGCGCTCGGCGATGGGAGCCTCGAAAACTGTAATGTCGAATTCGCCATCACCGATTGCGACGACCTGCATGCTGCGTCGTTCGCCGCTGTACTCCCCTTGAACCAGAAAGTCTGGATCATCAATCGTCTGGCTTTGCACCAACGATGAATTTGTCAAACAAAGAATGAACGACAAGCACGCGGCCAACCTTGCGTGCTCTCGGCGATAAAACGAACGCATGAAGTTCTAAACCCAGTCGATTGAGTTGCCATATTCCGCTGAAAACGGCACAGCATACACCATCAGATTGATGACGGTGAACAAGAATCTCAACGCGTCTGGAACTCTTCACTGCGGAGGGGAAAGTCGGTAGCCGAATGGTCTGGATCGAACATGAATCATCTGTCCAGCTCTGTATTCGCTGGTGATGCTAGTGCTTCGTTCCCTATGAAAATACGGGTTCGGGTCATCAGCCGACGGGCGTTAGCCCCGGTTATTTCTCTGAAACCATGGCTAACGCCATACGGCTCATCCTAAAATCGAGTTGGAACGAAGCACTAGTGTTCGTACGGAATGATTTCTTTGCCGTCGACCGATGCTTGGGCGCGGTGAACTTCCAAGTCCAAGCTGTAGTTCATCAATGCGACATGCCCGTCCGCAAACGCGACATTCCAACCCGCCGCATGGGTTGAACCAAAGTCATGACACTCCAGGCAGTTCTCATAGGAATCCATTCTCGGCGATCGAGCGGCATAGCGAACGTAGGAGTGAGACGAAATGGGGACTTCATGGTATCCGGCGATCGGTGATCGATCGCCGAACCCGTCACCGGTCACAAGTTTCCCCAAATCCATTGCCTTTTCGCCGACCAGATAAGTGTTCGACAGTCCGTCTAGGATTCGGTTCATTCGAGTGCGTTTACCCAGTACCCAGACACCGTCTTTGGTGATTTTAATCGCGGGGGCTTCGTTCGAATTGGGGGCCGCTTCGGTATCAATGATCGCCGGGCCACCGTTCATCGCGTAGTCGGTCCGCGCCCCATACTCTCCGTAGCGATTGCTATACGGTTCTAGCAATGGATACGGCGTTGCGTCTCGACGTGTCGGGCAATGAAATGTCTTGACCGTTGCCCGGACCAGTTCACGCACTCGATCGGTCGGCGTTACTTGTAGTGACCTCGCGAAGCTTTGGATCGATTTCCCCAGGCTGTCTTGTTCCAGATAGAGCAAGCTTTGTGTGATCCAAGTTCCGCCTCCAAGATTGCTGCGTCTGCGACCGTCACGTTGCGTGATTAGGAAACCGGCCCGTTCCCCACCGTATCCAGGAAGTTCTTTGAAGGTCGATTCATAGTTGTGACAGGCCAGCGCGATCTGTTTAACTCGATTCTGACATTGCATGATGCGAGCGGCTTCTCGTGCCGCCTGGACAGCGGGCAAAAGCAATGCGATCAGGATCCCAATGATCGCGATGACAACCAACAACTCGACGAGAGTAAAGCCGCCGCGTTTATGAGGACAAACCATGGTCTGTTCTCCGAAGCATTCGATGAGACGTCTTGAAAAGCAATACTCGTCGATATCATCGCCAGCTTACTTTAGTCAGGCGAATCGACGTGACTAACGAACAGGGTGTCCGAATAGCCTTGTGGTCAAAGGTGTCTATCGTGGAGTGACTTCGTTATACGCGAAACTGGCTTTGCGAGCGCCCACTGTCGCGTTTTTTGTGGTGAATTAACCACTCGGGCTCCCTACCAATCGCAGAGAGCTGATGACGAGGAAAATTGGGCAAGGTTCTATCGGGTGGTCCAAAAACGCAGTGTTTCGGAGAGTTGATCCGCGTCAAGCGATTCATGCGCAAGAAGTTCATCCGCGACTGCCGCGATTGCGGCCCAGCATTGATCACGCCAGATTTGGTCGCGTAGAACCATCAAGGCTGCGGTCAAGAAAGTCTGTCTAGAGTAGGGATCCGGAAGCATTCGGCGGCACAGTTGATCGGCCAGATTCCAATCGTGGGCCCAAGTCGGATTGTCCGCGGGGTGCATCTCTTCTTGTGTGTAAATCATTTCTGCGACGGGACCTGCCAAGACGGTCAGTACTTCTCGTTCGATCTGTTCATTGGCATTCGCGTCGACTCGTCCCCAATTCACATGGCAGTCTCCGAATCGTTCTGGCAGCCACTCATCCGCTTCGGCATAGAGTCCGACCGATTCGATCTGCCCACCCAATAGAAATCCGATGACCGCATGCCCCGCTTCGTGATAGGCCGTTATCGTTTCTTCGTCGTCAACCATCGAAACCGTATCTTTCTCGTTCGCTATTACTTCAAAGCACACCAAAGTATCCGGCAAGCTCCGCCGTGCCGACCCGGAGAGGAAACCAAGCCTGTCGTCACAAAGACTGTGACGGGTACTTTTAAGCACAACAAAGTACCCGGCACGCTCCGCCGTGCCGAATCACCACTCAACCAGCAACCGAAAAGAACCAACGCCCGGCGTCACAGGGACTGTGACGGGTACTTTGCATAGTACCCAGCACGCTCCGCCGTGCTGATTCCCCCAATCAAAACCACACACGTGCGGTGGGCTTCCACCGTTCCGCTAGGCCCCGATCTGCGCCAGCCAAACCAGCAGCCCAATAATCACAAAACAGACGATCACAGAAATGGTGAATCCGATCAAGTCAGACGGACGTGGTTTCTGGATTTCAAGATTCGTGTTGGGGAACAGCTTCAGCGATTCCAGTTTCGACGGATCCTGGTAAGCCGCTTCCAGATTCGCTTGATCGGTTTCAGGATCAGGATGCACCTGAGTCTTCATCTTCGCAAAGTATCGATCGAGCAACCGAGGGTCACCTTTGGGCGTTAAGTAACTGGCAATGATCAGAACCAGGAACGGTAGCAATACTCGCGTGGGTAAGCGCAACGTTTCCAGCGTCGCCTGGGTCACGTTGGAAAAGTCGAACCCGACCAAGCGATAAACTACAAGGTCCAAGTTAAACTGTCCCGAACCTTGTTGTGCTCCTATGCGGCGTTCGGAAACGATCCGCATATCGCCTTGAGTCATGTCCGAGACTTCTTCGTACGTCGGGCTGCCGTCGAGTGGCGCAACGCCACCGCTCCAGAAGATCGATTTGTCTCCCGACTTCAAAACGACTTCGATCTCTTCGCCTAGATTTCCCTTTGGAGGTTCGGGGCCGAGTTTCTTAATTTCGTCTTCATCACCGTTTGTCTGCTCGACAGCTTGTTGCCACGCCTCGTGTCTGGCGACATCGGCTGCGGTTGCGACTCGCGTGATTGTTTTGGTGATTCGATCGGTTGTAATTGTCCACTTTGCATCCGTCTTCAGCGAAGGCATCGCGATTGGAATCACGATCGGGAGAACAAAGAAAAACAGCGAAGAGAACGCAGCCGTAATCCATACCGCAGTCGCGTTGGCTCGGCGCCAGTACATTCCGACCCAGAAGGGAGCGGCGAAAATGATCGGCAATTGAAGTGCCAGCAAGTATTGGGCAAAGACGTCCGCCATGGTGAGGGCGACAAACGACGCACCAATGATGATTCCCAAGCCCGTCAGCCTTGCGACACGAACATTTTCGCGTTCGGTCCCGTTCGGATTGATGTAGGCGACGTAGATGTTTCGGGTGATCAGAGCCGAGCTGACGATCATGTAGGTATCGGCAGAGCTCATCATGGCGGCCATCAAGCATGCCAACATCAGGCCGACCAATCCCAGGTTTAGTGGCCCTAGGATCTCTTTTGCACCAATGCCCCAAACGTAGTCGGGGTCTCGAACCAGTTCTGGATTGCCGGCCAGCAATGCCAAAGCGATCAACGCCGTGATTGCCCATCCGACCGTGCAAAGCCGCTTTAAAAAGTTTCCGACAACCAGGCCAATCCGAGCTTCATTTTCACTTTTCGCCGAGCCACCACCGGTGGCAATGAAGTGAGGCTGCACAACGATGCCGACCATGCCCAGCACGGACAACGCCAGGATGTATTGAAGCGGAAACTCACCTGCACTGGGGCCATTGAAAAGGTTGAAGTAATCGGCAGACACACGTTGATGCAAAATGGCAAACCCGTCCATGATGCCTTGTGTTTCGCTATCGCCATACTTCTTGACCAATTCCCAAAGTCCGTAGGGGATCAGCATCACGCTCAGCAAGATGATGAATAGGCCTTGGATCAGATCGGTCCAATAGGCAGCTGTCAGTCCGCCTAAGACTCCGTACAGGATGACGACTGCGGCTAAACCAGGGACCAATACATATTTCAGATCCATCCCGAAAACCGTTTCGACGCCCATCAACGGCGCCGCAAACTTCGCGATCGCCGACAACATCGTCGATAGGTAGAACATGTAAAACACGATCGCAAAGACGGAATACGCTGCCCCCAGTGATTTCGATTGGTAGCGTTCGACAAACCAATCGCCGAGGGTCAAGTGACGCATCCGCCGATACCAAACGGCGGTGATCCAATAGACAGGCGTCACGAACAGCCACATCAGTGCTGACCAAACACCGCTTAAACCACTTGTCCAACTGGTGCGACCGACTTGGATCGGTTCATGAGCGCCGGTTCCAGCCCCGAAAGCGGCGAAGGTCTGCAGCAGCTTGCCAAATCCCCGACCTCCCATGAAGTAGTCTTCTTGGTCTTTGACCCGTCGCATCGCCCAAATACCGATGGCGATCATG
The DNA here is from genome assembly GCF_020966635.1 of Stieleria sp. JC731. Classification (NCBI taxonomy): domain Bacteria; kingdom Pseudomonadati; phylum Planctomycetota; class Planctomycetia; order Pirellulales; family Pirellulaceae; genus Stieleria; species Stieleria sp. JC731. The sequence continues at coordinate 80,157 of NZ_JAJKFQ010000029.1, read as the reverse complement.
ACGACGAAATAGGTGAAGACAACGAGATAGTCAATCTGGGTCATGTTGATCGATTGCTAAGGGAGGAGGGCCAAACGGGGAAGCTTGGCGGGTAGCAACTCGATCTTTTCAAACCCTCAGACGAACGTTGACGCAGTATTCGCGAAACGCTCTCTATTTGGAAAGCGGGTTTCGTACGAACGCGTGAACGGAGCGTCTGAGCAACTGAATTCGTTGGCGAAAATCAGCCATCAATATTGGCGTCACCGGTAATCTTGTCTCGAAACATCGACAAACGCCCTAGGGCATCATTGATGTCTTTGGAGGCAACACCTCGGTCCTCGAGCACATCCGCAAAGTGGCCGCAAAATTTGGCAAAGTGGTTTGCCTTGATTCCGCGACCGGCGTGGATTTTAGTCAATTCTGCGCCGCTATATTCAACCGGCCCGTCAAACGCCGAGGCAAGAAAGTGATATTGCATCGTTCGAAGCCGATCCATCGAAACACCTGCAAAGAATGGTGCAAGTTCTGGGTCGGCCAAGACCCGGGCGTACATCTGCTGGACTATTTCTGCGACTGCGGATGTCCCGCCGAGGCGGTCAAATAACGCTTGCGTCGAATCGCTCATCGTGATGCTTCACTACAATTCAAGTAGACGGATTGCTTGGACCAGAACTAGGTGCGATCGATTGTTGGTCGGATTGACCCAGCTGGCAACAATAATCCCAGCTGTCAGCAATAATCACGGTCCATTGTTTGTCAGCAAGCGATTGCTTCACTGGTCCATCGCCTGTGTTTTAATATGTATCGGCTGATTTGTCAGGAACGGTTCCGCCCACCTATTTCCCTCAATCGAGCCATATCGCACACGGGTAACGGATCAGGACTTGGTCAAGACGTTTGTAATAGCCGGTCAAGAAGTGTTCGACCTGCTGATCCGAACCCAGTTTTATCAGGCGAGCAGGGTTTGATGAATGGACCGTTTCGCGACAATTTGAAGCGGACCTTGGTATGTCAATCAACCATTTGGCGCTCAAATTGCACACAATGACGTTGATTGAGGAAACTCGATCTGCACGAGTCGTTTTGCGTGGCCCGTATGGTGCGAGCCTGCGTATTTCATTGGCTTGATCGTCTCGACAATTCGGGCGTTAATCCGTTCCTGACAGCGAAACGAACTTGGCTTCCCTTTCCCCTTTGTTCCCGTCAATCATCCATGAACTGCTTCAGCAATATTCTCGTTTATGTGGGCGCCACTGATCCGCAGGCGGCATTGATTCGCGCATTCGAAATCGCAAAAAGTAACGGCGCAAATGTCACATTGATGGAAGTTCTCAAGCCGGTTCCGCCAGCCGTGGGACTGTTGTCTTCGGCCATTGATCCGGCAGAAGTTGAGCGTCTGTTGCGCCAGGACCATGAACAGAAACTGCGTGATCTAGCTTCGCAATTCGCAAACTCATCAGACGACAGTGCCTCGCAAAGCCAAGTCAGCGTCTTGGTTCAGTTCGGTGATCCCGCCCAAAAGATCACACGGCAGGTCCTGCGTGGAAAACATGATTTGGTGATCAAAACCGCTGACGGAACCTCGGTCAGCGGAAAGCTTTTCGGCAGTATCTCTCGTTCACTGCTGCGACTGTGTCCCTGTCCGGTTTGGCTGTTGAAGCCTCAGGTTCACGGTGAATTTGATCAAGTTTTGACTGCCGTCGATATCGATGCGACAGATGAGACGCATCGTGACCTGAATCAACAACTCATGCAACTTGCGTCGACGATCGCAAGAATGGACAACGCGACCCTGCACGTCGCCAGTGCTTGGCAGATGTGGATGGAGCAATCGCTTCGTCGGCGTGCCGGGGATGCGGAGATCGATCAGGCGATCGAGAAGCAGGAACAGTTGGTGCAAAAGAATCTGCAACAGCTGATCGAACATGTGGATACCGAGGGGATCGACGTTCAGACCCATGTACGGCGTGGAAACGCTTCGAGCGAAATGTTCGCCGTAGCCGAGCAGGTCGAAGCTGATTTGATTGTCATGGGAACGGTTTGCCGAACCGGTGTCGCGGGATTCTTGATTGGCAACACTGCGGAAAACCTGCTGTCGAACGTGACTTGTTCGATCTTGGCGATCAAACCGGCCGGGTTCCATACTCCGGTGACGCTTGAGGGTGAGGACGAGTCTGAGGCTGACGTGTTGCCGATGGTCTAGTCGTTTTTTCGGCTAGGCGATCAAGTCGTTGACGATACGGCCGTGGATATCGGTCAGTCGGTAATCTCGACCGGAGTACCGATACGTAAGTCGGGTATGGTCGATTCCCATCAGATGAAGCACCGTCGCATGCAGATCATGAACGTGCACGCGGTTTTCGATCGCGTGCATTCCTAGGTCGTCTGTCGCGCCGTACATGGTCCCGCCACGAACGCCACCTCCGGCCAACCACATCGAAAATCCTGTGTGGTGGTGGTCGCGACCAGCTTTCTTGATGTCTTTGGCTTGGTCGACTTGTGAATACGGCGTGCGCCCAAATTCACCGCCCCAAATGACCAGCGTGTCTTCCAGCATGCCCCGTTGCTTTAAATCCGAAAGCAGTGCGGCGGACGCTCGGTCGCTGTCGGCACACAGCTTTTCATGACCAGTGTTGTTGTTGCTGTGGGTGTCCCAAGGCTGCTTATTTCCTTTGTGAACGTAGAACACTTGGACCACACGAACGCCACGTTCAAGCAAACGTCGACCCAGCAAGCAACTGCGTCCATACGCAGTATCACCGTAGGCACTGCGAGTCGCTTCCGTTTCATGGTTTAGATCGAACGCTTCCGAAGCGACCGACTGCATTTGAAAGGCCAATTCCATTGCTCGGACATGCGTTTCCAAAGACGGATTACCAGCGTGCTTTTCACGATGAATGGTATTGAGCTTTTCAAGGAAATCCAACGATCTTCGCTGTGATTGCCGGTCCAAATTCGGATTGCGAATGTTCGCGATCAGCTCTTCGACTGATGTCTTGTTGGTATCGACTTCCATGCCTTGATGCTGACCTGGCAAAAATGCGTTGGACCACAACTGAGGTCCGACGACCGGCAGCCCCGGACTGATCGCGACAAAGGCTGGCAAGTTTTCGTTCTGATTGCCCAGGCCATAGGAAAGCCAAGAACCCAGGCTGGGACGCGTGGGTTGCTGATGCCCCGATTGCATCAACAGCAAACCCGGTTCGTGGTTCGGAACGTCTGTATGCATCGACCTGATAACGCATAGGTCGTCTGCATGCTTGGCCAAGCATGGAAACAGTTCGCTCATCTCGACACCACTTTCGCCGTATTTGGCAAACTTGAACGGCGAAGGCATCATGCCTCCCGCTCGTTTTTTTCCGGAGATGCTGTCCGGCGGAGCCTCGCCTTCGCGTCGTTTCAATTCGGGTTTGGGATCGAATGTGTCGACATGTGAAGGTGCGCCATTCATAAATAGAAAGATGACGCGTTTGGCTTTTGCCGGAAAATGTAATCCTTCAAAGCCTTGGGGCATCGTTTCGTTCGCTGCACTGGTGGATCCAAGCAAGCCGCTCGCTTGCATCGCACCAAGCATTCCGACAGTCCCAAAGCCGGCACCTGATCGACGCAGCCATTGTCGGCGAGAAACGATTGATAAGTCACTCATAGCGATCTTGATCCCCTATTCGATGAATTGCATTTCGTTGCTGATCAACAGCATTTGGGCAAATTGGACCCAGGCCGCTTTAGACGCCGCGTCTCCACAAAGGAACTCCGATGACAGTTCGATTTCCTCGCTTGTTGGTGGCCGCGACAACAGTTGCCGATAGAGCGCAACAATCTGATCTTCAGTGGAATGGTCTGATGAGGCGGCATGTTCGGCAAGCTTCTCAGCTTGCTTCACGATGAAGGGACTATTGAGCAAGAAGAGTTTTTGCAGAGGCGTTGTGACTTCCGCCCGCTTCGCACAGTGTGCATTGGGGTCGGGAAATCCAAACCGAGCCAACAATGAATTCAAATCCATTCGGCTGATTTCGCTATACACCGTCTTGCGACTTTCGTCCGCGGATTCCGGATCAATCGATCGGCCGCCAACGGTCTGATCCAGTGTGCCACTGACGTAGAGCACGGCATCGCGATAGGCCTCAATGCGAAGCCTTTTTGGGCTCATTCGCCAATACAAACGATTGTCTGCATCCAATCGCATCGCGTCGTCATTTGATTGGCTGCTTTGCTGATACGTTTCTGACACGACGATTTCACGTATCAATCGTTTCAGCGACCATTGATTTTGAACCAGCCGATGGGCAAGCGTATCGAGCAATTCGGGGTGGCTGGGCCGTTGTCCCAGTTTTCCGAAATTGCTAGGCGTTTCGACGAGCCCCCGTCCCATCAGTTGTCGCCAAATTCGGTTGACGATCACTCTGGCCGTTAGCGGGTTTTCTGGGGCTACGATCGCTTCAGCCAAATTGGCTCGACCGCTGTTATCGGTGAGTGGTTCTGGCTGAGCGGGGCTAAGAACGGTCAAGAAATGACGCGGTGCGAGGTCACCCTTTCGCTTCGCATCTCCACGAATCATCACATGAAGATCCTGTGGCTTGCCATCTCGAACGATGTGAACTCCGTCCTGCGGTTTCTCGCTTTGGCCGTTCTTTGTCTTGACCTGATCGTCGATTGGCCGATTGAACATTTCGGTGCTCGCGAACACGCCTGCCAACGCATAGTAATCTGATGTCGGAATCGGATCGTACTTGTGGTCATGGCAACGGGCACAAGCAACCGTCAATCCCAACAAGCCGCGTGTGACGGTGTCGACACGATCTTCCCATTCGTCCGCCATCACCTCAGGACTGTTGCGGGCATAGTATTTCGGACCAAGTCCCAGGAATCCCAATGCCAGATGCTGTTCTTTCGACTCCGGTTGGTAGTGATCGGCGGCCAGTTGAAGTCGTATAAATTCGTCGTAAGGAATATCTTGGGCAAACGCATCGATCACCCAGTTGCGATACAGATACGCATTGGGGTATGTCAGTGAATCGTTGTCACCAACTTTATGCGCCTGATCTTCTGCGTATCGAGCGACATCCAACCAAAGTCGCGCCCAGTGTTCTCCGAACGAAGGGTCTGCCAGGTACTTATCGATCATCCGCTCGATCGCTGCGGGATGCTTGTTACTGACGAATTGCTGAACCTCCGAGTCCGAAGGCGGCAAGCCGCGAAGGTCAAACGAAAGTCGGCGGATCAGGGCACGCCGCGAGGCTTTCGGATTTCGTCGCAATCCTGCAGGTTCAAGTTTCTGTTTGATCAGTTCGTCGATCGATTTCGGAGTGCCGACGGGTGGCTTGAAAGACCAGAAATCACGTTCTTCGTTCCAATCGATTGCTGAGCTGTCTGAGTGTTCTGGAGCATCAACAGTTGTTGCAGCATTCCTGGGGTCCGCTGCGCCATTGCGAATCCAAGTCTCGAAATCATGCAGAATGCGATCATCCAGCTTTCCAGCGGGAGGCATTTCTGATTCTTCATACTTCATCGCGCGAAGCAACAAGCTCGCATCGGGATCGCCGGGGACGACGGCAACTCCCGAGTCACCGCCTTGGCGAGTCGTATCGGAAAAATCCAAACGCAGCCCGCCTTGAACGATATCAGACTGGTCAGAGTGACATTCGTAGCAATGTTCGATCAGCACCGGCCGAATGCGGCTTTCAAAGAAATCCGCATCTTGTGAATCTGCATGCGCCGCGCTGCAGACGACGAAGGCAGCCAATAGCCAACACAGTCCGGCTAAACATCCGGTCATGTTCATCGGCGAAGGTGGGAGCATGAGGTGGGATGGATCGCTGGCAAATTGGTTTGACAAACGATCGGAAAGGCGGGGAGCCAATAACGTGGTGGACAAAGACACTGAATTACGCCGCATCATTCTGGATCTGTCTGTCGATGAAACAGAATCAAAATGGCGTGTCTTCGACGGCAATGGCCGCGTTACTGGATCGGGTCCAGTGTAGCGGTTTGTCGCGAGCGAGTGTCAGACATTTTGCGCGCAGCCTTGAAACGACAGAAAACGGCCTTCGCTCACTCGGTTTATGTTCTTCGCGGTCGAGAGCAAATTGAATCTCTTGACGCTACAATCAGAGCACGACTTTCGCAGGTTGCTATCGCAAAGACACGGTCGATCGATTTCGATGGACTTTCAGGAGAAAGACGCCGTGGCAACTTAGCAATCTCCCTTCCGGTTCTCGTGATTCCCTTTTCTGAAGTCGCAACCGAAAGCGTGCTGTGTTTGATGGCTGCCTGCATAAAGAATTGTCCCGCCCTTTCCCCTACCCCACCGTTTTAGCAGTTCTTATGTCCAAGTTTTTGAAGGCCCGGTTTTGTTCCGTTGCACCGGTCATTGCTCTTTTAATTTCCGTGGTGCATATCGGATCGAATGCCATTGCGGCGACACCCGATCGCCCGAACATGATTTTCATCTTGGCTGATGACCAAGGGTTTGGGGACGTCGGTGCCTTAAATCCAGAATCAAAGATTGCGACTCCGAACATCGATCGAATCGCTTCGGAAGGCATGATCTTTGGCGATGCTCATACGTCATCGTCGGTATGTACGCCAACTCGGTATAGCATCCTCACCGGGCGATATCATTGGCGGACGCGATTGCAAAAAGGTGTCTTGGGTGGGTTTAGTCCACCGTTAATCGCAGAGGATCGTTTGACGATCGCGGGGATGTTGAAACAACAGGGTTACACGACCAGCGCGGTCGGCAAGTGGCATCTCGGATGGAATTGGCCGCTACGTGATGGCGGTGATGCAAACGACAATGGCGATTTTTCTAAAGCCTATGACAAAGGCTGGGAAGTTGACTACGAAGCCGAAATCAAAAATGGCCCCGTTGACGTTGGCTTTGATGAATTCTTCGGCATCAGTGCTTCACTTGATATGCCCCCGTATGTCTTTGTTCGCAATCGCATCCCCACCGAGAAAGCGACGGTGGAGAAAGCTTTCCATCGCAAAGGCCCCGCCGGTGCAAGCTTTGAAGCGGTCGACGTGCTGCCTTCTTTCACACGGGAAGCGGTGAAGTTCATTGACGCCAACGCCAAACAAGAGAAGCCGTTCTTCTTGTACATGCCGCTAAATGCTCCCCATACCCCGATCGTGCCCTCGAAAGAATGGCTGGGGAAAAGTGGGATCAATGACTATGGTGATTTCACCATGCAGGTTGATGCGACAGTCGGAACCGTACTCGAAGCCCTGGATCGAAACGGCATTAAAGATGAAACATTGATCGTTTTCACAACGGACAACGGATGCTCACCGGCAGCCAATATCCCAGAACTGGAAGCGGCAGGGCACGACCAGAACTTTATCTTTCGCGGTCACAAGGCTGACATCTTTGACGGCGGACATCGCGTCCCGTTCATCGTTCGTTGGCCTGGCAAAGTTAAACCGGGTACGAGGACGGAGCACTTGGTCGGGCAATTGGATTTCTTCGCAACCGCAGCCGAAATCACGGGAGCCGAGATTCCAGGCACCGCGGCCGAAGACAGCGTTTCGTTTCTGCCGACGCTACTCGGTCAAGCACAGCAGCCACCTCGCGAATCGATCGTTTCACAGTCCATCGGCGGTTACTTCGCGATTCGCGACGGGGACTGGAAACTATGTCTATGCCCAGGGTCTGGCGGCTGGAGCAGCCCAAAGCCTGGCCGTGACGATATGAGCGAACTGCCACCGATGCAGCTTTATGACCTGTCCAATGACCCGGGTGAGACGAACAACCTGTTCGAAGAGCAGCCCGAACGAGTTGCCAAGATGAAATCGATGATGCGTGCAGCGATCGATCAGGGAAGAACCACGCCCGGAGAAAAGCTTGCCAACGATGTTGAGATCGTGATGGTGAAACCCATCCGCAGCGGAAAACGCAAGCTAACGAATTAGCCTGCGGAATCGATATCGCCCGCGAAAGCGGGCGATATCACTTGGTCGCAAGCAGACGGCCCAAGCACCGCCCATCAATTATCGACCCAGATATGCATCGATCTGTTCCGCTTTGCGGAGCAGGTAAGGGATGTGTTCTTCTGTGGTTTTGACCAGCCGTGAAAGTTGTCGCATTTGTTCGCTGAATTCGCCAGCAAATTTGCGTTGTTGTTCGTCACGCCAGGTTTGCTCCAATTGGTTCATCTGGGTGCCAAGAGCGGTCGAACGCTCTTTTAACTCCTCAACGAATCGGTGAAGATGAGATGCGAATTGGCGAAGTTGTTCAGGATCGGCGACAGCTTGGCTCATCAGTTTTCCTTCTTGCTTTCTGCGGCAATGGTTTGCTCAAGTCTTTGAAGTTGATCGCGGTATTGTTGACAGGTATCCGGTAGAGCCAGCTTTTCCGACAATTCGATCAGAAGGTTTAGGCTTGTTCTCCGAAGAGCCGCCGGGGCAACGACCGCGCGACGCATTGCCACGGCACGCAGTTCTTTCATTGCTGGCAGTTCTTTGCCAAGAGCCAACAAGCAACGTGCACGCAGGAAATGGGCTGCGGGTGAGAATTCGTCAAGTTCGATCAAACGCCCCGCGTTCTCGAAAGCCTCTTCGAACAGTTCGCCGTCAAACATTGCCTCGGCCAGGACCAAGCGATAGCTGACTTGCGAGGGATCGCGTTCCAAGCGAGCGCGGCAAACATCCATTCGACGGTGTGCCCAGTCGCTTCGGCTACGTTCCAGTTCGCGATCGGCGTCGACGGAATTGACGCGTTTGGCAAGGTCGGTGACTTCGCGAAGTTGTTGCAGGGAACGTGCTAAGACGGCCTCTTCCAGTTGCCACGTGACCTGCTCGTCATCCGGGAAGATTTGCTTGGCCTGTTGAAGCAAACGTTTCGCTTCTAGAGGTCGCTGTTCTTCGCGGTAGATGCTCGCCAGTTCCAAAAAGCCTTCCAGGTCCGTCGGGTTGGCTTTCAGCTTGTGTTCAAGCTCTTGGCGACGCTGAAGTTGAACCTTCTGTTGTTGTGGTTCTTGGTCGCTGTCGTCGTCATCGTTGCCGACATTGCGTCGCAGCAGCTCGTCCGGTGACACCGGTCGCCAACGTCCGCCTTCGAGAGGACTCAATTGTGGATTGCCTGCATCGGTCGACACTGCATCGGATGAGGTCGGCGCCGGACTATTACCCATCGCGGGACCGCTACCTGTGTGGCTTGCCACAGGTTCGACTGAGCGGATTTGAGATTCGGACTCGTTCATGACCGCCGCTGTAAAAAAAGAAAAGGTTGCAGCGGAAAAAACCGCTACAACCTAGTTTGAACATTATTGCCCTGCGATGCAAATTAATGTCGGCAAATCACCAGGGGGCACGCACGTAATAGTACCCAAATTGATCGGTGTGGCTTGGCCAATGTGGCGTAGGGCGGAAAGCTCCTGCCGCTGCCGCACCTTGACCTGGTGCACTGCGTCCGAACTGGTGGTGGATCGGATACATGTGGTTTTGGCTGACGCCCCACGAAAAATTCGTGCGCATGTGCGCAGTTGGCGGAACAACCAATGCGACGGGTTGTCCATAGGTTTGGTTGTAATATCCGCCGTGCCAAGGACGGTCCATGGCAAAGTTATGTGCCCAAGCTTGGGTGATCAAACCGCCTGGGCCCGCAGCCGATGCACTGTCATTCGTGGCGACGGAAACTGTCGCCACGCATGCCAGAATTAGCAATAGTTTTCGCATCTTTCTGTTTCTTTGGGTTGAAAGTTGTTGTCGATCAATTGCGATCTGGATCAGCGTGGCAAACGCAGCTTGTTCCAGTAAACGTTTTCGATAGCAGTACGGACCGGGGGAGTGCTGTATTTCACACGCGTACGATTCAAGCCACGGCCGTTGTCGTAGTGGTTGTGGTAGCGGTCCTTATGTGTGTACAGCATTTCGTGCGGGTAGAACGGTTGGTACGTGAAGTACGTGTGCCCGACGAATTGTGGCGTTGGCAACGGCGAAACATACATTTGTGCGTTCGCGTTGTTGCACTGACCTTGCGTGTAAAAATTGTAAAACAGGTCTGGGCGGTCGTATTTGCGAGGTTGGCAACCGGCGATGCTGGAGCCGTCGATGATATCGCCTTCGTACGAGATTTCGCCTTCGTATTCGATGTCGCCGACGTAGCCAGTTGGTGCCACTGGAGCAGCAACGGTGTCGCTGACGATTTCCGCTTTCACGATAAAGCTTTCATCTGCGTTTGCTTTCGTTGCGGTAGCCGTCACCAACATTCCGGCGGCCAACGCGACCGAAGCGACGATGTATTTTCTGATTTGCAGTTTCATCCGGTGGTTCCTCCGAACCGTTGTTTCAGCCAAAGATTCCGTTCGATGGCAATGAGGAATGGGACCTCAAGCCTGACTCCGGCGCCACTTCGTTGACGCTAGCGAAAAGTGTGTGGCGTTGCTTGCGACTCGCTCGTCGGTTGGGGGACCGCAAGCAACACAGACGAAGGCATTGGGCACATCACACGGTTGGTATTTTCGGACGAATTGCGGGGTGGTCCACAGTTGTCGATCGTGAAGTGGTTCGACCGGTTCATCGAGTACCACCCTAGCGATCGCCAGACGTGTTTCGTTCGACCAAATCCGCCCAATCGTTAAACTTTGCCACCGTCGCCTATCTAGAAAAACTAATGCCGCTACCGTAACTTGGTCGATCACGGGAGGCTGGTGGAGTTTGGTATCGCGTTTTTCCCGTGATTTCCGCCACCAATGAACGCGACCAACGGGCGGCCGCCCCCCCGCATGCAACTTTTCGTCAACCCGCAATCGCCGACCACCCGGCCCCACCATCGGACCGACCGATGGATGACTCTTCGAGTGTGATAAGGATCCCAACCTCGTGGCAAAAAAACGTCCCCGGAAGCAGTCTGGCAAAAACGATAAATCGCTTTTCGATGCCGTCGATGATTCGATGTTGCAAGCGATCCCGTTGCGACAGGCTGCCCAAGAGCGTTACCTGAACTACTCGCTGTCGGTGATCACCAGTCGCGCGTTGCCGGATGTCCGCGACGGGCTAAAGCCAGTTCAACGCCGAACCTTGTACACGATGCACCAACAAGGTTTGTCGTCCACCGCGAAGCATCGCAAGTGTGCCAAGGTCGTCGGCGATGTGATGGGTAACTATCACCCACACGGCGACAGTTCGATTTACGAAGCGCTGGTTCGGATGGCGCAGCCGTTCGCGATGCGCATGCCTTTGATCGATGGTAGCGGCAACTTTGGTAGCGTCGACGGCGACAACGCCGCTGCGATGCGTTACACCGAATGTCGCATGATGCCGATCGCCAGCGAAGTCCTGGCCGACTTGGCAACCCGGACAGTCCCCTTCAAAGCCAACTATGACGGCACCCGTGAAGAGCCCGTGGTGCTTCCCAGTCGGCTGCCCAATCTGTTGCTCAACGGGACGACCGGCATTGCTGTGGGGATGGCGACGAACATCCCACCGCACAACCTGAAAGAAATCGTCGCCGCGCTCTTAAAGCTGCTGCGTGATCCCGAGATCAAGGATTACCAGCTGGTGGCCAATGATGCGATTCAGGCACCGGACTTCCCAACCGGCGGTCAGATCATCAACACGAAAGAAGAACTTCGTGAGATTTACCAAAACGGTCAGGGAACGATCAAGCTTCGTGGAACGGCAAAGGAAGGCGATGCATCCACCAAGGCTCAGAAGATCTTGCAGATCGACTCGATCCCCTACGGTGTTAACAAAGCCTTGCTTGTCGAACGGATGAGCGAGCTGGTGTTCGACGGGAAGTTGCCGCTGGTTACCGAGGTGCGCGACCTATCGACGGACGAAATTCGCATCGATCTATTCCTCAAAAAGGACGCCGATGAATCCAAAGTGCTTGCGTTTCTATACAAGCACACCGATCTGCAAAAGAACTTCAACGTCAACATGACGTGTCTGATCCCGACGGAAAATCCCGAATTGGGAACGCCCGAACGCTTGTCGCTAAAGGAAATGCTTTGGTACTTCCTGAAGTTCCGTTTGGAGGTCGTAACGCGGCGTCTGGAAAACGAGCTTGCGGCACTTGAGCGAAGGCTGCATATCCTCGAAGGTTTCGCGTTGATCTTCGATGCCCTCGATGAAATCATCAAGATCATCCGTAACTCGGATGGCAAAGCGGACGCCGCCGCAAAGATCATGAAGCGGTTCCCGGCCGAAGATGGTGGCTTGGACGAAGATCAAACCGACGCGATTTTGGAGCTGAAGCTGTATCGCTTGGCTCGTTTGGAAATCAACTTGATCATGGACGAGTTGAAAGACAAAAACAAACGTGCACGCCAAATTCGAAAATTGCTACGTGAAGACACCAAGGACACAAACGCATCGGGGCGATGGGCCATCGTTCGCGAAGAAATTGAATCGTTAGTGACCACCTACGTCACAGATCGATGGGGCCGACGACTGACCGCTATCGACTCGACCGAAAGCGAACTGGAATACAGCGAAGAGGACTTTATCGTCGCTGAAAACTGTCACGTCATGGTGACTCGCGATGGCTGGGTCAAGCGTCAAAAACAGATCGCCGACCCTTCGAAGAGTCGTGTGCGTCAGGGTGACGAAGTCCTCGCCGTTGTCGCCGGTGATACCCGAGCGACGATCGGATTCTTTTCGTCATTGGGTGTTTGCTACACCACGCGATTCATCGACATTCCGGCCTCTACCGGTTTCGGTGAACCGATTCAAAAGCTTTTCAAACTGAAAGACGGCGAGCGAATTATCTCCGTCATGTCGTTCGATCCACGTGTTTTAAGCGGCAGCATTCACGAAGATCCGAAGCACCCGGACTACTGTCCCGAAGTCCACGCTTTGGCCGCATCCAGCAGCGGTTATGCACTGCGGTTCGGGCTGGCACCCTATGCGGAACCGTCCACGCGAAGCGGCCGTCGTTATTCACGTGTCAGCGGTGACGCATTCATGATCGATGTGATCCCGATCGCGGGCAGCGAAGTCGTCTTGGCGGTTTCGACCAACTGCCGAGCGATTGTTTGTGACAGCGAAGAGGTGAACTACTTGTCTGGCCCCGGCAAAGGCGTGATGTTGCTGCGATTGGCAAAAGACGACCAGTTGCTCGGTTTCAAAGCCAGCCAAGGCGATCGTGATCTGTTGACGGTCGAAACCAACCGTGGTGCGAAGAAAACCATCAGCACCGCCAAGTACCGGAAAACAAGTCGCGGCGGTCGCGGTGTAGAAATTCAAAAGAACGGAAAGATCGCCAAGATCCTGGCACCGCCGCCGGCCGCTCCCGAGCCGTTCGAAGATTCCTAAACGAAGTTCGTTCATCGCCTTCCAAAAAGTTGCCTCGTCAATCCAAAGGCAACATCCATCATCCAATCGACCGTTTTCGTAACCAATTCATCAATGGCCAAGCAATACAACGCCGACGCAATCGTTGCTCTGGAAGGACTGGAGCCTGTTCGCAAACGCCCTGGTATGTATATCGGTGGTGTCAGCAGCGCTGGATTGCACCACTTGATTTGGGAAATCGTCGACAACTCGGTCGATGAGGCGATGAACGGTCACGCCAGTGAAATTGTCGTGACGCTTCATAAAGATGGGCAATCGGTCACGGTCAGTGACAACGGTCGCGGCATTCCCGTCGACAAACATCCAAAAACCAAGAAACCAGCATTGGAAATGGTTTTGACGGTGCTGCACGCGGGCGGCAAATTCGAAGGCCAGAACTATAAAACCGCCGGTGGTCTACACGGTGTCGGTGCATCGGTCGTCAACGCGCTCAGTAAATCTCTGACGGCGATCGTTCGACGTGATGGCGCACAATACAAAATGGAATTCGAACGCGGTGTGCTCATCGGCAAACTGCAAAAGCTGAAGGGCTCGGTTCGCGGCACCGGAACGTCGATTACCTTCTCGCCCGATCCGAAGATCTTTCCCAAAACGACTTTCGATGCCGAGACCATTCGTCATCGTTTGGAAACCGCCAGTTTCTTGCATCGCGGATTGAAAGTTGTCTTTCACAACGAAGTTGACGGAAAGAAGGAAACCTTCCTTCACGAAAACGGGATCGTTGACTACCTAGCTGCGGTTTTGAAAGAACGCAAAGCTCGCCCGATCCACGAATCACCCTTCACCCATGCCGTCGACGACGACATCCGAATGGAAGTCGCGATGCAGTGGACCGAATCGACCGACGAGCACGTTCGTAGCTATGTAAACGGAATTCCGACCGGCAGTGGCGGTACGCATGAAAATGGCTATCGCGGCGGTCTGAACAAAGCGGTTCGCAATTACATCGATACGCACAATCTGACACCGCGCGGAGTCAAGATTACGCACGAAGACATCCGCGAAGGTATGGTCGCCATCGTGTCGGTCTTCGTCAGTGATCCACAGTTCCAAGGTCAGACCAAGGACCGTTTGAACAACTCAGAAGTTCAAAGCCAAGTCGAATCCGGTGTTCGAAGCGAAATCGAACAGTGGATGAACAGCAACCGTTCTATCGCCGATTCAATCATCGCGCGGATCATTGCCGCCGCACGCGCACGTGCGGCATCACGAGCCGCGTCCGAAGCCGTCTCACGCAAAGGCGGATCGAAACGCACGATGTTGCCAGGAAAACTGAGCGACTGTGTATCCGGGGGCAAGATGCAATCGGAATTGATCATCGTGGAAGGTGACTCGGCGGGTGGTACCGCGAAGCAATGCCGCGATCGAAATTACCAAGCCATTCTGCCGCTCCGTGGTAAGGTGCTGAACACCGAGAGCGCGACGCTGAAAAAGGTTGTCGAGAACCGTGAAATTCAGGACGTCGTCGCATCGCTTGGCTGCGGTATCGGTCCGAAGCTTGATCTATCACAGTTGCGTTACGGGCGAATCATTCTGCTCGCCGATGCGGACTCCGACGGTCACCACATCACGACGCTGCTGTTGACGTTCTTCTATCGGCACATGCCACAACTGATTTCCGACGGTCGACTGTTCATCGCGGTGCCGCCGCTTTATCGAATCGATATCGGCAAGGAAACTCACTGGGCCAAAGACGATGCGCATCGCGACAAGATCCTCGGCGCGGCAAACGGGCGGGCGAAGCCAGAGATCACGCGTTTTAAAGGTCTTGGTGAGATGAACCCCAAGGTGCTTTGGGATACGACTCTGGATCCGTCGAACCGTCAATTGCTGCGCGTCGAAGTTGACGATCAGCTGGAAACGGATCGGGTGATCAGCGACTTGATGGGACGCGATGCCTCGGCCCGCTTCCGATTCATCATGGATCGCGCCGGCGATGCTGAAGTTGACGTCTAGCGCGATCGTCTAAATATCGGCCAAGCCAAAATAGCCTGTTGGTTTTAGTTGCCGCTTTTCACGCCGTGAAGGTAGCGTTCTTTCCAGCAGGTAGTGTGGTCGCTTCCGGTGTTAGCAGGTTATCATGATCACCAGTGAATTGAGGCGGCCAATCATGAACTTGCAACACCGAATCCGACAATGTCTCGATCGATCCGAAATGCTCTCCTTCTGATCATTGTGTTGAGCGTTCATTCGCTCGCCTTTTCACCCGATCTCGCTGCCCAGGATGCTGCAGATGGCGACGCTGAATCCGGCGAAGCTGCGCAAGCTGACTCGGCTGCTGATGTTGTCGCAAAGCTATTCGTCGACACGTTGGAAAACGGAATCTCAAGCTCCCAGGCTGGGCTGCAAGGAAACCAGCCAGGTGAAACCGAGGAGCTCAAGGTGATGCATACACCTGAGGTAAAGCTCATGCTGAAGCTTTCCAAGGATCTCATTGCGAGCGAGCTAGAGACGCGTTTCACCGCGGAAGAACTGCAACAGCTTGAAGCGTTCATAAAAACAACGGCTGGTCAGAAAGCGATTGTCTATGCCGGACCGATTAAAGACGCCGTCATGGCTCGTTTGGTCAAGGAGTCGAAGCAACTTCGGATGCATGCCAAAGCAGAACAGAATCTGGCGACCATGCTTGCTGGGCTAAAACCGGCGGCAAAGAAGAAAGCGATGGATGCGATGAATGCGGAGCCTTTCAAGGAAGAACTCCTAATCGATCCTTGGTATGCAAACGACGTTGAAGAAGACGGAAGCAAATACATCGGTTGGATGGAGCGGAAGGCCGATGGGACTTGGAAGATGGCCGGTTGCTCAATCAGTCCGACAGACAAGACGTATGCGAAGTTTGACGATGAAGGAATCTGGTCAGTGAAAGGTCGACTGATCGTTGAAACATCCAGCGCAGACCCGGACTACAGCAACTTGCTGATTGTTAACTCGGCCAGCCCGACCGAAATGACCTATTGGCTAGTTGAGGAGTCTGTTGAGCCGAGCGAATGGTTACTCAACACCGACCGGCGTACGCCAGTGAAGATTCCTGAGATGCCCGCTGGCTATCGTGACGAATTGGAAGACGCCCCCGCGCAGTAACGCTCCTGCAAAGTAGTCGATTCGATATACAACTGTGGCATCAGATCTATCTGTGCGGAACACGGAACAAGCATCCTAGTAGTCGACCATTGGTCTCTCTCCGGTGACACCGAGTGGTAGGCTCACCGGAGAGAATATTCATGTCCAACTGGGACGATTGCGAGCATTGCAGACGATGCTGACCAGATACCATGCCTCGCCGAATCGATGTCGCTGATCAACATTCTGGGCGGCCGAAGTCTGGGCCGCCGATGTCTGGGCGACCAACGCCTTAATGATGATGGTTACCATGATGCAGGTGCGAATGACCTGGGATCACGTCATAGTGATTTCCGTGCCGAATGACTTGCGGTGGGTAGTAATCGTAATGTGGACGACTTGGGTGGTAGCTGCCATGTCCGTAACTGCTTCGTCCATAAGACGGTGAGTAGCTTCGGTAGCTGCGATAGCTTCTGTAGCTGGGAGTACCATATCCGTAGCTGTAGGGCGAAAAGCTATTTCGGTGAGCACCAAATGAACTGCCGTAGTTGCCGATGCGAATGGAAAAGCCTTGAGCACTGGCGGTCGGCGTATCGGCAAACATGAGGGCGCCCACAGCAATGACAGGGGCAACTAGCAAGGTCAAACGTCGGAACATCTTTCGATCCATGAATAAGAGGGTGTGAACTTTTTTTCAGCAATGCTGGGTCGGAGATGCGGTCAGTAAAGAGATCAGCTCTCCGTGCGACCGCTCGCGGTTAAGAAAGAACGCATCCAGCGGGCCAAAGCTTGGCTATCTCCGGAAACCCGTGTGAAACACGAGAAAAACCCCTCTTTAGATTCAATCGCTATCAATTAATGTGTCGTCGAAGTGATGTCGCTGGTGATCAATTTGCGACTTTTCTGGGAGAAAAGCGTGACATCGACGTCGGCTTTTCTCCCACTGCCAAACCGCTTGATTGCTTGGGGGGTGTCAATAGCCCATGGGTTCGGGTGGATCGAGTACGATTTGGCTCGCCGGGGGATGAGGCTGCGATTGATTGCATGGATGTGGTTAGTGAATTCGCATTGGAAATGAATCCATGGGCGCAGCCGAAAAGCGTCGTCAGAAGTTGCAAAAACTGTTCAAAACGCTTTCTCCGATCAGTGCATTTTCAAAGCAGCAAGCGCGTGACTCGTGCCCCGAACTGACTGCTGGGTTTGTCAGTTCGACGCTGAAAGATCTCGTCCGCGAGGGCATTTTGGATCGCTATAAGAGCGATGATCGTGAGACCTATGCATGGCGGAACGTTCAAGTTCGCGTTGATCCCTCGCATTGGATCGAGCGTCAGGTCAACGGAAACCAAGTCACCGCTCAGCCGGAACATGAACGGCCTCGAGAACGGTTGTTGGCGGCCGGTGCAGAACAACTGGCGGATGCAGAATTGCTTGCGATCCTGATTCGTGTCGGTGTCAAAGGTGAATCTGCCATCGAGGCGGGACGCCGGTTATCACGGCAGTTTTCTGAAAACCTGGCGGAACTCCGTGTTACCAGCAAGGACGATCTACGCCAAATCAGTCCGGCGGTGACGGTCACCAGCTATGCCGCGATCATGGCGGGAATCGAATTGGGCCGGCGTGTGTCCGATCACGAAACCCGCCGTCGCCGCGAACACACGCCGATTACCAGCACCAAAGCAGCGGTGCAGTTCTGTGACGATGTTTTCAGCAATCTTGCGTTAAGTGCTGTCCAAGAAGAGTTCCACATCGTCACGCTCAGCACCAAGCACCTGCCGATCAATACCCATTTGATTACCCGCGGCACACTGGACGCCAGCCTGGTTCATCCACGCGAGGTCTTCCGCCCCGCGATTCGTGATTCAGCCTCAGCGGTGATACTTGTTCACAACCATCCTTCGGGTGACGCAACCCCAAGCCGAGAGGATCACCAGGTCACCAATCGGTTGACCGAAGCTGGCAAATTGCTGGGAATTACAGTCCTAGATCATATTGTGGTGGCTGCGGGCGGTTCGATCAGTATCCGAGAAACCGGGTAAAACCCACTCGGCTGGATCGGTTTAGGTGACTATGTTTATTGCCTTCAGCGGTCGAGCAAAGCAGCCCAGAAAAGATTGTGCTTTAACAAGCTCGAACGCGACTAGGGCCGTCCTTGTGCGGCCACCAGCCAACACGCCAGCCATTCCTTCCTGCGTCCCCTCCATGAATCATTCAACTTGCGATTTTTCGATGATAGAACGTCAGCAGATTTCGAATGTAAAAAGGAAACGTCGAAATCTCGCGTTGAAGCTTTTCTCGGGGGCTGCCGGAATGTTGAGCTGCTTCGGTGCGCTAGCGGTGGCTGATGAACCGTCTTCTGAGTCCTCTGTAGAGTCAGCCAACGTTGCCGTTGAAGACCCGATGCGAGAGATGCAGTCGGATTCGATTAAGACTGGCAAGCCTGTCTATGGCCACTGGGGAGCCGATCCGGACAAGTTTTCGACTTGGACCAATCACAGCAACCGATTGATTCCTGTCTATACCTTTGGGATGACGCTGAACCAGCTTCGTGAAGAAGGAAGCGCGTACCACGACGAACAACGTCTGAAATCGATGGGCGGCGAATTGGGTGATGGGGTCGTCAATCCGCAAGCGCTCTACTACGACCAGACCGATGTCTATCGGTTGCAGCAAGCCGCCGTCGATGCCGGCTATACCAACATCATCATGATGGTATTTGATGGGATGGATTGGCAAACGACACGTGCCGCATCGATCTACAAGACCGGAGCGGTTGCCTACGAGTCTGGGCGCGGAACCGGTTTGCACTTTCAAGACGACCGCCGAACGAAAACCGATTTCGGTTTGGTCGTGACCAGTGCTGCGGCAGGTGGGGCGAAAACGGACGTGGACGCACAAGTTGTCCAATCGGTGAATGAAGGCTCGCAGCGTGGCTACAACGTCCAACTTGCCGGACGCACCCCATGGAACGAACGTGAAAACAGCGAATACCTGTTGGGCAAAGATCGGGCCTTGCCCCATGTCGTTACCGATTCGGCTTCGTCAGCGACAAGCCTGTTCAGCGGCATCAAAACTTACAACGGTTCGATCAATGTCGGTGTTGACGGTTCTCAGGTAACACCGATCGCACGTCAACTGCAGTCTGAACTGGGATTCAAAATCGGTGTCGTGACCAGTGTGCCTGTCAGTCACGCGACACCCGCTGCGGCTTACGCGAATAACGTTTCACGCAAGGACTACCAAGACATCTCTCGCGACATGGTCGGGTTGCCTTCTGCTTCCCACCGTGCCGAGCCGCTGCCCGGCGTCGACGTTTTGATCGGTGGTGGTTGGGGCGAAGGCAAAGGTAAGGATGCGGTGCAGGGGCAAAACTTTGCTCAGGGAAACCCGTACTTTCATCAAGAAGACATCCGCTCGTCCGATATGAACAACGGCGGAAAGTATCGTGTCGTCCAACGTGAAGAAGGCAAGAATGGTCGCGAAGCGTTGCTCGCCGCGGCTGCGAAAGCGGCCGATGCGGACGAACGCCTGCTTGGCTTTTATGGTGTCGGCGGTGGGCACTTACCGTTCGCGACCGCAGATGGTGGTTTTGATCCGGCGCTGGATGTGAAGGCAACCGAACGCTATGACGAAGGCGACATCACAGAAAACCCAAACCTAGCCGATATGACCGAAGCCGCCCTAACGGTGCTTGAAAAATCGGTGAACGGATTCTGGTTGCTGATCGAAGCGGGGGATGTAGATTGGGCCAACCATGCCAACAACCTTGATAGCAGTATCGGTGCGGTGCTCAGTGGTGACGCCGCGTTCGAAAAGGTGATGAACTGGGTCGATGAGAACGATGCTTGGGGAAACACGGTTGTCATCGTGACTGCCGATCACGGGCATTATTTGGTGATCGATAAACCAGAATCAATCGCTGAAGCAGGTAAGCAGGCTCAAGCGGGCAAGTAAATCCAGCCGTCTGCCTTTGAGTTAAAACCGCAAGATGTCACTTGGCGACTTTCTGGTTGCGAAGCCGCGAAAACGGCGATCAATCGAAAGTCGACTATTTCGTCGCCGGGGTGCCCAGTAAATGGTAGTGCAGGTGCGGAACTTCTTGTCCGCCCGCTTCGCCGCAGTTGATGGCGACTTTGTAACCGTCAGCCAATCCCTCAGCAGCTGCAATTTGACTTAGTACCACCATGCAGTGTCCGACAAGCGGTGCGTCGTCTGCGCTAAGGTGAGCCAGCGAAACGATTTCCCGCTTGGGAATCACTAGCACATGCACCGGTGCTTTGGGGTTAATGTCACGAAACGCGAGGCACTGATCGTCTTCAAAAACGATGTCGGCGGGGATTTCTTTGTCGATAATCTTTTTGAAAATCGATGTCATGCTTCTTCAATCCAGTCTTTGACTTCGGTAAATCCAGGCACATCCAATTGCCGGAACTTACTGATCTTTCCGGCCGGTTCATCGTACAGCAGCATCGTTGCTGTTGACAGTTCACTAGCGATCGGCGAATCGATCAACAGCGAAGAGTCCGAAGCGTTCAACCGACCGAGCACACGCAATTCGACATCATGTTGCGATTGTCTTGGCAACCAACGACTGACAATTTCGGTGCTGCCACAGACCAAGAGCGCAAACACGTTTGCTGGCGGTCCGTCTTTAAGCATTTCGCGAAAGGCTTGGCCTCCGGACATCGGGCCAGAGTCCGCATCCAAAGAAAAGCTGAAGGTGTCTTCGTGCCTGAAATCTCGAAACCGATCGAGCGGATCGATCACGACAAGGATGGGTGGTACGCCGACGGCTTCATCGCCGCGTTCCTTGATGATCTTGACCAGCAAGTTCATCTCCTCGGTCGCGTCACGCGGCTTGATCTCTTTGACTTTTAAACCGGCCTCTTGCAACCATTCGTGCATGGAGTCGGATTCATTGGGCCGGTTGCCGTTGAAGTATAAAACTTCCAGATTGGGGTTCGATTTTGCGAAGCCGGAGACGATGGATGCCAGCAGTCCCGTTCTGGCGTCTGCCGGAGGGATCAACATGACGTTGCGACCCGCATTTCGACTCAGTTGCAACGAAACCGGCGGGCCGATTTCGACCGCTTCGCCCAACAGTCCGTGCAGTTCTTCGCGGGTTTTTGCTTCGGACGCGATCGCAGCATTGGCAAGCGATCGATTCCAGCGTCCCGGCCGGTTGCCTTCGAAGATGACCGGCGGTGGCAGATCCTTCGTTAGCGATTCGTCGCGGGCGGTGATCGTATTCAATAGCTCGTGGTGTTTGTCCGATCCCAACCACGCGACTTGGAATGGCTGGTTGCCTTCGATCAGACCACCAGCGTCATTGTAGATCGCTTCACCGGGACGTGAGATCAACCGAGCGGCTGTGTTTTCGTCCGATAGGATCAAAGCCGCATCCGATTCACTACACTGCATCGCGATTCGGACTGCCATTTGTCCCAGTGTCGCTCGTGGCAGAGAGTATGCACCGGCCAGGGACTGGCTGCTAAGCACGATATGAATGCCGAACGACCGACCTTGTCTGACTAGGCGATCGAGCAACATCGAACATTCCGCGGCGACCTTGTCATCGCGGACGAAGAGTTCTTGGAATTCGTCGATGACCAACATGATTCGAGGCATCGATTGGCCACTCAGACGCCGGTACTCCGATAGCTCTTGGGCCGACTCGGCGCGAAACAATTCACCTCGCTGTTGCAGTTCTTCGTCCAGCCGCTGAAGAACGCTGCGGCCAAATTCACGCTCACTTTCGATCCCAATCACACGTGCATGCGGAAGTTGGCTATCGGCATAGGGTTTGAACTCGACACCTTTCTTGAAGTCCAACAGATAGAACTGCAGTTGATCAGGGCCGTAGTGATACGCACCACTGGTGATCAATGCGTGCAGCAGGGTACTTTTACCGGAACCGGTTTTACCAGCGATCAAAACATGCTGTTTGACGCCTTCACCCAATTCGAGAGCAAGCGTGCGGTGCCCACCTTGGCTACCGATCGTGATGTCGATCCCATGGTCTGAATTCAAGTTGCCACCCGTGGTTGGCAACATGCTTTCCAGCGGGACTTCAACCTTCGCAGCCATTGTTGCAGCCGTGCCGACGGTTTCGACAACCTGTTGCCGGTACTCGGTCGGCAGGTTTGGCGTCGGAGTAAATTTCAGATCCTGAAGCCCCTCTCGGTTTAAGCTCCAATTCCCATTTTGATCGATGGAAAGTTCGATCAGGCGAGAGTCCGACGGACGGGGCAGATCACTGGGCCATGGCATCGATTCGTCGCAAGCCATCAATACAAAGACGCCACAGCGTAACCCGCTTTCGATCAACGCTTTGAGATGTTTATAGGCACCACGGGTTAAGCCTTCGGGAAGCCCCACGGCGGCGACCGTATGATAGGGCTCTGCCATCGAACCTGCTAAGACGTTGTAATCTTCTACGCGTTCGAATCGATCACGCAGACTGCTTTGAAGGACGTCTTCGGCGTGCTGGGCGACCTCACCCAAGCGGGCTTCGATTTGATTTTCGGTTGTCCAGACACGGTGTCCTACCAAGGCGGGGTCGTGATCCGTTAGCGACATAAACGAAGTAAAGCTCTGGCCGCGACCGACCGGATCGACCAATGTCATTCGTGTGCGCCCGCCGGCAGTTCCGGTCAGCATACGCCAGAGTACCGCATGAATCAGTTCGATTGCTTGATTCATTTGTCCGCTGGCGGCTCGGATCAAAAGTCCGCTGTGCAGGCGACGATGCAGTCCGATGCACATCGCATCAGGAATTTCGTTTGGATGGAACATCGAATCTTGCAGCGAGCCATTTGCCGATTCCGAACGCTGTTCACTGGCAATGGTTTGGTATAGCAGGTCACCGATCGCCAGTTCTCCCACGGGAACGTAGTTGATATTCGCCGTGGTCGTTTGGTTGGACTTGGCAATATCATCCCAGTTGGGAAATCGATCGCTCGTCGCCTGCTGTAGTTCGCTAATACGGTTCAGTCCGACACGAACGCCTTCACGCATCCGGTCGGTCACCCTTTGTAGCTCGGTGTGCCGACGCTGTGCATTTGATTCTCGTCGTTGGTGCAATTGCTGATCGGTATCACCTAGTCGGTTGGTAATCGAGGCGGCGACGGATTCCGCCTTCTGATGCATCTCCGACGTCAGGGTGCTAAATCCGTTTTGGAAGTCTGCTGATAAGCCGTTGAGGCGAGACTGCAATTCGTCTCTCGCCGTTTTTTCTTCCGCGGCAAGCGTTTCCTGCAGCTGTTTGAGCTGTTCTTCACGCCACGCTTCCGCTTGACGCAAATGTTGGTCGCGTCGAGCAATCAGTTCTTCGCTGGATTGTTTTGCTTGATCGATTGAGATCTTGCGGCCTTGTTCGGCAACCTGTTCGGCGGCTTTGACTGTGCGGTAGATGATCGGATAGGTTCGTCTCGTTTTGCGTCTCAATGGGATCAACAACGCAGCGAAAAGGCTGATACCGATAATTCCGGCGACTGCCACTCCGGACAGCATTACCGTCCAAAAGTTTTCAGGGCGAAGGTAAACAATCCCCGCGATCCAAAGCACGACAACGGTTGCCACACCGGCAGGCAGATAGAACGAATCAAC
The DNA here is from genome assembly GCF_020966635.1 of Stieleria sp. JC731. NCBI lineage: Bacteria > Pseudomonadati > Planctomycetota > Planctomycetia > Pirellulales > Pirellulaceae > Stieleria > Stieleria sp. JC731. The sequence continues at coordinate 56,214 of NZ_JAJKFQ010000029.1, read as the reverse complement.
AATTCTGACCGACGCACCGGTTTGTAAATCGGTGACATATTCATGACAGCGGCGTGTCAGTTCGCCGATCAGTTCGACCGTGTGTCGAATCGAAACCGGTTCATCAATCTGAACCTCTTCCTCGGGTGATTCGGCAGGCGGAACGTTGGGAAGGCCATCGAGTCTGCGGACGGTCAGTTCGCAAGTCCAGTCCATGTCCTTGCCGATCGCGATCAATGCTTGGTTGATCTTTTCGATTTCACGTTTGCTCTGTTCACCGGGTTCATGTTTGCGAGATTCATATTGATGGTGGACGGCAACGCGTCGAGCTTCAACTTTGTGCTCGATCGTTTCGATCCCTTCGCTTTTCTTTTTGCGAAACTGCGATGCTAGGCGGTGGATGTCCTGACGCAATCGAAGTGTGTCATTCTCATAGGCGGCAAAGACTTTTTCTTCGGCCGCATCCCATTGTGAGAACGTTGCGTAGCGTGCTCGGCGGCAATCCGCGGTGACGCCGTTTCGTTCGGCGAGCAATTGTCGCTCTTCGTCGTCCCGCTGTTGTGCATGCTGATGGACCAGTTCTTGGCGTTGCGTATTGCAGGACTGGAACCGGGCAATCAGTGCATCGAGTAGAACGCGTTGGCGAGATGAGGAAAGCAATCCTGCCGGCGAAACGGATGAATCTTTCATAATGCAAACCGAATCAAGAGAAGAGACGCGACTAGAAAAGGTACCCGATGACGATCACACCGGATGCTCGGACGTGTCGCTACGTCCGCATTTTTAAGGCCTCGAGGGCCCATTGCCGCTACAGTCAGTATACCTCGTGGGACCCTGTCTCGGTGTCATTGATCGCCACCTGAGCCTTGCGGAGGATTTCTGTGAATTCGTTCAATCCTGCCGTAAATCGACTCAAGCTAGGACCGATCGATCCTAGCTCTTCCTGTTCAAATTGACGTGCTCGGTCATCCTTCCAATCCTCCTTCGTTTCTTGCCAGAGTCGCGCGAAATCATTGAAGTCGCGTCGGAATCGTGTCTGTGCATCGGTCAACGGCGCGATATTGAGCGGTTCCAACATGGCATGTGTGTGGACGGTAAGTGGATGGCTTATCGGGAGGGGGGTGGCGGGAGTTGTCCCGGACGCATGTAGTGCTAGGGCGTTTTCCAGCAACGCATGTCACTAAAGTATGACCCGAAATCTCGGTTCACATTGGGCATATTCGATGGTCGGTGTCCAATTCAATGGCAGGCGACAAAGAAACAACTTGTCGCTTGATGGTTCTAGGCCGACGACCTCGCGTTGTTCCAATAAAAAAACTCGGACGGATGCATTCCGCCCGAGCTTGCTTGATTACAACTTATTGTCGCCCTTCACTCAGTGAAGGTAGCGTTCTTCGCCGCCGGTGCTGCACAGTGCTACGCGACTACGTGAAGTACCAGTCCTGAAAAGCAACAACCGTTAGGCCAATCCGGCACGAGCATGCTTGGCGAGGGTTTCCTGATACTTCTTTTTACCTTCTTCGACGCTTTTGCGGATCGCTTTGGTGCTCTGCTCGCTCTCTTTGCGAAGCTCGGCGATCGACGGTCTGGCACCTACTCGTTGTTCGGCAGAAGTTTCATGTCGACGAACTCCTCAAGGTCGATCCGATTGTTAATTTGTTTCCCCGGAGAACAAAGGAATTCAAGGATATGCTTCTCGCCTGATTAATCAGGCCTGCCAAAAAACAGCTTCCCAAATTCGATTGAATACTTCTTTCAATAAAATTTGTGTCGTTCCGCATTCGCCATATGGCCTTCCTGTCGCAAAACGAAGCGTAGATCGAGACATGGTCAGTCTAGCTACGCACGGAAAACGTAGATCATCCATCTAAATTTTGTGGGATGTTGCTCCGTCTACAGGTTTCCATCTTCTTTCCATCTTCCAAAAAAAACGTCTCGAGGGTTGCCGCTAGCGCAGGGGGGTGATAGTATCTCCGGGTGGGGCGGTGGGTGTGGGGCTCCTTTTGATGGGGGATTAGCAGTTTGGTGACTTCTCGAACGTCATCGCCGACTCGCAGGCTTCAGCTTTTAACGCTGGTATCGCTGTGCATACTCGCATCGCCTGCGGCGACTGAAGCTGGGATAATGACAGCTTCAATGGAGCCAATCGTCAGCAAGATTTCAGATTCGAGTGGCGATTTTAAAACAAGTACCCCCAGCTATTGGGATCTCGTTCAAGGGTCACTGAGGGCCTTCGGCATGAGCTGTCAGTCCAGCTCTAGCATTGGACTTGGCTCAAACGACTTTGGTTGCATGCGTTGCAGTGACCTTCCCGCAGATCAACCATCTAAATGGTTCGTTCGCCATTGCCAAACAGTGGTCGCGAGTTCAAGGCCGATCAGCCTATTGAAGGTTCCGATTGAAATTACTTGGCTCGCTTTCAATGGAACAATTAACTCAGCATATTACTTTCAAAATACATTGATAAAACAGTGAATTCATATTTCAAAATACAAATCGTGCATGCGATGGGATTTCTGCTTGCACTAGTCGTTGCTTGCCCTGCTAGTGCTGGAATTGTCACAATAGACTTTGATGATCAACCGACTGGAGTGTTGTCTAGCGCTGCGTATTCCACGTTCGGTGTGACTTTCTCAAACACTACGATAACGAATATCTTGGGATCAGATCCCGCAGCCTCATCGCCAAGGACTATTATCGCGACGACGAGCAGTGTTCAACCGAAGGTCGCCACACCGATCGTGGCAACGTTTGACGCTCCCACCTCTTTTGTCAGCGTCCTCGGTTTGGATGTCGGAGCTAACGGAATTCGGATTGACGCATATGACTCTATGGTTGGAGGCGCGATTATCGCAACTGACACGTTTATTGGCACCAGCCTTGGGGTCGGAACGAATGCAACGCTTTCATTGTCATCTGCCAACATTCTTCGCGTTGAATTCTATCAGCCGTTTTCTGTTGCCGGAGATGGAGTTGTTTGGGACAACTTCAGTTTCGGAACGATGACAACGCAGTCAGTTCCTGAACCGACATCCTTCGCCATCTTCGGTATCGGTGCACTTGGACTGGCCGGGGGCCGCCGCCGACGACGGCGGCAGTAGGCTTCTCAACAATCACCTAACGATCAACACTCTCCGCGGGCGTCCTTCGGGACGCCCGTTCTTGTATCGAGAGACTTGAAATCAAGCAATCTGTAAAGAGACGCAAGTTTCAAGCGATGTGGCAGTCCGGGACCGACATAGAATTCGCTACCGCAATTGCAAAGCTGTTGCAGAATCGAATGTCGAAAGATCTGTTAAACCGCTCTGTGCTCCACAGTACTCAGTATTGTATCGGCTGAGCAGCAGGACGCTCTGCTCGTGAAGTAACCGCAGGACAAACTTCAGGTAGCTAAATGGCTGAAACTCTGAATCGCAGGCTTTAAGGTACGGGAAAACAAACGCCAAATCGAAACTGCCCAATTTTCTTTCACTAAATTTGGAGTGAATGCTTTGGTGCGTTCGCGCTCCTAGCAGCAAGCTACCTTTTACTGTCGCCTTTCACTCGGTGAAGGTAGCGTTCTTCGCCGCCGGTGCTGCATCGTCCTACGCGACTACGTGAAGTACCAATCCTGGAAATCATCAACCGCTAGGCCAATCCGGCACGAGCATGCTTGGCGAGGGTTTCCTGATATTTCTTTTTACCTTCTTCGACGCTTTTGCGGATCGCTTTGGTGCTCTGCTCGCTCTCTTTGCGAAGCTCGGCGATCATTTCGAGCGATTCGACTTGAAAATCACTGATCGCATCGACCAACTTCTGAACCGATTCGGGATCAATTGTGCTTCCGTATCCCGCTTTCAGTGCCGCACGTTCCAGTTCTCGGCCGAGCGTCGCGATGTCTTCCAAGCCTTTGTTGACGCCTTCCTTCATCGCTTCGGTCGCTTGAGTTACCTCGTGCAGTCCGTGTTGGCTTTGGTAGACGGTGCCCAGAATCGTAAAGACGTGTTCGTTGGTCGTGAAGAACGTGACCGCGCGACGATAAACACGCTCCTTCACGTCATGGGTTTGTTTCAGCTTTGAAACGAGCGTTTCGCCGACGTCATATCCGATCTGCAAGTTTTCGGCGATGTCTTTCAGCAATTGATAGGTTTCGTCTTCTTCTTCGTATTGTTGGCGTGCTTCATCACGAGCCAATTCGAGTTGGCTTCTGCCGGCCTGATCGGTTCCGGAGTATTGGTCCAGAGCATCCTGAGCGTCAGCCAGCTTCGCTTTGGCGGCTTCGAGCACGGGTAGGTGATCGTCAAACAATTCTCGCGCGAGTACTTCGGCCTCTTTCAATGCAAAGCGAAAGTCGATGTAGGCATCCATGATGCGGTCTTCGCTCTTCAACGCGTTCTTTGTGTCCTTGGCGACTTCCGCGTAAGTCTCGACGATCTTTTCGAAACGGTCGCTTGGAGTGCCGCGTCGGATTTTCATCCACCAGTTCGACAGCTTTTCGGTGCCGCTGATTTTTCCGTCATCTAGCTGAGCGATCAGGCGTTTGCTGTCTTCACGAATCGAATCGAATTCTTGTGTGATTTGCAGATAGCGATTTCCCACCTGAATGCTTTCGACGTTTTCACGCACGAGCGCATTAAATGATCCCATGTGCTGAATCACATCCGCGATTGCCAAGACCTTGGCTTCATCGAGATGTTTCACACTCTCTAGCAGCGTGATCAGTTCTTGTGGGGCCGAGTTCTTGCTGTCGACGCCGAACTCTCGCAATACGGAGACGGCGCTGTCCAAGTACTCACGCATCCGACTTCCACTCTGTTGTGGGGCCGGCTGTTGTTGTGATGCTGATGCGGACGCTTGATTTGACATGGTCGGTTGAACAGATAGATCGGAAAGTTGATGGGCACCGACTCGGCGCGCCCTCAAACGCGTGTTTCGGTTCCCTAGTAAATTAGCGCCTTCGCTGAGCGGATGCAATCGACCATCAATTTGGTCAGTTGTCCATTTGGCTCTGCTTTGGATCGTTCTGGCCAGGCGATCGGCCGGGCAATTGGCTGCCCAACCGGACAGGGTGATCCATGGTTGTTCGGGCAGGAATCGTATCCCGTTCCTATACGAAGCAATGGAGTTGAAGTTTCCAGGCGGCAAACATATGGCAACGGATTGGTCATCGGTGCGGCGCAAGATTCCGCAATTTGGCCAAAAAAGGGCCACTGGGACCAATTTCATTTTTTCTGAACAAGGCAAAAAGCGAAAACGGAACTTAGTCGTTCTGACGGCTAGCGAAGCCGTGTGTTTAGGCAATATCGAAGGTCTTCGTCGGCTTCCTCGAGGCAGTTGACGCGGTTATTGCTCAGAAAATACAGTTGACTCTGTTGGGCAAAAGTGATGCGTCTGCGACAATCAATCCGTAGGGCCAAAAGGATTCTGGCGGTGACGCTCGAATGACGATTTCCCAAATTGATCCCAGCTGCGATGCGCTAGTTGAAAAGAGATGAGCCAAGCCCAAGCGACACAATCGAAACTTGATCTGCCTGAGCACGAACTGACCATTGCCGAAACGCTTCGTGTGATGGACGTAGCTCGGGAAATGCGCGACCAACGCGAGCAAGCCGAGGTGATGTTTCGTCGTGACGATATGCGAGACGCTTTGCGGCAAAAGTTACTGCGGACCGCGAATGTCTCGGGGGATGACGTCACCGAAGCGGAGATCGACGCGGCGATCGATCAGTATCTGGAAACCCTCCACACCTATGAAGATCCGGAAGCCGGTTTGTCTTCGTTTCTGGCCCATTGCTGGGTTTGGCGGCAACGGATTGTTTGGTCGATGGCCGGTTTGGCATCGGCAGCAGGAATTTGGTACCTGTTTGCATAGCAATTGATACTGCAAGCGATGCTGTGATCGATACATACGGCTGGATTCGTTCACCCTTACCATGCATGGCCCAAGGGCATTGCATCAGTGGGAGTCACGAGACCACTTTTTGAACCAACATTCAATCAATCAACTTTGTCGAGACATCGTTCTACACCTGGCGCTGACCAGATCGTTCATTTGGGAAAAACAAGATGGCAGTGACTGGACCGGGCATGCACCGGCAACTGATCGAAGGTTTCAAGTTGATTCAGCAGCGGATGGAAAACGTCCGTCGCAGTATTGATCATTTCGACGATGAACGGGGTGACTTGGGCGAAAGTCGCCAGGATGCATTGCTGGATCTGGCGAAGCACTACTTGCCCGAGTTGAACGCCGGAGCAATCGACGCGACTTGGTCGGAGGTGCGTGAAAGCCTCAACCAAGTTCTGATGCGACGCGAAGATGAATTGCGACGCTGTCGAGCTGCCATCGACGGTTTGAAGGATCGTCAGGCGATCGAAGAAGATCGTTTGCTGAAGATCAATGAAGAACTCGATCAGGAAACCGAGCGTCGAGATCGGCTTTCGGCAAACGTGCAGCATGAATTGGCGTCGGATGCAACTTTTGCGCAACTATCGGCTCAGGCTGCTGCCGCGGAAGCCGCATTGGAACGGGCCGAAGCCAACTTGAACGAAATCGAACAAGATGCCGCGCGCAAGCTGCCTTCCTATCAGGAAAGCACTTTATTCAACTATCTGAATGAACGAGGCTTTGGAACCGAGCAATACGGTAGTCGGGGATTTACCCGGCGGATGGACCGTTGGTTGGCCAAGTATATTGACTACCCAAAAGCAAAGAAGGGCTATGACTTTCTAGTCAATACACCGGAACAGATGCGCAAAATCATTGCCAACGATCGTGATGCGATGGAAACGGTGATGGAGGCGCTGGAAGGTCAGCGTGATGAGGTCGTTCGTCGAAGCGGCCTTCCCGATGCGATCGATAGAACGCAGCAATTGAACGACCAACGCGAAAAACAACTGACAACCCTGGATCAAATCTCAGCTGACTTAACCCAGTTGCTAGATCAGCTGAATGAATTGGAAGACCCACGCGGCCCCTATTACCAAGAAGCCATCGACGTTTTCCGAAGCACATTGGCGGCATTGGACTCCGATGACCTTGATCGACGAGCCAAACAAACTGTTGAGCTGACAGATGACCATATTGTCGCACGAATCCAAGGCATCGATACGGATCTGGAAAAACTGAGTGATGAGCATCGTCAGTCGCAAACGGACGTTCGCGAACTTCAGCGTTGTTTGGATTCGTATGGCCGCATGATGCAACGATTTCGAGCTGCAAAATACGATGCTGCTCGATCGCATTTTTCTGACGACGTCGATGTATTCGGAATGATCGATCGTGCGAGTTGCGAGTCCGACATCGATGAGCTTTGGAAAGCTTTGCGCGCAAGCCAAAAATGGGGGCCAACCTTTGGGCAGCAAGTCGAAAGCGTCGCGACGCACCCCATGACATCGCTATTGGTTGGTGCGATGGCCGAAGCCGCCGGGGCGCTCAATCAGCAAGCGATGCGCGCCGCACGCCGACGCAATCGAGACTACGGCCGTGGCCGTAACAATCGGCGGTATTAGTGTTTCGTTCCAACTCGATTTTAGGATTAGCCGTATGGTATTAACTACGGTTTGAGTGCAATAACCGGGGCGAACGCCCGTCGGCTGATGACCCGACCCCGTACTTTTCATACGGAACGAAGCACCGGGTAGCTAATTCGATGCATGTGTCGTATTGCTTGAAAGAGTACGACAAAAGCCCCAACGGTCGGTCTAGTGGCTGACTGTTTCCCGTCGCGATTTGGAAAACTCTTTGGGCATACGTAACTGCGTCTTACGTTTAATCCCAGCGAGGGGAAGTTCCGGCCTACAAGCAATCGTCCTGGTCAAATCCGTGGGCTGACTGTCTAAGAGATTGCCGCACGACCCTCAGCATAACCATTGTTGTTGGATCTAGTTTCTCTATGTGCGAATGAAAGACTCGAGCGGATTGAAATCGCTTGAGAACTGCAAAGGGCCGTTGTTTGATGAACGCAAAGATCATCTCTTTCTGTGTCACCGTTGTCGTTTTGCTGGCCGGTCTGTATGGCTATCTCTATTGGGTTGTCGGTCAGGCAATCGAATCGGAGAACGTCACCGGATTGCAGTCCCAAATCGGGATCGCGATCACGGCCGCAGGCGGTCTTATTCTCACCGCATCGGTCGTCTTTGGCCGTGGCGTTGCCGACGTGGCGGCATTGGAATCACGCCGAGCCGAAAGTGCCAGTGAAGATGCACAGTCGGTCAAAACCAACGCCAAGAATGTCTCCGAAGCGGTGCATCAGTTTGAAGAGAGCATTCACCACATTTCACAGAACACCGACCGCGCTTTGGCGGTTTCGCGAGAGGCTGTGCATGCGACTGTTCAGGCTCACGAGTCGATTCAGCGACTGAACGCTAGTAGCGATCAGATCGGTGACGTTGTCAAAGCGATCGCGGCAGTCGCCGAACAGACAAACTTGTTGGCTTTGAACGCGACCATCGAAGCGGCCCGTGCGGGTGAGTCAGGGAAAGGTTTTGCAGTCGTCGCGGGTGAAGTCAAAAACTTGGCCAAAGAAACCAATGACGCTACCGAAGCAGTGTTGTTACAAGTCGATCAAATCAATCGCGATACCGATTCGGCGGTCAAGATGATCCACAACGTGACGGACATCATCAACCAGATCAACGAATGCCAGACACTTGTTGCCGATGCCGCACAACGTCAGATGCAGACAAACAAACGGGTCTTCCAAAGTATCGCAGGCGTTCAGTAACAGTTTGGGATCGTCAGGTGATTTTGCAGATCACCCATGACGGAACTGTCATCGACTGACACACTGATGTGATCGACGAATTTTTGTCATTTCTAGCGGCGCATTTTCCACGGAACCTATGTCGCTGACTGTCTGAATCAGGCAGAAAGTCGCGGGGCGACAATGTTCCCGTCGGCACGCTATCATGCAAGGCATGAACGTCGACGATCTCGCTACCGCTGCTCTCGAAATTGATTCTTCGGAACAACGTGAGGCATTCTTACGCCAAGCCTGTGAAGGCGATGATGTAAAACTGGCGAAAGTACGGGCTCTTGTCGACGCGTTGCAGCAATGCGAAGACGATCAGTTTCTCGGCGGAGGCTTGTTCGCCGATTCGAAACCCAGCAACGCGGCGAGCGCTTCGGTAGGCAATCCGACAGCCAGTGACTCGGGTCCGTCACAGCGATTTGAAATTCGATGCCGTCATGCTGAAGGTGGATTGGGCGAAGTCTTCATCGCTTGGGACAATCAACTCGCCCGCTCGGTCGCCCTCAAACAAATCAAACCCCAATGGTCGGATAACCCGGATGCGGCGGGCCGATTTCGTCGTGAGGCGGAAATCACCGGATACCTTGAGCACCCGGGGATTGTCCCGATCTATTCGATGGGCAATGACTTCGCTGGTCGTCCTTTCTATGCGATGCAGCTGATTCAGGGGGAGACCTTAAAAGACGTTGTGCAGCGTCATCTAGGATTGAATTCTGCTTCAACGACAGAATCAAAACGTTCATTGCATCGTTGGTACGATTTGGAGGTCCTGCGTGATCTGCTAAACCGTTTTCGAGACGTTTGCCTGACGATCGATTATGCCCACAGTCGACATGTCATCCATCGCGACCTGAAGCCATCGAACATCATGTTGGGTGCCTATGGTCAGACGTTGGTCGTCGACTGGGGGCTGGCCAAGCGAACCGATGAATTGGGCAAAGCGAACGGTTCGCCTGACATTTTTGAAACGGGCACCATGGGGATTCCAGAATTCCAAAGCCACGGAAATCCGGGTTCGTCCGTCGCCGAGACACAGCACGGCACGACCATGGGCACACCACGATTTATGAGTCCGGAACAGGCGCGTGGTGATGTTGATCGTATCGGTGAACTGTCGGACGTTTATTGTCTTGGTGGGACTCTCTATTACATCTTGACCGGTCGAGCTCCGCATGAAGGCGAAGCCGACTTAGAGTCAACACTGAAGAAGATCTTTGAGGGACGGATTGAATGGCCAAACTCGATGAATCCCCATATCCCGCGAGCACTATCAGCGATCGCGATGAAAGCCATGCAAAAGGCTCCGACGAAACGCTATGGGAGTGCCGGAGAGATCGCGATCGACATCGAACATTACCTAGCCGATCAACCGGTTAGCGTTTACAAGACGCCGCCTACAGAACGCTTGATACGTTTGGCACGCAAAAATCCTGCCCGTTCGGCCGCCATCTTTGTTGCTTCGTTTTTGTTGATTATCGGCGCCGTCATTGGCTTGGCGGTGCAAGACGAGATGGTACGTCGCAAACTGGAATCCGCGCGACGACAGTCGCTAGCCGACAGAGAGATCGAGTACCAGACAGAAACTAGGCAGAATGAAGCCCGGGCGATGGTCGATGCCGCGATGGAACGCAGCGAAGCAGCAATTGCCAGTGGTCGCTATGCGGATGCCGCGATGTTGGCAAATTTAGCGATCGAGCGGATGGGCGAATTGCGAAGCTTCGATTCGGTTCGACGGATTTGGATCGAAAAACGCGACCGACTTCATCGGCTAGGTGAATTCGAATCCTTGGTACGCAGGGGTGAAGATCTCGACTATTTGGCTCGTGATACTGAAGCGGCAATTTTGCTGCAGTCGTCACTGGGCATCATGAATGTTCTCGACAGCGATCGGTGGTGGGATGAATTGCCCGTCGATGATCTGTCACCTCAGCAGGCTGATGCCATGCGGTGGCGTGTGTACCGGGTTCTCACGGCGCTCAATTCGATTTACCTAAAACGCATGGTGATCGTCATGGGTGGTGACAAGGATGGACAAACGCCTAGCCTGCTGCGCCTATTGCGATCGTTTTTGACGTCAAAGGTTGGAACCGCGGAAGCCGAAGCCACCGTCGAGCTAACGCGGCGAATCGAAACGTTTCGTCCCAGCCAATCGGCCAAATGGCTCGGTAGCATTGCTCGATATCGCCTGCATCAGGGGACTCGTGTCGAACCGGAAACCTTGGCCCCGCCAGAAAATGCGGCAGACGGCTTGGAACTTGCGATTGCCAGCTTGATTGCCAGTATCGATCCGGCGTATCGAACTTGGTTCAAGGATTACGGAGTCACTTTTGTTCCGCGTTCGGAGCAGTCGACTGAGCAGAGCTACCCTGTCGAAGTTGCTTTGGAAACGCTGCGAAGGTCGCTGGACCTTGCGCCAGATGACTATTGGATATGTATGACGATGGGGCAGGCCTATTTTTTGACGGCCCAGTCCGCGCAACAGTCTGAAGATCACCAAGCGGCAATCGAAGCTTTCAATCAGGCGAAGACGCAGTACGGCCGATGTATCGCGATTCGACCAGAAACCGCGTTTGCCTATGCGGATCGAGCCACCATTGGGCTTGAACTGGCGTTGGAGATTCGAGATCAACCGAATCAATGGCAAGGAAAGCAGGAACGCATTGATCAACTTCTAAAACGCAGCTTACGTGATGCAAGCCAAGCAACACGTCTCGTCTCAGACCAAGATTGGCCATACTGGCACCTCGGCGCGACGGCCGCCCATGTCGGGCAGCATCGATTGGCGATCGATTCGTTCTTCTACGCGACAGATCTCGGTTTTGACGTCGCGGACAGTTTAGACGGTGCGATTTTAAAGCTCAAAGATTTGCGCGGCCGTCGCCGTGCGATTGAATATGCCAAGCGACGCTTCTCCGTCTTCGAACAAGATCGCGATACAAATTTGGAAGCTGCCGAACTTGCCAGCCTATTGGCGTCGCTGGAATACTCTCGGGATCAAATCGAGTCCGCTGCTCAGTGGGCAGAAAAGTCGATTGAGCTAAATGTCGACCAGTGGCGTGCGAACGAGATACTCGGATGGTGTTCATTGCAGACCGGTCAGCCTGGTGAGGCCGAACAGCACTTCCGTTTGGCACTTGCACAGACGCCGTCAAGCGTTGTCTCGATGATGGGATTGGCACTCGTTCTGGATCGTCGCAGTGACGAATTCAACCAAGAAGCATTGTCGCTATATCGCAAAGCGACTGAAATCGCGGTGACCACACGTCATCAATCCAACGCGTGGTTCGGAATCGCGAAGCAAGCGGTCCGAGACGAAGCTTTCGATCAGGCGGTGAAAGCGATCGAACAAGCCAGAAAGCTGGATCCCGCCTGCGATGTTTCTCGGTTTGCTGATATCGCGCGTCAGCAGGCGATTGTCTGGTTGAAGCAGTCTCGTCAGAGCAGTGACGTTCAGCAGAAAGACGCGTACGTAGAGAAGATTCAGTCGCTCAGGAAAATTGCCGACCAAGTTGCCGAACTGCCCAACGCATCTGTCAACGAAATCATCCATGCGTCGACCGGCCAGATGCCTCGTTCGCTTCCGTTGTTGAACGCAGCCTTTGACTTACCCATCGGTCAGTACTGGAATTTGCGAAACGGAATGAATACCCGTCCTGAACAGGAACAGGTTAGCGTGCGTCCGGTTTTAAGTCAGACACAGATCGGCGACCACTCACGAGCCGGTACACTGCTTCGTATCGACCCGATGCCCGAATCGGACGAAGTCGCCGGATCTGCGAATTCAGCGATTGCCGAACCGTCGAGCCAGTGGGAACTCTTTCAATCAATTCCTGCGACAGCGGGGTTGGAATATCAGGTGAGTATTCGGATCCGAAATGCGGACGGATTTAATGATCCTGATCAGCCGCCTTATCAGCTCCTAGTGCGGCATCAAAAGTCCGAATTGTTGCGGCAATCGATTACTGGTATCGGGGTGCAGTGGAGTAACGTCAGCGGGGCATTTCGCATCCCTGAGCAATCCGATTTAATTGAAACGATCGATGTGGCTTTGGTGATCCCGACTGGCACTTCGCCATCAATCGAGATCGACTGGATTCGTTGCGATCGGCAACCAACGTCGACTACTTTGGCAGCTGACTGATCAGGGACATCAAGCGATTGAGTTCACTGCACTGGTCGGTATGCCCAGTACAGTTGCAATGCGCAGTACAGTTGCAATGCCCAATACAGTTGCACAGCCAGCACAATTGCAGTGTCGGCAATATTAGATTGGAACAATCGTTTTCCCGAATGGAATGAGGCAACGTGATGAATGTTTCCGGAGCCAACCCGTCTGCTTCCAAGTTGTCTACGTCCACTTCAGCTAGGCCGCCGCGTCGCACCACGGCAAATCTGTCGATTGCCCAGTATCTGATCGCCCGGTTGCAAGATTATGGCATCGGACAGATGTTCGGCATTCCCGGTGACTATGTCTTGTCGCTGTACAGCGAACTGGAAAAAAGTCCGATCCAGATGATTGGCTGTACTCGTGAAGACTGCGCCGGTTTTGCGGCGGATGCCTACGCAAGATTGAATGGGATGGGGGCATTGTGTGTAACTTATTGCGTCGGAGGATTAAGCGTTTGCAACTCGATCGCAGGCGCCTATGCAGAGAAATCGCCTGTCGTTGTCGTGACCGGTTCACCGGGACTGAAGGAGCGATCACGCGGGGCGTTATTGCATCACATGGTCCGTGATTTTCGAACTCAATACGAAGTCTTCGAAAAGTTCACCATTGCAGGTGCGGAGCTGTCTGATCCGCTGACTGCGTTCTCTGAAATCGATCGCGTTCTGGATGCGTGTGATCGATTCAAACGCCCCGTCTACCTGGAAATCCCACGTGACATGGTTCACGTGGTGCCACCGATCACGCACAGCTATCGTGGTGCCTACCAGCACTTGGATGATCACGCCACAGCCGAAGCGATCAAAGAAACGGCGGAGCTAATCGGTCGGGCTAAACAGCCCGTGATCGTTGCGGGTGTCGAGCTGCACCGATTCGGATTGCATGACGAGCTACTGCAACTCGCTGACGCGGCAAAGATTCCGATCGCGACGACGATGTTGGGAAAAAGCGTGATCAGCGAACAGCATCCGAGCTTTATCGGTTTGTACGAAGGCGCTTTGGGAGATCAAGCGGTGACCAAGTTCGTCGAAGAAAGCGATCTCGTACTGCTGTTGGGCGCTTTTCTGAGCGATATCAACCTGGGCATTTTTTCGGCCAATCTGAATCCCGCCGCCTGTGTCTATGCGACAAGCGAAGAGTTACGCGTCTCTCACCATCACTACCACAACGTTGGATTAAAAGAATTTTTGCTTGGGCTTGGCAAGATCGAATACCAACAGCGTTCGCTACGAAAGCCAGACGTCCGACCCGGCAGTATCACCAGTCCGAAAGATTTAGAAGATCCGACGTCGGAACCGCCGAGTCTAAAAACAAGTTGGATGATTCAGCAGATCAACCAACGCCTCGACGGAACGACCATCGTAGTTGCCGATGTTGGCGACTCGTTGTTCGCAGCGACTGAGTTGACCATCCATGATCGCGGTGAGTTTCTCAGTCCGGCATATTACACTTCGATGGGATTTGCCATTCCGGCCGCATTGGGAGCGGCAACGGCAAGGCCGGATCATCGAATCGTCGCCTTGGTCGGTGACGGTGCGTTTCAAATGACGGGGCAAGAGCTAAGCACGCTGGTTCGTCACGGGCACAACCCGATTGTCATCATTCTTGACAATCATGGCTACGGAACCGAACGCTATTTGCATGCCGGTGACTGGGTTTACAATGAGATCCATCCGTGGAACTATTGCAAGTTAGTTGATGTGTATGGCCGCGGAAAGAGCCATCTAGTCACCGACGAAACCGAGTTCGTCGCGGCATTGGATGAAGCTTGGAACGATCCAAGTGAGATGCATTTGATCCAAGCGAAACTCGCTGAGAACGATGCCAGTATCACGCTGAAGAACTTGGCATCACGGATGAGTAAGAATGTCAGTTAGTAACAGTCCCCATCATTTTCCCCCCGGTGATACGGCGGGCTGGATTGGTACAGCGGGGTGGTGGCTTGTCAACACGTCGGAGCGTGCCGGGTACTTTGGTTTGTTAGATAGTACCCATCACGGTCCCCGTGATGCAGCGTGCGGGATTGGTGCAGCGGGATGGTGACTTGTCGGCACGTCGGAGCGTGCCGGGTACTTTGGTTAGCTAAATAGTACCCATCACGGTCCCCGTGATGCAGCGTGCTGGATTGGTGTGGCGGGGTGGTGGCTTGTCGGCACATCGGAGCGTGCCGGGTACTCTGGTTAGCTAAATAGTACCCATCACGGTCCCCGTGATGCAGCGTGCTGGATTGGTGCAGCGGGATGGTGGCTTGTCGGCACGTCGGAGCGTGCCGGGTACTCTGGTGCACCGGGGTGATACCGAAGGATTACTTTGAAAGTACCCGTTCGATTTCCATTGCGACTTTGTTGATGGGAAGGACGACGTCGGCGAGGCCTTGTTGAACCACATTGCCTGGCATTCCCCAGACGACACTGGTTTCCTTGTCTTGGGCGATCACCATACAGCCCTTTTCTTTCAACGCTCGAACCCCTTCGGTTCCGTCAACTCCCATCCCGGTTAGGATGACTCCCAAGCACCCGTCTCCATAGGCCGCAGCCATAGATCGAAACAGCGGGTCGACGGCCGGTCGGCAGGAATGAATCGGAGGATCTTGGTTGAGTTTGGTTATCGAGTCACTGCCGCGACGTGTCACGGTCATGTGATATCCACCGGGGGCGATCACAATTTGCCCTGGTTTGACAACCAAATCGTTGGAGCCTTCGACGACGGAATGTCCGCGTTCGGATGAAAGACGTTCGGCAAGCAACGCGGTAAAGGAAGCCGGCATGTGCTGCACGATGAAGATTGGAACGCGTAGATCCAATGGCAGTTTGCTAACCACCGCGGCGAGCGCTTTGGGACCGCCAGTTGAAACGCCGATGCCAATCGCGTCGACGCGAGCCGGATTGGTCACACGTGGGAGGTTGGATTTCGCAGGTGCCGGCTTGACCGCCGGACCGCGTCGCATCGGGTTGCCGCCTCCCATTGGTGTGGAGGCACACGTGACCTTCGCTTTTGTCGGGACTAGGCGATAGATCTTTGGAAGAAGCTCTTCTTTTAGTTGTGCGACGGCTTTTGTGATGTGTCCGGCATCGACAGGCTTGGTCGCGAAATCATCCGCGCCTGCGGTGATCGCATCCATCGTCGCCTCGGCACCGTCCTGTGTCAGTGCGCTAAACATGATCACAGGCAGTTTGCGGTCGACCTTGCGAATTTCGCGAACCGTTTCGATACCGTCCATGACTGGCATTCCGACATCCATAATCACGATATCGGGACGGCTTTTGGGCAGTTTTTCGATAGCGTCTTTGCCGTGAACGGCTTCGGAGACCACCGTGATATCGCCGGCGCTATTGAGTGTCGATACAAGCAGACGCCTCATCATGGACGAGTCATCGCAGACCATTACTCGTATGACTTCGTTCATTGGCTACACCTTGACTCCGTTTCGCATTGGTTCTTACAGCTCACTTCCAAATCAGCCTGGGTACTTTCAATTAGTTTGTGCGAGACGTCGGCAAACGATTCGACCAGCGAGCGTTCAAAAAGTTGTTCAAGTTTTTCGATTGCAACATTGTCACTTGGTTCATAGCTCACCGATTCGTTGTGTCGCTGAATGTGGTTCGCAAGATGGTCTGCTGCAGAGGTGACGGTGACCAGCCTTTGATGGTTGCACTCCACGGAGGGGTCGTGATGGAAAAGGATAGCTTCGATTAAAGCGTGAGGCAGATGTTGTTGATGTAGAAACCAAGCACCGAATTGGCAGTGATCGGTTCGGAATTGTTGACGCTCACGTCGTATGATTTCTTCGTCATCAATAAACTCCAAAACATCAGCTTGAATAAACCCTTCCGGGTCAACAAGCGCAAACATCAGACGGCCTAAATCGTGTAGCAAGCCCGCAGTAAACTCCTCGCCTTCAAAACCAAGTTCCAAGTATTGATTGATGTAGGATGCCGCCGTCGCGGTGGCGTAACTGTGACGCAGCAACAAGTCGCGGACCCAAATTTGTTCCAGTGGCAATCGTTTCATCATCCCGGCGGTACTGGAAGCGATGATCAGATTTCGGCATTGCCGTATCCCGACTCGGACGATGGCCTGGCGAAGTGAGACGAGCGTTTTTCCGCCGGAAAACGCGGCGGAGTTCGCGATGGCCAACGTATCTGCGGCCAACATCGGGTCTCGCGAAATTACGCAAGCGAGATGATCGACGCGGCATTCAGGGTCTTGCGCAATTTCGAGCGCTTCCAGTGCCGCCGCAGGAAGCTTTAGTGTTTCACCACGTCGACCTTCCAACAGCAGTTTAAGCCGCTTGGGCGGCGGTTCGATTGAGATAACGTGGGAGTCCATGGTGTCGACCTGTGCATGAAAATTGACGAGTGCAAGACAGAAGGCTTCCCTCAGTAAGTGCTAAAGCGAACTCAACTCAACCAACCAGTGGACGTTCTGTTTTGCAAAAGAAGGTGCGTTGAAGTCGAGACAACGAACGTTCTGGCAATCTGGCTTGATGAATTCTGATCTAAAGCATCTTCCAACGAAGAGATGACAACAATGTTTGTTAAGTGATGCGGTGTACTGGACTGACGATTGAGACAATCGATTCAAGGATCGATCGTCTTCTTGATACGTTTTACAATTGGTATTTTGCTTTGCTGGATGAACCCGATCCGCCTGGACTGGTTCCGGCAGCGCTGGCAACCTCATCGCGAAGCAGCTGTGTCAATGACAACACGGTGTTCGCAATGACGTTGTTTCCGTCAGCCAAGTCGGCGACGTTGTGGGAAATTTCTGCCGTCATCGCTGTTTGTTCTTCGACGGCGCCCGCGATCGCGTTTTGGCTTTCATTGATCTGCGAAATGATGTCGCTGACTAAATCGATCGCGTCGGTCGCTTCCATCGTGTCTGCTTGAATTGCCTCAATCCGGCGAACGATGTCCTCTGTCGCGGTCCCGGTCTGGGCAGCGAGTTCTTTGACTTCGTTTGCGACGACCGCGAATCCTTTACCGGCCTCACCGGCGCGAGCCGCTTCGATCGTCGCGTTAAGTGCAAGCAGGTTCGTTTGCTCGGCGATCGAGTTGATCACGCGAATCATTTCGCCAATTTCGGTGCTGCTTTTTCCCAGTCGAGAGATCGTTTCGGTGGTCGAGCGTGCCGCATCAACGGCATTGCGGGCAACGCTGGCCGCACCGGTAGCATTGCGAGCGATTTCCTGGATACTGGCTTCGAACTGTTCGATAGCCCCACGAAGTGATTCCGCACTGGTGCTGACGTTTTGCGCCACGTCCCCTGTCGATCCGATCGAATCGGATGCTTTCGCAAGGACACCGACCGATTTGCGAGAGCAAAACATCGAAACGGCAAAGCAGACCAATGTGATCGCGATAGCGCCACCGACCACACTGTAGAAACTCGATTGGGATGCTTCGGCGGTTTGATCGCCAATGGTGGTGACAACGGAATGCGCCGCTTTGTGAGCATCATCGGTCTGTGCGATCAGCATCGTACGCAAGTTTGCAACGCGGCTTTCATCGCCGGATCGGAGGCTGGCGATGTATTCGTCAGCAATTTTCTTTTTATGCTCGAGTGCTGCCAGTGATAGGTTTAGCGCTTCGGATGTCTTTGCATCAGCGGGATCGAGTTGACCAAACTCATGCTCGCCCCCATGACGTAGCAACGAAATTGATTCGATCAGCAAGTCATAGGTTTTGTCGGGTGTAGCCGCATCTCCGTCCGCGATCTGCAGCAGTTCACGGGTATGCCGTTGATTCAACATACGCTGTCGACCGCTCAGGTTCGTCGCCGCATTGCTCGATGCGAGGTCGGAACTTTGCGACGAAATCATGAAGACCTGAAGCGTCATTCCGAGGAGGCAAACCAGCGGAATGGCAGCGATATACCAGCGAATATGACCAAGCTTCTTCGAAGATTTAGGCATGTTTATTCATAAACGAAATTGGGGAGTGACTCGCAATTAACACAATCGGAATGCTGTCGTAACAATGAAAGAATCGAGGATAGAGACAGCTTGTCCTTATGTGTTCATTTTTAGTTTGTCTGCTAGTGTGCGGCTTGAGTTGAGAAGGCTGTAGACGCTTTGAGTAATCTCGTCGGTGGCACCTTGCTGTTGTGTGACGGCACCGGTGATCGCGTCTTGGTTGGAGTCGATGCTGTTAATCGATTCCAAAACATTCTTGATGTCTTCGACCAGTTTGGTTGCGGTGCATTGGACCGAATCGATCCGTTCGGTGATCGCACCGGTCGCATCGGCGGTTTGTTGCGCGAGGCCTTTGACTTCACCCGCGACAACTGCAAAACCTTTACCGACTTCACCCGCGCGAGCTGCTTCGATTGTGGCATTCAACGCAAGGAGGTTGGTTTGTTCGGCGATCGATTCGATCAATTGGATAACACTGCCAATTTCGCGTGTGCTGGCGTCTAAAGCGAGGCTTTGCGAGTGGGTCGATTCGACAAGCGAGACGACTTGCTTGGCATTGGCTGATGCGTGCGTCGCATATTCGGCGATATTGCGCACGTTTGCTGAGAATTCGTCGATGGAGGATGCGATTCGAGCGGTATCGTTAGCGACTTCGTCTCCGACGACGGCGCCGATTTCGGCTGCCTTCTTCGCTTGGTCCTGACGAATCGTTTTTAGCGTGAACAGTGAGAATGCAGAGCTGATCACTAGCATCAAGACGACAGCGATCGATGCTTTGGCCAAAGCCGATGCGGCTGCTTTTTCGGCAGGCTGCATCGACTGGACGATTTCAAAAGCACCGTACATGTCGCCTGCGGACATGTTTTCCATCGGGTAGCCCAGGATATCGTTTCCGTTCGTATTTCCCCAAAGCTGTTCGGAGTTTGCGGGATCACCATGGCAGATCAAACAGCTTTGATCCAAGTGAACGGGACGAAAGAGGTGTGCTGTATTGTCAGCCGGATTGATTTTGACGACTTGTGAGGCCCCGGTTTCTTTTAATTCTGTAAGAGCCGCTTGTTGAAAGTCATTCGGCTCGTGATCCGGATTTCGGGCATTAAAGGAGGGGACGTAGAATTCGAAGTCACGCGTTTCGGCGACATGTTCCATCGAATTGAATGCTGCGATGATCGGAATCGTTGATAGCAGCTTCTCCTGTTCACCTTGACTGTGAAGATCTTTCAGCATCTCGGTGGTGAACAGTTCATCTTTCCACTGTTGCCGCAGGTGGTCACGAGTCGCGTCGGCCGAGTCGCACAAGGCAAGTCCCGTTTGAACGCAGCTGTCGATTGCCTTCTGTTTGGAATCGACGTAGTACAACCAAGCAAGACCGATCGCAAGCAATGCGGGTAGCAGAACTCCGTTGAGGAGCACTCGGTTTCGTTGGGAAAGGTGACTAAAAAGGTTCATCGACTGAACTCGGAACGAAAATCAAAAAGCAAACTTGCGATCCATTTGATAACTACGCGAATACGGCGCTGTTAAATCCTTGAGGGGCGACATGGGCGACCATCTGATCGAGGTCGGCGATCTCGGTGACTCGATCTCGAATGATGCACTGGCCTTTCGCGGGATCATTCAACATCGAAACCGGAACGTTGACGATGTCGACGATGTTTTGCACGACGACGCCAACATGGCTTTCACCTGCCGAGTAAACGACCGCATTGATCAAGCCGCTTTCATCGCCCATCACGCCGCCGCCATAGCCATTGCCCATCTGGACCAACGGCATGATTTCACCACGATACTGAATGACCTGGTCGTTGCCTGATTGCTCAATCTTGCTCGCTTGGAATTTTTCCAGACGTGCGACCGTCGAAAGCCGAATCGCTGAACGGTTCCCGCTTTCCGATTCGACCAGCAGCATCAATTCGGTTTCCGAATTGCCGTCCAAGTGCGAAAGTTCGGTATTGCGGGGAACTCGGTCACGATGTTCGGACAGAACCTTGCTGCGCTGGGCAACACCCAGGACATCAAGGATCAGTGCTACCATTCCGTCCCCCATGATGGTAGCACCGGCATAGCAAGCGATATCTTCTAGGTGACCGCCTAAGGGTTTAACGACGATTTCTTGACTGTCGATCACCGCATCGACGACTAATCCGAAGTGCCTATCTTCGGCTTGAAGCACGATGATGTTGACACTATCGGTATAGTCGTTGCGAGTCCGGTGTGGGCGAAGCCCTAGCAGTTCGTCTAGAAAGACCAGCGGCAACAGGTTTCCGCGTAGACGGTAAACGGGCACGTCGTGGATGAACTCGATCTCACACTTATCGAGGTCACAGTCCAAGCGTACCAGTTCTAGTAAGCTGACCTGCGGGATCGCATAGGCTTCACCTGCCGTTTCGGTGATCAATGCGGGAACGATCGCAAGCGTCAATGGAATTTTGATGCGCAGCGTTGTCCCTTTTCCGGCGGTGCTCTTAATTTCCAGCGTCCCGCCAATCCGTTCGATATTCGTTTTCACCACGTCCATTCCGACACCGCGACCGGAGACGTTGGTCACCGTTGCGGCGGTCGAGAACCCGGGCAGCAAGATCAAGTTGATCAGCTCTCGTTCGCCCATCATTTCGGCTTGTTCGGGAGTGATCAAGCCTTTCTCGATCGCTTTGTCACGAACGCGATCGGCGCGGATACCGCCACCGTCGTCACAAATTTCGATGATGACCTGGCCGCCTTCGTGGAACGCTCGCAACAGCAGGATGCCTTCGGCGGGCTTGCCGTTTTCGACGCGAACGTCCGGTGATTCGATACCGTGGTCGACGGAGTTTCGGACGATGTGGGTGAGCGGGTCTTTGATCGCTTCGAGGATGGTTTTGTCAAGTTCCGTGTCGGCACCTTCCATCTCCACGGCAACTTTCTTCTTACACGCGGTCGCCAAGTCACGCACAACGCGCGGCAGTTTGCTCCACGCATTGCGGATTGGCTGCATCCGCGTTTTCATCACGCCTTCTTGCAGTTCTGTCGTGATGAGGTTCAGTCGCTGTGAAGCGGCTAGGATGTTCGCATCTTTCGACTTTTCACAGATTCGAAGGATTTGGTTGCGTGCCAGCACAAGCTCGCCAACCAAGTTCATCAACTTGTCCAGCAAGTCGACATCGATGCGGACCGTGGAATCAGCAACGGACTTGGATTTCTCTCCGTCACCTGACTTAGTTTGTGCGCTAGCGGCGGGCTTTTCGGCCGGTTGAGATTTGGCTGCCGGTGCTGCAGCCGGTTTTGCCGTAGGGGCTGGTTGCTCAGCAGCTGGCGGAGGCGTGGCAGCTTCTGCTTTTGGGGTTTCGTCAGCTTGAGATTCTTCAGCAGATGCGGTGGCTTCGGCGTCGGTTGCATCTGAAGCATCGGCGGAAGCATCGTCTGCAGCCACGTCAGCTGGCAAGTCCGCATCGCCAGCAATATCGCCTTTGGTTTGCAAAAGCGTTTGCAGCTGTTCGATCAGTTCGCTGTACTCGGCATCGCCTTCGATTCCGGCGTCTTCGAGGTTGGCAAGGATCGCGCGAATCGCGTCAACCATTCCCAACAAGCCATCAGCGATGTGATTGTTAAGCTGAAACGCACCATCGCGCAGCGGTACCAGAAGGTTTTCACCGACGTGTGCGACGCGTTCCAATTTCGGTAGGGCAAGGAAGCCTGACGTTCCTTTGATCGTATGGATCGTGCGAAAGATACTCGCCAAGCGATCACGATTGTCTGGTTCGTCTTCCAGAGCCAGTAGATCGCTATCTAGTTGGTCGAGGCTTTCATAGCTTTCGACCAAAAACTCTTTGATGATCTCGTCAAGTCCTTCCACAACTCGTTTCCCCGTACTCATGACTTTATGGGCGCACACTTTCGACTACTCGGGCGTGCGCCGTCTGCGATTACAGAGAACGATAGAACGCCACTAAACGCGCGATTGGTTTCGCAATTTGGAAGTGGCTGGATTAGGGGAAGTCCCCTTCCGCACACCTAACGGCTTCGTCAGAGGCAGCGGGCGGATCACTTAGAACAAAGAGAGCATTTCTGACACATGGAGCCTAAAATCATTAGGGTTTGTGGCCATGCGGAAGCGAAATACTGATGCCTAACCTAGTGATTCGGAAAAAACGAAACGATGTCGCGACGAGGGAAAACCGTCACGATGTTGGCTGTCGATCGGTGAAGCGATCAACAGTATCTCTGAGCTGATTTAGCGAAACCCGCTACCGAATGCGGTAGCGGGACCAAGCATGAACGATTGCCGAGTTGGCGGCCAATGAAATCTGTCAGCAGAGTGATCTGACGGCACTGTATTCAATCAGCACTGTATTCAATCGCCCATGAACATCTCGCCAAAGTCGCCCAGCAAAGAGCCTTCGCCTTTGCGGGTGTTGCCACCACTGGGGATGGCGGCAGCGATCCTTCCGGCGAATCTGGAGAACGGTAGGGACTGTAGCCAGACGGGACCTGGGCCACGAACGGTTGCCAGGAATAACCCTTCGCCTCCGAAGAATGCGTTTTTCAATCCACCGACGAACTCGACGTCGTAGTTGACCGTTGGCCCCATCGCGACCAAGCACCCGGTATCGAGCCGAATGGTTTCGCCGGCCTCCAGCTCGCGATACATCATCGTTCCGCCCGCATGGATGATGCCGATACCGTCGCCGCGCAAACGCTGCATGATGAAGCCTTCACCGCCAAAGAGTCCGGCGCCGATCTTCTTTTGAAAAGCGATGTCGACAGTGATGCCCCGAGCACCACAAAGGAATGCGTCTTTTTGGCAGATGATTTCCCCGCCGAGTTGATCCAGGTGCAATGGGATACAGCGGCCAGGGTATGGTGCACCGAAGGCGACTTGGGCTTGGCTTGAGGACTCGTTTGTAAACGTGGTCATGAAAAGTGCTTCACCGGTGAGGACACGTTTGCCAGCGGAGAGCACTTTTCCGAACAAGCTGGTGTCTTGCCGCGAGGGATCACCAAAGACGGTAGCCATCTTGATCCCATCGGTCATGTACATCAACGCGCCTGCTTCGGCGATCGTCTGTTCACCCGGATCCAATGTGATCTCGACGTACTGGGTTTCGTGTCCAAAGATCTCGTAGTCGATTTCGTCGCTGGTGCGATACACACCGTCGGATGACTGCCCACCTCGCATTGTCACCGGTGCTGAGCTGATTTGAACAACGCCAGCGGAGAATTGATCGTCATGATCGGCTGTTGAGTTGTTACCAGAAGAAAACCCCGCGTCATCAAACGGGTCGGCTGCCGAAACGGGAGTCGCGTTTGGAACGGGAAAGGCGTGTCCGCAGGTTCGGCAATTGACCATTTTGCCAGCCATGTCGTCGTTGGCCTTGTAGTGCTTTCCACACATGGGACAGTTAAATTCCACGTTCAATTACCTTCTGGACAAGTGACAGTGTGCGTGATGATTTGCAGCCGAATTCGTACGACGCCGCTAAAACTGTTGGGCAGCTTTTGGCGATGAATGAGGCGCCGGAATCATGGGGATTCCGATGTGACCGAATCCATTTTGGACCATTCGGGTGAACGCAGAAAGTAGGAGCCGACGATCGCGCGCTGGTCTCAATGGATGAAGTTTTCCTGAACTGACATCCAGGGAACCGTCCGTGAGTGGGGAATCTTCATCCCTGGAAATAATGTGCCAGATACTGGTGAGCCATCGGGCGTTGGGGGATCAGTCTTTCTCGGCAGTCTGAATCCGTGCCCCCACTCGTCGCCGATCACGAGGTGTCTTAAACTCAAGCCCCACAAGGGCGGTTCTGTGCGAAATGTCACGACGTTTCCCACTTGGTCGTCGTCTTCGGAAAACTGATCCGTTGACGCGGTTTTCGCTAGGACTGGCCAGAGACTTAAAAGCCACCTCTCCTTCCTGAAAGTAAATACATGAGCGCCAACCATCGACGCGGAACGTTAACACTGCATGCCGGACAGGAACCTGATCCGACAACCAACAGTCGTGCGGTCCCGATTTACGCAACGACCAGCTATGTGTTCAACGATACCGATCACGCGGCGGCGTTGTTTGGGTTGGCGGAGTTTGGCAACATCTATAGCCGCCTGATGAACCCGACTGTCGATGTACTGGAAAAACGTTTGGCGGCGCTTGATGGTGGCGTCACAGGCCTGTGCTTTGCATCGGGGCAAGCTGCAATTTCGGCCGCCATTTTGACGATCGCGCACAGCGGGCAGAACATTGTCAGTAGCACGTCGTTGTATGGCGGAACGTGGACCCTGTTTACGCAGACGTTGAAGAACTTGGGAATCGAAGTCCGCTTCTTTGATCCCAACGAACCAGAAAAAATTCACGAACTGGTCGACGAGAACACTCGACTGGTTTACATGGAGTCGATCGGTAACCCCAAAAACGACGTTCCGGATTTCAAAGCGATCGCTGATGCGGCCCATTCGGCTCCACACGGTCCTTTGCCGGTCCTCTGTGACAATACGGTGATGACTCCGATGTTGTTGCGGCCGATCGAACATGGGATCGATATCGTGATTTACAGCACGACGAAATTCCTGGGCGGTCACGGTGTCCATATCGGTGGCGCCATCGTTGACAGCGGAAACTTTAAATGGGCAGACAACCCAGAAAAATGGCCGGAGTTCTGCGGGCCTTCGCCTTCGTACCACGGTGCGGTTTTTGAAGAACACCTGCGACCGATGGGGAACATTGCTTACCTCATCCACATGCGCACTCACTGGTTGCGTGACACCGGTGCCGCGATGAGCCCGTTCGCCGCGTTTCTGTTCTTGCAAGGATTGGAAACGTTGCACCTGCGGATGCCACGGCACTGCGAGAATGCCAAGAAGGTTGCTGAGTTCTTGGAGTCAAGCGATGCGGTCGAATGGGTTAACTATCCAGGTCTGAAGTCACACAAAGACTACGATCGGGCCCAAAAGACATTGCCTGATGGACAGGGCGCAATCCTTGGTTTCGGTATCAAGGGCGGAATGGAAGCTGGCAAGAAGTTCATCAACGCTTGTAAACTTTGTTCGCACCTTGCCAACATTGGTGACGCCAAGACATTGGTCATCCACCCCGCAAGCACGACTCACCAGCAGCTGTCCGCAGACGAGCAGCGACAAGCCGGTGTCGTGCCCGAGTACATTCGCATGTCAGTCGGAATCGAAGATGCGGATGACATCATTGATGACCTGAAGCAAGCCTTGGCTGTTGCGACAGCGTCGTGACCGAAAAGGCTGTCGATAGCGGTCCGTTTGAGAGCACCGACGACAATCGAGTCGTCGGACCGCTCCGCTATGTTCGCCATCTCGAACTCGAAGGCGAGATCGACTTGGAATTGGGCGGACAGCTCGCAGGCGTTCGCTGCGCGTATGAAACCTGGGGTGAATTGAACGCGGACGCGTCAAATGCCGTCCTGGTCTGTCATGCGCTTTCAGGAGATTCTCACGCCGCCCAGCATGATGAACAAGACGATCCTGGCTGGTGGGATGATCTGATCGGTCCAGGTAAGGCGATCGATACCAATCGTTTTTTTGTGATCTGTCCCAACGTCCTGGGCGGTTGCCGCGGTTCGACCGGACCAGGCGATACCAATCCGGAAACCGGAAAGCCATTTGGCGCTGACTTTCCACAGATCACCATCGGTGACATGGTCACGGTGCAGAAATGCTTGGTCGAATCACTTGGGATACGACGTTTGCGAGCGATCGTTGGAGGGTCGTTGGGAGGACACCAAGCGATGAGCTGGGTGTCTCGTTTCCCTGACTGCACTGATCTTTGCGTGATCATCGCCTCAAGTGCTCGTCTGACCAGTCAAGCACTGGGGTTTGATGTGATCGGCCGCAATGCGATTCAGACCGATCCCAATTTCTTTGGCGGCCAGTATTACGATCATCCTTATCGACCCGACACCGGGTTGGCGATCGCTCGGATGCTAGGACACATCACCTATCTTTCGACCGAGGTGATGGAGAAAAAGTTTGAATCGGATCGCCATGATCCACGCGAAGTCGCGACAACATTCGAACAACGATTCAGCATCGGATCGTACCTTGCCTATCAAGGTCAGAAGTTTACGACCCGGTTTGATGCCAATAGCTACGTCACGATCACGATGGCCATGGATTTGTTCGACTTAGGTGCAAGTCGACTGCAATTGATGGAAACGTTCGGCGATGCGGATTGTGAATTTTTGGTTGTCAGTTTTAGCAGCGATTGGTTGTTCACTCCGCGTCAATCACGCGACATCGTCAACGCTTTGACTGCACTCGATAAACCCGTCACCTATGCAGAGATCACGTCACCTCGGGGACACGATTCGTTTCTGATCAACGAAGACATTCGCCAATACGCCCCTCTGGTTCAATCCCGTTTAGGAGACATTGATCGGGTGCCACCGAATATCTCGAAAGTGGAATCGTTGATCATCGATGAGATCCCCACAGGGGCTTCCGTTTTGGATTTGGGGTGTGGTGATGGGCATCTTCTGGCAGCCCTGAAACAGCGTGGACACGACAAGCTTGTTGGTGTCGAGGTTGCGCAGCAGTGCATCTTGAATGCGGGGCGGCGCGGGTTGAACATCATTGACTACGACTTAAACGAAGGCTTGCCTGCATTCATCGACGACCAGTTTGATGTCGTCGTACTTAGCGCTACATTGCAGGCGGTTGCCAATGTCGAAAAACTATTCGAGGAGATGCTTCGGGTAGGAAAACGAGTCATCGTCAGTTTTCCAAACTTTGCATATCGCAAACTGCGTGAAGACTATGTCGTCCGCGGAAGGTCACCGAAGGCGCCCGGAGAATTCAATCACGAATGGTACAACACTCCCAATCGCCGGTTCCCTTCGATTGCGGATGTCCATGATTTGTGCAAGCAGAAACAGCTGCGTCTGATCAACGAGTTTTACTACGAGGCGGCGACTGGTAAAGAAATCGATGCCGACGACGATCCGAACTTGAATGCAGACACCGCGGTCCTGGTGATTTCCAGCAGCTGATCGAATTTCCCAGGATTGTCCCGGCAGATTTGAAACTTCGCCGTGGGGACCTTGGTAAAACAGTAGGAAGACTTTTCTAAACCATTGGGTTTCCTACGGGATCAAGGTATGGCTTTTTCGATCACCCTGTGTCGGCGGTTGGCGATCTGTTTCGTTCCGCTTGCTGTTTTGGCGGTCCCAGTTTTCTCGCACGCCGGCGAACGGGTTACGTCCACTGACGCCAGCGAAACGCTCAAGTCGAAAACCGTTGCGGCAAATGTTCTGCCGCCAACGATTGTGGTCTACGGTGAAATCGCTGATCCGCCCGCGATCATGGCAACAGTTCTCGACCACCCTTTGCGAGCCAGGCTTGAGCAACTGCCGGTCTACGACCAACTGTTGCAAACCGACGACATTCAAAAAATGCAGATGGGAGTTGCCTTTCTAGAAGGTCTCTTCGGGATGCCGTGGCGAACGACGATCGAGCAAGCCAGTCACAACGGGATTGCGATCGCTTTCGACGAAGCCACCATGGGAATCGCATTAATCGTGCGGTCGCGGGACGGCGAATCAGCGGAGACCATTTTCGAAAAGGCAATGCAGCTTGCGATGGTCGGCCAGGGGGGAAAAATGCAGGAGGTCGAATACCGCGGTGTCAAAGCCTATCGACGCAATGACCTTCGTGTTGCGAGGCACGACGATTCCATCTTGGTAACCAATAACGGCGATCTTGGAAAAGTCATCTTGGACAACATGATCGATCGATCAGGAAAATCGCTTGTGGATGTACCTGAGTTCCAGGCGGCACTGTCGCATAAATCAGAGCAGGCAAACGGTTGGGGATTTTTATCCTTTGATGCATTGCGAAAACAGATTGATGTCTCGAAGTTTTTGACGAGCTTCGAAGACAATCCTCCAGCTGAAATATTGTTTGGCGGTATCCAAAGCAGCTTGGCAAAGACTCCGTACGGGACCGCAAGCTTGGAAATTGACCAATCAAAGATTGCGCTGAATGCCGCAATCCCATTCGACACCGATTGGATACCCGAACACCGGCAATACTATTTTGGTCCTGATGCGAAAGGCATTGGTCCGGAATTGCCGGTTGTGGAAAACGAGCTGCTAACCATTCGCACCTATCGGGATTTTGCTCAGCTGTGGATGCGTTCGGGAGATTTGTTCAATGAACGCATCAATGACGAGTTTGCGAAGGCCGACGCGACGTTGACGACGATCTTTGCCGGTCGAGACTTTGGCGAAGACATCTTGGGTGCGATCGAACCAGAGGTAGCGATCGTTTCGGCACGCCAGGATTTTTCGGACCAGTTACCTCGGCCGACAATCAAAATCCCGGCGTTCGCATTGATGATGAAGATGAAAGACCCCGAGGTTGTTTCGCGAGACTTCCGACGGACGTTCCAGACTTTGGTGGGCTTTTTCAATGTGGTCGGTGCCCAGAACGGATTGAATCAGTTGGAACTGGACATGGAAAAATTCGACGATGGTGCGCAGCTCGTTATCAGTCGATACGTCCCCGAGCCCGACGACGCAGAATCTACCGAAGCCGAAATCGTGTTTAACTTCTCACCGACCCTTGGCTTTTCAGGGGATCGACTCGTTCTGGCAAGTACCACGGGTTTCGCCCGCGAGTTGACGCTTGCACCAATTCGCGAAGACGATGCCCAAGATCAAGCTGACAATGTCGAATTGCAGGTCCATGCGAATGTCCTTCGGCAGACGTTGGCTGATAATCGTGCTCAGCTGGTTGCACAGAATATGCTGGAGGAAGGCCATTCACACGAAGAAGCCGAAGCTGTGATCGATCTGGTGCTTGAGGCAGTTGGCTTTTTTCAGGGGGCCGAACTTTCGCTAGCTAACGAAAGTGAGTCGCTAAAAATTTCCCTTCAAATCAACGTCGAATCAAAGTAAGAACCTGTTGTTGTTCTGTAGTTAAATCACTGAACCAAAGGAGATGTCATGGATGCTGCGACAAGCGTGATGCCTGATCCTGATTGGGCTTGGGAGCCCTATTCGCCAGCGGAATCGCAGCCGTGGAACCAAAAGCTTGCGGCCCACCTGTTCCGTCGCAGTGGATTTGCGCCGACAGCCAGTGAGCTTCGACGGGCAGTTGATGATGGTTGCGATTCAACGATTCGGCGTTTAACTCAGACCGATCGAAACGACGCCGGATTCCGATCCGAGATCAACGTGCTGGCTCGGGCTGCTGTGGCAAGCGGAAGCATGAAGCAGTTGGCAGCCGGTTGGGTTTATCGAATGTTGATGACTCCGGATCCGTTGTTAGAAAAGACAACGTTGTTCTGGCATGGTCATTTTGCCACCAGTGCTGCAAAAGTAGACGACGTCAAATTGATGCAGCA
This sequence comes from Stieleria sp. JC731, assembly GCF_020966635.1. Taxonomy (NCBI): domain Bacteria; kingdom Pseudomonadati; phylum Planctomycetota; class Planctomycetia; order Pirellulales; family Pirellulaceae; genus Stieleria; species Stieleria sp. JC731. The sequence goes on along the minus strand of NZ_JAJKFQ010000029.1, from coordinate 26,083 downwards.
ACAGAATGATCTGCTGCGTGAACACGCACTGGGGGATTTTCAAAAGCTGGTGCAAGAGATTTCACGCGATCCTGCAATGCTGATCTACTTGGATTCGGCAAGCAACCGAAAGTCTCATCCCAACGAGAACTACGCTCGCGAGATCATGGAGCTTTTCTGTCTCGGAGAAGGCAACTACAGCGAGAACGACATCCGGGAATTGGCACGTTGTTTTACCGGCTGGGAGATCAAGCGTGAAAAGTTTCGTTTCAATCGCTACCAGCATGACAACGGGGAAAAATCAATCTTGGGGCAGACCGGGCGATTCGGTGGTGAAGAAGGTGTGAAAATCGTTTGCGATCAAGAAAACGCCCCCCTGTTTATTTGCGAAAAACTTGTTCGGTACTTTGTCGCCGATGACTTTCCAGTCGATAGCGTTTTGCTTCGTCCGCTTGCCGATCAGCTTCGTGCCGAAGAGATGCAAATAGGGCCGACGGTCCGTCGGATTTTGCAGAGCAATGTGTTCTATTCGGAATATGCAATCGCGAGAAAGATTCGTTCGCCAGTCGAGTTCGCACTCGATTTTTTGAGATCGCTTGAATGTACGACAGATACATATCTGATTGCCGACGCGATTTCAGATCTTGGTCAGGGACTCTATTACCCACCGAGTGTGAAGGGATGGGATGGGGGACGGGCGTGGATCAATTCTTCGACACTGGTCGGACGTTCAAATTTGATTCGGAGAATCCTTGATCACGAAAAGACTCGCTTCGGAAAAAAATCCCTCAGCGAGTATCTAGCCGATCAATCGGTTTCGGATGTCGATGGGTTAATTGATCTATTGGAACCGATGTTGTTCGCCACTCCGCTTTCGACTGCGGCACGGCAGCGTGTTCACTCGATTGGGAATTCAAACGGATCATCGAACTCCGCTGCCTTCGCAGATGTTGTCCATCTTCTATGCTCGCTACCGGAGTATCAGTTGTCATGATTTCGAAACTAAATCGACGGCAAATGATCAAACGCGGTTTGGTTGCGTCGTCAGCCCTGGCGGTCCAGCAAAACGGATTCTGTCCCGCGTTACTTTGTCAGGCGGCAGAGCAAGCTAGGACTGACCAGAACATTCTGGTGGTCGTCGAGTTGGCGGGCGGGAACGACGGTTTGAATACGGTCGTACCGCACTCGCATGAAGCCTATGTCGAAGCACGCCCGAATCTTCGGATCAGAAAAGACGACTGTCTGTCGATCACCGAAGACGTTGGTTTTCATCCGTCGCTCAAAGGGTTCGCATCGCTACTGGAACAAGGTCAGTTTTCGATTGTCCACGGGATCGGGTATCCCAATCCGAACCGTTCGCACTTTGAATCGATGGACATTTGGCATTCATGCAGACGCAAAGAGGAGAACCGGCCTGACGGTTGGATCGGTCGGTATTTGCAAACCTTGGACAGTTCGATCGGGCACGATCCGCTAGCGATTCATCTCGGGCATGAACAGCAGCCCTTTGCGCTGATGTCTCGAGACGTTCGAGTCCCATCGATTGAAAGTCTTCAGCAGTTTCGATTGCGAAAAAACGGAAGTGTTGATTTACCGCAAGCGATCGGTTCGATCGCCTCATCAACGGATGGACTGATGCAGGGCAACGAGCTGCTAAGTTTTATTCAAAGCAGCACGACAGCAGCAATCGCGACTAACGAACGGATGAAGGAGGCAAAAACGGGAATGTCATCCGATTCCAGTTTCCCAAAAACTGGTCTGGGCAAAAAGCTGCAAACGGTTGCGGATCTGATCGCATCCGATCTACAGACGAGGGTTTATTATGTCCGCCTCGATGGATTCGATACGCATGCGAACCAGCCGGACGCCCACGCCGCGCTATTACGAGAAGTCGGTGATGCGGTTACGTCATTCGTCGATCGAATGAACCAAAGCGGCGATTCCGATCGAGTGCTGGTAATGTGTTTTAGTGAATTTGGCCGACGTGTCGCTGAAAACGCCAGTGACGGAACCGACCATGGAACGGCCGCTCCCGTTTTCTTTGCCGGTGGGAAGGTGAAACCAGGTCAAGTCGGGGAACGACCAAGTCTTACTGACCTAGATGAAGGTGACTTGAAGTATCACACCGATTTTCGATCCGTCTACGCGACGGTATTGGAACGGTGGCTTGAATGTCCAAGCCAGCCAATCCTCGGCAAAGCATACCCGCAAATCGATTTCATCGGCTGACGAAGCCTATTCACTATTTTTTCAGTTTGATGCCGCGAGGAACCCAAGTTTCGGGCGCATTGAGCAGCAACGGTTCGTGGAAGACCGTCAATTGGTCACCTTGATCTTTCAGCCATTGATCCAATGTCGCTGAAAGGTCTTGATGCTGAGACTGGTATTCTGGGTTGCCAATCAAATTGTTCTGCTCGTAAGGGTCGCTTCGAAGATCGTAAAGCTCTTCCGCTGGGCGGCCATGATGCCGAGCGATGGCAGCGGCTGCTTTCGGGTCTGACTTGGCTAGCTCTTTCCATTCGATGAAGTAGTCACCCGAATTCTCGCGGAGTAGCAGATCGATGTGCGTGGTGAATGCGAATTCAGGATGTGGGTTACGGATGTATTTGAAGTCTTCGCTGCGAACCGATCGGATCGGATAGACATTCATCTGACGATCCCCACTATGCGTGGTGAATATCAGATCGCGATGCGAGTTTGCCTTCCCAAGCAGGACATCTGAAAAGCTCTTCCCGTCGATGTCAGATGGTGGTTGCCCTCCGCTCAATTCAATCAGTGTCGGAAGCAAGTCGATCCAGCTGACCATCGCATCGGTCCGCGACTTTGGTTCGATGTGACCAGGCCACGACACGATCAACGGTACGCGAATGCCTTCCTCGTAAAGCGTCCACTTGCCGAGAGGGAACTGAGCACCGTGGTCGCTGGAGAATAGATAGATCGGTTCTCCCTCGAGATGCTTTCGGGTCAGCGTGCGAAGGCTGGCAAGAAGTTTGTCGAGATCTTTGACTTCTTGTAGATAGCGGGAACGTTGAACGCGAGTGCGCGGCGTATCAACAAAGGTGGGTGGCAGATGAACTTTCTCTGGCGAGATGCTCGAACGGCTAGGCCATGGAACATGCGGATTGGCAATTCCGACGAACAGTGCCAAAGGACGCGAGTCGGTGCGTTCGCCCAAGAACTTCGTCACGTTTTGAAGCAGGCGGGGCATTTCCTTGGCACCTTCGACAACTTCAAAACCGAATCTGGGTGCGCTGGTCGCATGGGCGACTTTGCCGAACGCGGCAACCTGGTATCCCAGGTCTTTCAACGTATTGGGAAGACGATAAATGTCTTTGCCAGGAAAGCTGTGATTTTCTTCAGCACCGTTGCGTGCCGGCATCAATCCGGTCAGTAGCGCCGCGCGACTGGGGGCACAGGAAGGGCTGGCAACAAAGGCTTGATCAAAAGTCATGCCTTCGGCGGCGAGTGCTTCCAACGCAGGCGTTTTCACTCCACGATCTGAGTAGACCGAAATGTCGAGCTGCGAAAGGTCATCGGCTAGATAGACGATGATGTCCGGCCGTTGGTTTGCCTCAGCAGTACAGACGGATTCGGTGCAGACGGACAGAAGCAGCAACGCTGCGGAGAGAAAATAACGCATGGCGATTGGTTCTAGGTGGCTGAATTGGATTCAGCACCGATTATAACCATAGCGTTTGCAGCTCGTTGATCTTCTATCGTCGCCCTTCACTCCGTGAAGGCAGCGTTGATTCCCGCTGGTTTCGCCGAGCGCAATTCAACTTTGCGAAAGAGCAAACTTGAAAACCAATAGGTTGTTAGGATTGCTCGTTTTCAATCACTTCTGGACTCGCCGGATCCTCTGGTGCCCGCTTGCGAAGTTTACGCTGAAGCGAGCGACGGTGGATTCCTAGACGGCGTGCCGCTTCACTGATATTGCCGCCGCAGTCCGATAGAACGCGATGAATATGTTCCCATTCGTTGCGTGCCAGCGATGGCGCGGGGAAGCTGACTTCTCCGGTTGGGACAGATGGGTCATCACCGCGAGCGAATGCTGCCAAGATGTCATCGGCATCGGCGGGTTTGCTGAGGAAGTTTACCGCGCCGGCGCGAACCGCATCGATCGAAGCGGGGATGCTGCCGAAACCGCTAAGCATGATGATCCGCGTGTTGGGATTCATCTGCAAAAGCTTTCGCAAAAGGTCCAATCCTGATCGACCAGGCATCCGCAAATCGAGCACGGCGAGGTCGGTGGGGGAGTGATGAAACACTTCGACGGCTTCGTCATAAGTGCCTGCGGTTTGAACCAAGAAACCGCGTTGCCGCAGTGCCATCGCCAAGCGATCCCGCAAGATTACGGTATCGTCAACCAAAAGAATGCTGTCGGCACCAAGGTCGGCAGCGGAGTAAACCGGCGCGGAATCGTCTGTCATGGTTCTGTTTTTGGTAAAGCCAAGCGTTGTTCGCCTATGGGGCCGCATCAGCTACCACTGAGCCAACTGCTTCGGCTGAACCAGCTAGCGGGCTCCACACCTTCATTGTAGGTCACAGACGGTCGACGCCTATCCCACCGAAGGCTAGGAGGCCTTGATTTGCCGAAATGCCGCACCCTTTCCTAGCGGACACGACAGAGGATTGATGTCAATCGAACAAGCCTACAGATCCTAGCGACCCGTTGATTATCGGGTTTGATCTATTGCGAAACCGCCTTCTATTCCGCACAACAAGCTGGAAAGAACGATGCTTCTATGCAGTAAAAAGTGGCGGTAGACAAATGTCTGAGCGCAAGGCTAGGCAAACCGGTGTTAGGCAAAACGACGACTGATTACACCGAGTAAACCGCCGCTGCAGCAAAGTCCGATGATCGCGATTGCGAACAAACCGCCACTGGCTCGCAATCGATCGACCAGCCGAGCATTGTCGATTGATCGTTGAATGAATTGGCGATCTTCAGCGTCGTAACGCAGCTCGACTGCGATTTCGTGAAGCTCCTCGTCTCCTTTGGTAATCATGCCGACATATCGATGTTCGACAAGATTGTCATCAATCCATTGATCGGTCAGGAACGATCCGTCGGAGATCCAATTGAAGTGTTCTTTTAGATAGAGCGCGACGTTCGCACGCTGCAACGCGGCGAGTTTGTCTTGGCACGCTTCGATCGTTTTGCAACCGCCGGTCGTGACGGGCCACGTTTGAAGTTCGCCCTCAAGGTCTGGAGTAGCGTTCGCCCACTTCGGCCAGTCTTCCGGATAGGTAACATGGTTCATCGGGGCAACCGAAAGCGAAGACGAACCGCTCTTTGTCGAAAGACTGCCGCCTGTTTCACTGACACTGATTTCACGAACGCGAAGCTCAGCCTCTTTGCCGCTGATCGATTCGGCATAGCCAACAGTCGCGACCATCGCGACGACTGCAAATGCTGTGAATGAAGGGATCAAGTGTTTCATGAGTGGACCTCCATCGCCATTGGGTCTTGTTTAGCGTTGTCCCGATTTCGCTGGATGCGTTGTTGAGCGAACCGTTCAACTTCGTCTTCATAGGATCGAGGATTGATCCAAGGGGCGGACATTTGCGTTGCGATTGCCAGTCCACCTGCGACCAAGAATCCGATCGGTTGCGGAACCGGCAACAATTGATGCGCACCCCAAGCTGCGACGCAGACAACCGCGACGCTCCAAAGGCTAAGCCGAGTCCTGCGTAGCGGGTCAACTGGCTTCCACCAGCGGATCCCACCGAACAGCAGTGCGAAGTGGGCCATCATGCCAGAAGCTCGGATGGTACCGTCATCAAAGTAAAGTGCTTGCGGCAGGTTGCCTTGAAGCCATTCGCTTGATGCCGGTTCGTTGGAAAGCAAAAAGAACTGCGACAATGAATAGGCCCAAAGGCCGACGAGGGATCCGACACCGGCAAGAACCAGTCGGCGCGGAAGTCCTTCGCCTTCGTCGCGTTCCCATAACTTGCCGAGCCCCAAGATGCCTTGGGATCCGATCAGGACAACCAATGCCATCCAAAAAAACGGAGCAAGTTCGATAGCCGTCACGTCACCACTGCGAAGTCCGATGACTCCCGCGATGACGGCCATCGCTAGCACCGTCAATGACGCTGCCAGCCAAGACGTGTTGAGTTCTGCCAGTCGAACGAAGTTATGCTTTGCACGCAACGTATTACGCACTTCGACTTTCCAATCGTTCTTCGTTTTGATCTTCTTTGGCGTCGCGACACGCGATGCCAATTGGTTGGCGCGAGCATAGCTAGGCTGTTCATTGGTATGCAGCACCATTTGCCGGACGATGTAATACGGAACATAGATCGCGGCCAACACGGACAGTGCAGGCAAGAGCCAACCTGTGTTCACAAACAGAATGAATCCGACCAGGAGTCCGATCCCGACACGAGCTCGGGGGCTTTGTTCAAGCGATTGCCACCAAAGGCCCAAGTCAGTGGTGGTTTTGCGGACCGCACGAAGCAATGGTTCTTCGGTCGATGAGCCATAGGGATTGGCAGCCAGTGTCGGAGCGATCGGGGCTCGGGCGACAGGCTCGCGAAATTGTTTTGCGGTCTTATGGGATGCAGGCTGTGATTGATTTGGTTGTGGCTGGCCTGGCAGGGGCTGGCCGCTGCCATGCAATGCGGTTAACGCGACGGCCTCGGAGGTTGCCAAGTTCAGCGGCGCGATTAAATCTGCAACCGTGGAAGGGCGTTTGGTCGGATCTTTGTCGAGTGCCGCTGCGATCACTTCGCGATACGGTGACGGGATCACGGAAAGATCAGGTAGCGCGGTCATGTGCTTGACGATGATTTCGTGACAGCTTTCGCCGTCAAAGGGAACTCGTCCGGTCAGCAGTTCGTACAGGATGATTCCCAATGCGTAGATATCGATTTCGCGACCATATTGTCCGCGACCGATTTCGGGGGCCATGTAATGAAACGTGCCGACGCTTTCGGTGTGTCCACCGCGCTGCGATGCGCTGATGTATTTGCTAAGCCCGTAGTCACCAACTTTGACGATCCCCAAATCGTCAAACACGTTGCCCGGTTTCAGATCGCGATGCACCAGGCCCGCGCCATGAAGGTGCGAAACACCAGCGGCGATCCCTGCGAACCAACGGCGTGCGTCGACATCAGGAAGCCCTGCCGGGTTCAAATCGAGAACATCACGCAGGTTGGCTCCGGAAACATATTCCATGATCACCCAGGAACCGCCGTCGGCATCCCGACAGATGTCAAACAGCGAAACAAGATTTGGGTGTTTGAGGTTCAGGCACTGCGACACGCCGCGCAGTTCGACTTCTAGATTGCGCTGAATGCGTTTTAAGGCAACTTCCTTTCCCGCTTCGCTGACTGCAAAGTAAACCTCACCGAATCCGCCGACACCGACCCCGCGCCGAATCGTGTACGGCGGTAGCGGTGTTGATCCGGGGGGGTACGTAAACGACATTGGACGAGGGTTCGTTGACGAACTCGGGGGCACCGATGGTGCGACGCCGAGTGAAGTTTCAGCGAGTTCCATTTTATCCTTGATCGGGCTCTCGTCACGCCGCTTCGCCGAAGACTTTCCCGATCCGATCTGAACCAGGCGGTCTTTGCGCGGTTTTAACGTCCCAAAAACCGCTTCCACCAAGTTCATTTTCCGAAAACAACATTTACCCTGCTTTTTTGCCCCGTTTGGCATCGGCTGGCAGGAATCGGTACGAGATTCTGGTGCGAGCGAGTTCATACTTCTTCCAACATCATGTCCAAGGGCCCCAGCGAAGTTCGCTGGCCGGGAATCAAGTCCACAAATTCACGCGGCGTATCCGACGCGAGAAATCGCGATGCTTCGCTAGTTCGATTGAGTTTGGCTTTCCACTTTCCGTCTCGGATTACCAGAACGGCTGAAATCTCCAACCCGGGGCAGCAGATATGGTTTGCTACTGTCGGCCCAATCAGAAGCGTCTGTGCGGCGATCAGCACTTTGTCGACGTGTGCATCGAAGCGATGCGGCGCGTCAAGTTCCAGAACGGCAGAAGCGGAAAGGACGGACGGTTTGCGGATTCGCATCGAGGCCGATCCCGCAATCGGGAAGCGACTTCCGTCAACGAGTAACTGTCGTTTTGGGGCATCACGGCCGATCGCGGATGATTGTCCAGGCTGCCGCGTCTGTCCTGCGGCAACACTGACGCCTGTGGAAGGCCCGAAGTTTGCAGCCTTCTCCGGGACCGTCGTCCAGAAATAGTCCCCGCCGTGTCGATGCAAGGTGCCTTCGATTCGTCGCCAATCCGATTGCACCGCAATATCAGCTCGGCGATCGTCCTGACGCACGCCACCCACGGTCAACTGGTCTCCCGCGAACAACGCGTACCCACCGCAGCGATCGATCCACAATCGCCAAGCGTCGGTTTGGGGGGATGATTCAGTTGGGCGGATCATTGAATTCATCGTCAAATGACGTTTCAAAGATGCGATGGTTGAAAAGGCAATTGGGTCACGTTCCCAGCGATGACAACGCTTCAGCAATGGCTGGCCAACAACGCTTGGCTGACCGATTCACTGAAGCGAGCATGCTGTACCGGTGGAATCTGAAATCAGATTGCCACCGGTTGCTGATTAGGCGGATGGGTTCCGTTGAGGACTAGTCAACTTGGATCGAAACCAATTCAGATCCTTGTGCATCGCCTTCAAAGTAGTTGGCAATGTCATCGAGCAGGTTTTCGTCACTCGGTTCATCAAGGTCGATCCCACTGAAGTACTCCACATCGACCCGCATGGTTTCTTCTTTTACGTCAATGTCGGTCGCAATTTCGTCTAGCAGGCGTCGCGTCTGAGATAGATGACTGTCATCCAAGTTCAAATCGCTGGCGGTTTCGGCAACCCTTAGGGCACCCAAACGGGCTTGCAAGTTTTCGATCTCGACTTCCAATTGACGCTTCGCGTTCAGCATTTCTTCCATGCGTGCTTCTGCAGAAGCCAGCGAGGATTCGCGAGCGGTGAGCATCTGCTGAAGCTTGTCAGCGGTGGCTCGACGCGTCTTGAAACGTTTGAAGCGGTTTTTAAGATCTTCTTTGACCTGTTGTGAGGAGTAGTTCCGTCCGGCATAGACAAAATGTTCGTCGCCGCCTTTGAGGTCATCCGTCAAACGCTCGATATCCGACTGCGACTTTGCGAGCTGGGTTTGTGTGGATTCGAATTCTTTTTGCAATCGAACAACTTCGATTTTTTCCGTCGCGATTCGTTTCGCGTTTTTCGTGATTTCAGGTTTCAGATCCGAAATCATTTGGCGTGCCTGTTTGATCTTCCATTCCAATGGCACTGAATCGCTGGCAGATTCCTTCAAGTAATTCACACCACATTTGGTGTAGCTGGCCAGCGGTACACCAACAGCCAAACTGGACAACAGTGCGAGTGCGCCGCCGGCGACGATGGCTTTTTTCAACATCAGATTTGTTCCCCAAAAATGTCGTAGGTCCGGAGCCGAGGGAGTCATGGCTCGTTTCATCCTCCTGTTCGGCTCGAATTAGTCTTTCTTGGGGCGGTGCAGAATTTTTTTCCTTCGCGGCAGGCAGAATCGGAGTTGGACAGGCGGCGACCGGGGCTACAGCAGGGCCTGAGTCCCCAAAAGACGCATTCCGATCCATTTTTGGGACCAATTGAATGCTGGCATGCGTCTAGCCCTGCCCAAATCTCCAGGTTGTCGCCAATCAGGGGGGCGGCGGTTGGTGGTTGGACGAGGGGACGTTTGAGCTGCTAAATCAGTTCAGACCCAAAACGCTGACAACCGTCCAGGTGCCCGTGACCAGCATCGCAACCGCCGATAGCCAAAGGCAGATATCCCAAATCTTGCTGGGGCGTAATTCTTCGATGCAGCGGTTGTACCGGAAGTATAGCGCCGCCCCGGCGAGCATCGGCAGCATGACCCCCTGAGTGATCCCGCTGATCAGCACCAGCTTTGCCGGCGACTGGAACTTCAGGAAGATCACCACGCAAAGCAATGGGAAAACGCCGCTTAGGATTTTGACCCAGCGTTGGTAAGTCGCTTCACTGTGATCGACGATCCCAATCACGCGCAAGCAGTCGGCAAAGGTGCGGGCGTGAGACGCGTTGGCGACGAAGAATGTCGAATACAAAACGGCAATCGCACCAAACAAGAAGATCGCCGCAGCCCACTCGGAAAACACCGGTTGGAACATCACGGCGAGAGTGCGGACCATGGCACCTTTTTCAGGATTCAGCCCGATACGGTGAAGGACCGATGCACCGAGTAAGAAGAAAGCCATCGTTGCAAAGGTATAGATGATCATCGCGCCCCAGGCATCGAACTTCATCACTCGCATCCATCCGGCGGCGCGGCGTTTCCATTCGGGAGAACCGTCGTTGTCACCGGTGAACCGGCCATAGCCTTTTTCTAAGCACCAATATGGGTAGGTGATCAGTTCTGCTGCACCGACACCAATGATTCCGAAAGTCGCCAAGGCGGTGGCAATGGGGTTAATCCCCTCAGACTTGCTGGGCAGGTCAAAAGTCAGCCCCGAGATAAATTCCTTGGCGCTAAAGGCAAACTCGGCTTCGCTCTGCAAAAAGTAGACGTTGACGACCACCAAGAGTGTGAACGAGGCAACCAGCGCTGTACTGAAGGATTGAATCAGTCCGTAGCGTCCGACAACGAGGATCAGGCTGGTAAGGACCGCGATGATCACGGCCCAGATCGCCGCGTCATTGGTTTCAGATCTGCCTTCTTCGCCTGGGGGATACTCGGCGTCGTATTCATTCCAATACTCTGCTACCGTTCCGGCCTCAGGCAGCTCTCCGTTTTCGGTGGCTTGTCGCAAGGCACGAAACTCTTCGAACTTTGCCAGTTGCTCTGCATCGGCGGCTTGATTGAATGCTTTGCCTTGTTCGGTTAACGGTGCCGTAATCGCGAGCGCCTGCCCGACACCGCCGACGATTCCGCCGAGTTGTGAAATGCTGGCCAGCCACATCACCAGCCAATACCACACCAGCCAATTGCCGCGTCCTTGAATTCTTGGTCCGGGGACTTCGTCCAAGGCCATCAGTGTTGTCTTGCCACTAATAATGGCATAGCGTCCAAATTCGATTTGGGCGAAGACCTTGATCACGCATCCCAGCATGATCAGCCACAACAAACTGAAGCCGGCTTCGGCGCCTGTTTTTGTAGTCGCGATCAATTCGCCGCTGCCGACGATTGATCCGGCAACAATCAGACCGGGGCCGACGGCGGATAAGATGCGTGTGAATTGACGTGGTGGTTCGATCGGTTCGTTCATGGCGGAAGAGTTTAGCAGGTTTACACCACGTCAATGGTGGTCTTCATATGCCTCGCAGCAGGTGATTTGACGACGCTTGCGTCTTCAGGGGGAATCGGGCGATAATCGGGGAGCACCTTCGAGACTCATTTACTAGGATTGCATGGCCGCCGCAGCTCCGCTCGATACAACCATCGGTGTCGTCACGCCGGAGAACATTGCCTTTGAATATCAATTGGCGGGGCCGTTTCGCCGTTTGCCAGCCTATCTGATTGACTTTGCGGTTCGCTGGTTAGTCGTCGTTCTTGTTTGGTTTGCGCTCGTGATCGCAGGCGGCATGATGTCGTTCTTTTCTGCGTTTTCGGGGCCGCTGAGCCAAGCCATCTTTGTGATCGGTATTTTTATCATCCATTGGTTTTATGGCACGCTGCTGGAAGCCTATTTCAACGGGCGAACGATCGGGAAATGGATGTGCGGGATTCGCGTGATCGAAATCGACGGTCGCCCGGTTTCGCCGCGTAGTGCGCTGCTTCGCAATTTGTTACGAGTTGCCGATTTGGCACCCGTCGCGGCGATCAATACGTTTGATCCCGATGTGCCACTGATGTTCGTGATACCTACCGGGATCGTCGGCCTTACCACAATGATGATGACCCAGCGAATGCAGCGATTGGGTGACTTGGCAGCCGGGACGATGGTGGTTGTCGACGAGCGAAAATGGCAGCTGCCGGTCGCAAAAGTGGACGACGCAAGGGTTCCGGCACTCGCGTCGTATATTCCAGGCGACTATTTGATCACGCGAAAGATGGCGAGAACCTTGGCGACCTACGCCGAACGACGACATTTCATGACACCACCGCGTCGTCGCGAAGTGGCAAGGAAATTGTCCGACCCATTGATCGAGCGATTTGAATTTCGCAAAGACATCGACCCGGATCTGCTGCTTTACGCACTTTATTACAAAACCTTTTTGGCTGATGCGGCAAGTGAACCGCCCGATCTGGGACCGCTCGCCGGGTACAGTCCACTTGCCAAAGATATTGCCAAGCCGGGAGGACTTGTGACCGGCGGAACCACGGCCGGAGTTCCCAATACAACGACGGGTGTCAGCGCCAATCAATCCGATTCGGTTACCCTTGCACAAGCCAACACCAACATCGAGGCGACACAATGAATGTTGCCAAACTGTTGGAGAAACGCCGGACCGACTGGTCTGAACTGGAACAGCTTTGCGAAGCGATGGAGCTTCGTGGGCGAACCGATGGAGCGGGAGTCAAGCATCGTGGCGCCGCCGGCATTACACGTTTCGCATCGCTTTATCGTGCGGCTTGCGCCGACTTGGCTTTGGCCGATGCGTATCAATTGCCGCCCAACACGGTGACCTATCTTCATCGCTTGGTGGCTCGAGCGCACAACCAGCTCTATCGCACCCAATCGGCTTCGCCAGGCGGATGGTTTCGAGTGCTTTTGGAAGAAGCACCGCAGCGCATCTTTGCTGATGGCTGCGTTAAGGTTGCAACGATCGTTTTCTTCGGATTGTTTGCGATGGCGATGATCATGGGAGCTGCCGAAAACCAGTTTCCAGAGTTCTCCGAGCGTGTATGCGGTAGCAAGATGCTCGAAGCCACCGAGGACTCATTTCGCGAACCGCTAAACGTCGCGCCGGAAGAGTACTCTGCGCGAGCGGCGTTCTATATCCGGCATAACACCGGCATCGGGCTGCAGTGTTTTGCTTGGGGCATCCTGTTGATCCCCTGCCTCTATACCCTTGCGTACAACGCGATCGTACTGGGCGCGACGTTCGGCTATATGTCACGCGATGGCATCGAAGGGGCCGATCACTTTTTTGAATTTGTGACCGCTCACGGGCCCTTCGAGTTGACTGCGATCGCCTTGTCAGCAGCCGGTGGAATGCGGCTGGGGCTGGGGCTGTTCTATACAAAGGGATTGTCACGAGTCGATTCGGTACGGTTGGCCGGTCGAGACGCCGTGCCCATCATGGCGGCTAGCGCAGCGATGTTTATTTTGGCTGCATTTACCGAAGGCTTTCTTTCGCCCAGCGGAGCACCTTATCTGGTGAAGGTCGCATGGTCGATTTTCTCGAGCGGATTGATCACGTTGTATTTCGTGATTCTGGGCTTTCCACGCCAGAAAACATCCGAACGATCGCTCATTCGAACTGCTCGCTACGCAGACCTTGTCGACCGCAGTTCGGCCGAAACCTCCAGTCCACCAAGTGGGCAGCAAGGGGGCGTTCGCCATGCAACTTGACCAAACCCATGTTGCGATCCGGGTGAGAACGCTGTCAGAAATCGGTGATCTCGCCCTGGTGTTACTGCATCGATACCCAACCTTATTATTGGTTGGCTTCTTCATGGGGGCATTCCCATGGATGGTCGCCAACGCATTGTTGTTGTATTGGATTCCGATTACCGAAGCGCAGTATGGGTTAGATGATCCAGAAGCACGTTGGCAAATCAGCCGATACATCACGTGGATGGCATTGTTGGTGTTCCTACAAACGCCGGCCGCTGGGGTGATCACAACGATCTATCTTGGCCAAGCGGTTTTTGAATCCAGTCCCAGTTGGAAAAGTGCGACCGCGACGGCGAAAAAGTTGTTCGGACGGTGGTTTCGTTTTTTAGCGGTTCGGCGAATGGTCCTACCCGCGATGATCATTGTCGGGATGCGGATGTTCCGCCCCTGGGATTCGTTGTTTGACGTCACGTTTCCACTGATGTTTTTCTTTGTCGCGGTGGTCGTCCGTGCCAGCCGACCGTTCCTGCCGGAGATGATTCTGCTGGAACGTTGTCCGGTTCGAAGTAAAAATCCCAACGAAATCACGCTGTCTAAGCGGGCTCGCGCACTGCACCGTCCTTCGGGAAGCGATGTCGGAAGCCGTTGGGTCGTGTCTGCGTTTATGCTAACGATCATCTTCGCAGGTTTGTTCTATAGCTTGGTTTGGGTTCGAGGGATCGCGACCGGCTATTGGAACATTGGCCTGTTCACATTGCTGGTGTTGTATCCAATTGCGTTGTGGATGGTGGGTGGATTGAGCGTTGTGGTGCGAATGATCGCGTATCTAGATACTCGGATACGCCTCGAAGGCTGGGACGTCGAACTGGCTGTTCGCGCCGAAGCGATCCGGCAATTCGGCGATGAAGGAGACTCCGTTATCGAGCAGGCTGGCAGTCAACCGCGTTCATCGTCGTCTAGGATTCGTCCGGCAGCCGGAGGGACCCGATGACACAACGCATATGCATGGTACTTATTGTTGCTGCGGCATCACTGTGGCAATCGTCTGCTCAAGAAGCATGGGCCCAGGAGGGGGCTGACTCAGCTTCCACGACGACTGAATTCAAAGGCAAGTTACCCACGACACCATGGTACGACGGCCAGCAAGAACATCTGATTCCGGTTCAGGTAACGCCACGTGCGGATGATTCGATCAATCGCGCTAGCCGATGGCTGCCAAAGCCCAAAAGTGTCTCAGTCAAAAAAGACTCGACTACAAAAACCACGCCACTGAATCCGAATAACACCGGTGTGTTCGGATCAGGGTTCACGCTGGGGAATCTGTTCGGTTGGGTTTTGTTGATCTCGATCGTATTGATGATCGTCGGCGTTGTGGTCTACGCCATCGGACGTGCCGAAACGAAGCTCTCTGGAAACGAAAAGGAAGACGGCAAATTGGATGGCAAGCTGCCTGATCAGCAAACTTTGGAACGGATCAAGCATTTGCCACCTGAACTGCGCCGAACCGATGTCAATCTACGCAGCGAATGCGAACGGTTGATGAATCAAGGCGAATACGATCAGGCGATTATCCTGTTGCTCGGTCACCAGTTGTTGTTGCTTGACAAGTACGGCTTGTTGCGGTTGGCTCGCGGAAAAACCAACGGAAAGTATGTCCGCGAGACACGTTCGAACCATGCGGATTGTGCGCAGTGGTTGCGTCAAACCGCGGACGCGTTTGAGCATTCCTACTTTGGACGCCACGAAATTCAGGATGATGTCTTTGTGCAGCTCTGGAATCAGAACGCTTCACTGGAACAAGCCGCACTCGCGCATGGAGATCATTCATGATTCGCGTTGGTGCAAGCTTTAGGTCTGTAACCCTTTGGGCCGCGACGTTTGTTTTGATCGCCGGATGTACCGGCGGGTTGGAAACTCAGTACGGCGGCAACACGGGCTATTTTTCGCAGCGCAGCATCAACGGTTTGACGACGTTTCGAAACGCGTTTGATCGCGAGGGATTTTACACCCGCGACATGACGCGTTTGACCGAACGGACTCGTAAAGTCGTATCGCTCGTTTGGACCCCGGCATATGTGGTGGCTCCAGAGAGCAAGACGATGTCATGGATCGATCGATGGTTGCGACAAGGCGGTAGAACACTGGTCTACGTCATCCCCGATAGTGGATCGGCGACGGACTATTACCGTCAAGCGACACATTTAGCCGCTCCCGATCAGCGGATGGAATATCGTCGTCTGTACGGCGAAAGCCTGATCAAAGAGCATCAAATGCAAATGATGCGGAACCCCGTTCGATTTGGGAATTGGTTCGTCATCGCGCCCAAAGTTCAAACGGCAAAGACATTGCTTGCCACGGATGATTTGCGATCAAGCGATTGGGGAGGCTATGTCGAATCCACCGACAACGGCGAGACTGAAAAGCAAGTTGAATCTGGGCTGTCAAAACGCAATCGCGAATATGAATGGGTCATTGAGTCGATCGATCAGCGTGGTGCAGTACCGGCGACTGCGGCAGGGAATAACGCGATTGTTCAAGTCTTGCCAAACGGTAGTGACGCAAACGTGAATGTCGCAGTAGGTGTTGCTGATGGAAGCAATGCTTTCGGTGCGATGAACGCGGATGAGATGCAGTTCAAGACTTTGGTGAAAACGGAAACCGGCGATTCGTTGGTCGTCAAGTTAACTTCCAAGGTCTGGAAGGATTCACAGGTGATCGTGCTCGTCGGGTCATCTCGGCTGACAAACTTTGGATTGACTCAACCAGAAAACCAAAGGCTTGCCTCTGCCGTCATTGATGAAGTCAAACACGCTTCGTTCGGCGGTAGCCTGGTCGACCAAGAACTTGAGTTGACGGCCGATGGTGAACAGCCACAGGTTGGTTTTGTCGTTGCCTCGGAAGGTTTGCCGGTCAGTACCCGTGTTGGAGAAATTCCGCGAGCGACGGGAGCGGAGATGTTGACCGAGTTTCCGCTCAGCATGGTGACCATCCATGCCGCAATCATCGGATTCGTCATCTGCTTGATTCTGTTCCCGATCTTTGGGCGACCACGCAAAGTCGAACGCGGAACGCTAACGCACTTTGGCGACCACCTCGATGCGGTCGCGACTCTGTTGTGGCGGCGTGGCGGCGAACCGTTCGCTCGAAAGCGAATCAGCGAGTACATGAAGCAAGTGCGAGGTGAAACACACGGTCCGTGGGTCATTGAAGAACCAAAGCATCAGAATTCCCCAGCACAGCATTTGCCAGTTCAGGGGCTTCCAGCACAGGAGTCTGCACCGGTTGCCGCGTCGCAGCCAGCAGCGACAATGGCACCCCAGGCCAGTTCTGATCGTCCGAACGAATCTGATCAATCTACGAAGTAAAGCCATCCAGTCGAGGAATAAAGTTGACAGACGCATCGCAAGGCAATCAGGAAATTGGGAACGGTAATCCCACTCCATCGCCACAAGTCCCTTCGTCGCAGTCGAATCCTGGAGTCGGTATTCGTCAAAAGAGTGATCGATTCGCGCCTGTTGAGCAGCTCTTCGATGCGATTTCCAAAGAGGTGGCCAAGCTCTATGTCGGTCAAGATGAACTGGTTTTGGGGACTCTCACCGCATTGTTCTCTGGCGGTCATGTTCTGATTGAGTCCGTACCGGGTTTGGGAAAGACGCTTTTTGTCCGAACGCTTGGGCGTGTCCTCGGCTGTGATTTTGGACGCATTCAATTCACGGCGGATTTGATGCCTTCGGACATTACCGGGGCGCCCGTTTTCGATATGCAGAAAAGTGAATTTCGATTCCGCCCAGGACCGGTATTCACCCAATTGCTGTTGGCCGACGAAATCAACCGCTCTCCCGCGAAGACTCATGCGGCGCTGCTGGAGATCATGCAGGAATATCGCGTGACAATTGACGGGACCAGTCATGTGGTTCCACAGCCGTTCCTGGTCATGGCGACCCAAAACCCGTTGGAGAGCGAAGGGACATACAACTTGCCCGAAGCGCAGCTGGACCGATTCATGTTCAAGCTGAAAGTTGATTATCCCAACGAATCCCAGGAAGCAGAGATTCTGAAGCTGCACAGCAGGCAATTGAGCCTCAATGAACGTCTCGAAAACGAAATCAAAAAGATTACGGATCCGAAGACCGTGATGGACTGCATTCAACTTTGCGGCACCGTCAACGTCGAAGATGCATTGGTCGACTATATCAACAAGATTGTTCGAGCGACGCGATCGTGGCCTTCGTTCCACCTTGGGGCATCGCCACGAGCTGGGCTGGCGCTGATGCAGTGTGCACGCACGTTAGCGGGCTTTGGTGGACGCGATTATGCGATCCCAGATGATGTCGTCGAAGTCGCGATCCCCGCGCTTCGGCACCGAGTGCAATTGACAGCTGAAGCAGAAATCGAAGGCCGAGACGTCGACGAAGAATTGCAAGCGATGATTCGCGGGATCGAAGTCCCTCGGGATTGATCGCCGAACATTTTTTTAACCGCGGCTAACGCCGTTGCGGCTCAGGTGGTGTCTTGAACTGAACCGTGATCGCGCTAGCGACGGTTTTGTGGTTGGGTCGGTCGCGTTGTTCATTTAACCGCGGCTAGCGCCTTTGCGGCTCAGGTGGTGTTGTACTGAGCCGCATTGGCGCTAGCCGCGGTTGCGTGATCTTCTAGCTTCCTTGGCGGGCAGAGCCCGCAAGACATTGCATGCGAGGCGGGAGCCTCGCACTCGCTAGCGACGGTTGCTTGATCCTTCCCGTCATCAGCCCAACGCTATTGGCGATCGACAATCATCGTGCCGTTGTCCGCGACGCCCAATAACGGGCGGGAATACCAACGGCCGCCTTTGCAGGCCCCTGGTCGGAACGTAAATCCAAACGCCAGATTCCAGCCCTCTTGCATGAAATCGGCTGATGATGCCTGTTCGTCGGGAATGTAATACGTTGCCGAAGTATCCCAAGTCACATTGCGATGGACTGGCAAGCCCAGATCCAAGTTGAGAATCATGTCCGAATCATCGGTCCATCCCAGTGCGGCTTCCAAACTGCCGAACTCGGAAAGCATTTGTCGGTAAAAGAATCGGTATTGGTTTACCGAATCAAACGCAATGTTGTTGCTGATCGTATTGCCAGACGCATCAACAACGCTGGTCAGATCGTCGTCGTCTTTGATTCCGGTGGCAAATTTGAATCCCAACACATCACAGTGCTGTGTCTTCCAGGACAGTTCGCCACGCAGCTGAACCAAATTGCTGCGGAAGTACCAGTCTTCATACAGGTAGTCAACAACGAGGCCGTACTGCAGACCCCAGTCCACACGTCGGAACAGTCCGTTGGTCAAAAAGATCTGCTTGCGCGATTCGTCGGTAAAGTCAGCACCCGACAGGTTGGCTTGTAGGAAACGAACACCTGATTGGTATGACAGGTCGGTTCCAAAGAAACCGAGCGAGACGCCTTTGTTGAAGCCTTCGTAGAAACCAAAGCTTCCGCTGCCGCGTTGATCACCTGATGTCACATCGGCGTAGTTCATTGGTCCGGTAAAACCGGCTGCACCTGCGAAGAATTCCATTCGGTTCCATGGAACAGACAGGCGAGGAAACATTCCGTCTAGGAATCCCCGAACGCCGTTGCCGCAGCCGCTACAGTCGCAGCCTGGGGTGTAGCTGTCGCAGCATCCGTCGCAACCCATATCAAAGCAGCCTTCTGCGCCGCACCCTGGCTCGGCCCAAGTTTCCAATCCGCAAGATGCCTCCATGCCACAGCTCGCTTCAAACCCGCAAACAGGTTCAAGCCCGCATGATGGACCGCGAACATCTCCGACGGCACAGTCACAAACCGATTCGCAACCGCAGGTCGATTCGAAGATGGGACTCGATGAAATGATTTGTCCGGGAGCGAACTCGCCAGACTCAACGATTGTGGCATGGTGATCGACCGCTCGAACGACAGGTTGCAGTCTCGCCCTCTTGCTAGAGGGGATCGGGGTGGCTGATCGAGTGGAGGTGCGTTGTCGGGTTCGCACTGGAGAAGCGTGTGAAACATCGATCCTATCTTGATCGAACACGTCTTCCGCAGCTGCTGCGACGGGGCGCTGAGCCTCGGTTGTGGGGCCAAAGGCTTGCCAAATTACAAAGCTAAGCAGCAGTACAACCGCCCTGGAACCCGTGATTTTCTGTGCCGAAGCGAAATTTTGATTCACCAGTCCCGGCGAAATGGTGGTCTTGGACGTTATCATGTTCTGAAATCTTTCCGCAGGGAGGGACGGCAATTGATTTACACTTACGGTGTTACCTTCGGCATTCAGAATCGTGATCATTAGAAAACTTTGCGCAACCGTCACCGCTTTTCCGACCGTTACGATCGCGCTGGCGACAGTCTTTGGAACGGTTGGTTTTGACGCAATCCATAGCAACTCCGCATCAGCACAGGAGGCGGCTGCGGATAGTTCAGCGGCGGAATCTGACGCTTCAAGTCCGTCCGCAGAATCGAGATTTGCTGCAAAAGAAACGGAAGTCCCATCGCCTATTGATCTGGAAAATGCTGCCGTTACCTATCCACGCGCGGTAACGGTTGATGGCGACAAGAAATACATCGTCGATCTGGATCTGCCGGGAATCTGGGTTCAAACCGATGAGTCTTCAAAGGTTTTCACGCCAGGAACCAAACTGCTTCGAAAGGCGATGAATCGTCCTTGGTGTGTTGCGGTCCACCCGGCCGGAGGTTTGCTCATTGGTGACTCCGCAACGCGAGAGATCTATCACGCGAAAGAATCCGGCACCAAATTGATCGCACTCAACGGAGGCTATCTGGGAATTCCAATGGCCCTCGCTGTCGATTCAGAAGGCAATCAGGTTTACGTTGGTGATGCCGAGCGTCGCGCCGTATTCCGTTTGCCGATTGGCGGCGGCAAGCCGGAGTTGGTTGCTCGTGTCAACGCGCGTGGCTTGTCGTTCGATTCCGAAGGCAACCTGTGGGCGATCACTCCCGATGCCGATGCCGTTGTGAAAATCGACGTTTCCAAAAACAGTGCCGAAACGGTCGTCGGCGATCGGCCGTACCAGTTTCCAAACGGATTGGTGTGGGCCGGAGAAGAAGGCTTTGTCACCGACGGTTATGGAAAAGCGATTTGGCGCTTCACTGCTGACGGCAAAACGGAAAAGTGGTTTGAGGGCGAGCCGTTGCAAAGTCCCGTCGGGATTTCGGTCGACGAAAACTACCTTTATGTCGCCGATCCGCGAAGCAAGCAGGTCTACCGCTTCGACCGGAAAGACAAGTCGGTTGAGCCAATTCTGTAATTGCCCTGGAAAAAGTCTGCTTTGAATTGTTAGTAACCAAACGCAGCCCGAGATCTTTGGTGCTAATGGCATCGAAAGGAAGCGGGCGAGTTAATCCGTTGCTTTCAATTCAATTCCAATTCGGGCAGAGCTTTGCGATTTCAGTTTCACATCCTCTGCTGTTTCACGTTGCTAATCCTCTGCAGCGGATGTGTTCGCCGGCGGATGACAGTGCGTACCAATCCACCGGGGGCAATGGTTTCGGTGGATAACCAAGTGATTGGTTCTTCGCCTGCTGCGACACCCTTTACGTACTATGCGACGCGTGACATTCGGATTGAGGCGGATGGTTACCGGACCGAAACGATCCGTCGTCGGTTCAATCCGCCTTGGTATCAATGGCCTGGGATTGACTTCGTTGCCGAAACGCTTTGGCCAGGTGAACTTCGCGATGAGCGAATCATCGACGTGACGCTAACGCCACAGGTACAACCGCCGGACCAAGAGGTTATTTCTCGTGCAGATAACTTACGACAACAATCTCGAAATGGGATCGTCAGCGGTCGCCTGCAGTAGATTCTTTGGTAGGGGATGAAGGCATGTTGAACCGCAGCAAGCGGTTGAGCGTTCAGGCTTGCATACGATCTCTATCGGCCTGATTCTTAGGCGCACCTGATTCATCGGCGCATAAGCTCAAAACGGATGGGGCATCGTTTCGTAAACCATCGCTGCTTCGCTGCCTTGTGTGGTTCGTGGCAACTTGCAATCGGTGTCTCGTTGTCACTAGTGGCAAAAGAGAACTAGTGCTTCGTTCCATATGGAAATACGGGTTCGGGGCATCAGCCGACGGGCGTTAGCCCCGGTTATTGAACTGAAACCGTGGCTAACGCCATACGGCTAATCCCAAAATCGAGTTGTAACGAAGCACTAGTGGTGTTGGTCCATCGGGGGCGGTTGAAAACCGTTCAAGCATCGGTGAATTGAGCAAGCTTTCACGTCCAAATCTTTTGAGTTCGATGATGTTCTTTTCCATCGCTCTGAGGTTCGTTCTCTAAATGCCGAATGGGCCGCTTTAAACGCGATTGAGATTGTTCAATGACCCATTGCTGCGGATATACTCTGCCTCTGGTCTTGTATGGTGTCCTTGAAGACACCCTTCCATTCTCATTTAAACGGTGTCAAATGAATCGCATTGTTCTCCGACATCGTCGAGCTGGATTCACGCTCGTCGAACTTCTTGTTGTCATTGCAATTATTGGAATCTTGGTTGGCTTGTTATTGCCAGCCGTTCAGGCAGCACGCGAAGCCGCGCGTCGCATGTCGTGCAGCAACAACTTCAAGCAAATTGGCTTGGCTGCACACAACTATCATTCGGCCTATAAACAGTTGCCAACTCAGTGCGGTGGTACACGACCACCTGCAGGGAACCCATCGGCGAATAGCGTTGGTTCGGCAACCACCGGTGGCGGAACCAACCACGCGTTCATCAGCTACCTCGTCGGCCTGATGCCGTTCATGGAACAGCAAGGCATCTGGGATCAAATCAGCAACCCAAGCATCAAGGTTGTTGCCTCTCCCGACATGACCCCTCCGAATAGCTGGAGCCCGATGGGGCCAGTGCCATGGCAGTTGTTCTATCCGCCTTGGATGTCTGAGATCCCAACCCTGCGTTGCCCGAGTGACCCTGGGATTGGGTTGCCAGGTCAGGGGCGTACCAACTATGCCGCGTGCATCGGTGATTCGATCCGACGCCAGGATGTCGGTCGCTGGGATGGTGACCTCGCTTTCACTGGCAGCCAAGAAACCAACTGGGCGATCATCATCAAGACCGAACAGCGTGGGATGTTTGTGATTCGCGAAGCGACCCGCTTTCGTGACGTTCTGGACGGACTTTCCAACACCATCATGGGTGGCGAAATCGTTACCGGAATCGGTGACCGATCGATCATCGGCGAAGGGGCCGTTGGGCATACCAACACAGCGCTGCACGCGAACCCAAGCTTGTGCCGTGACAACAACGAAATCGATCCGGAACGCCCAGGATTTTGGTGTCAGAACTCAGCCAACTGCACTCAGCCATCCTTACAAGGAGCGGGCGGAAGCCGTTTCCGTGGTTTCCGTTGGTCGGACGGTCGTGCGTTGTGGAGCGGTATGACAACGATCCTGCCTCCCAACAAGGAAGTTTGTCAGCAGGGTGGAGCCAACGCGCCCGGTAGCGTTCCAGGCGTCTTCCCACCGAGTAGCCGTCACCAAGGTGGTGTGCATATTTTGATGGGTGACGGTGCGGTGGTCTTTATTTCCGATTCGATCGAGGCAGGTAATTCACACGCTCCAATGGTTCGCGCTGGCGCCGCTTACACTCCTGTTGGTAGTCCAAGCCCCTACGGGTTGTGGGGTGCATTGGGAACACGTGCCAATCGTGAAGTTATCCAAGAAAGCTTTCAGTGATCCAATCTAAAGGAATCGAATAGGAACAGATATGAAATCATTCGCGCGATTAACCTTGGCCGTAGCGTGCATCTGCGGCACCTTCAGTTTTGTCGGTTGCAGCAGCTCGGAAGTGACCGTGGTGGAACCGGAGAACGAAGATCAGCTTGAGATGATGCGTCAGATGGTTGAAGCCGAAGCGAAGGCGACCGACGAATCAGACGCCAACCGTCCTAAGTAGTTCGTTCAATGACCTGAACGTGAGATCGCTGTTGAAGCGGTCTTCGAAGAAATGCGGCTGGACTACACAGCCCAAACACTAAAAGCCCAGCGGCATTCCTGTCGCTGGGCTTTTTGAATTTTGCATGGCGATCGCGATGCGAATCGGATGCAAGTAGTGATGCGAATCGAGTTCGCATGTGCCTACATCACCGAGAAGTAGTTGTCACACGCGAAGTCCAGGTATTCGTTCTTAAGCTCGATTTCCAGGTCGTTGTACAAGCAATAGTTGCGTACTTGAAGCAACAAGTCGCGCGGCTGGCAGTTACGGAATGGTCGGTTGACCGGCTTGTAATGGGTTTCGATCAGGTAGTCGATCGCGTCGGGATTGTAAGGCACCTTGACGACCCGGCACATGATTTCCAGCAGCTTGCGGAAGTCTTGCTCGGGTGGGTTTTCGACTTCGATTTTGTACGGAATCCGGCGTAGGAACGCGTCGTCAACCAAGTCTTTCGGTTCAAGGTTCGTGCTAAAGATCACAAGCTGATCGAAGGGGACTTGGATCTTTTTACCACTCGCCATATTCAAGAAGTCATAGCGTTTTTCGAGTGGGATAATCCACCGGTTTAGCAGTTCGTCGACGCGCATTTTTTGGCGTCCAAAGTCATCGATCACCAGCGTTCCGCAATTGCTTTTCATCTGCAATGGAGATTCGCTGATCTTGCTTTCGGGGTTGTGCAAGACTTCCAGCATTTCCATCGTAAGCTCACCACCGGCCACGATTGTTGGTCGTTTGATGCGCACCCAGCGCTTGTCAAATCCGCCGATGTCCAGCAGTCCGGTCGACTCCTCGGGCATCGCGAGTTCATGGTTCATCGGGTCAAAGACTCGCATGATGTCGCCGTCAATATCGACGCTTCGTGGAATCCAGATGTATTTCCCGAACGCTCCGGTCACGCGTTCTGCGATCGATGTTTTGCCGTTTCCGGGAAATCCGAACAAGAACATACCTCGACCGCTAGCGACCGCTGGACCGAGCCGGTTGAGCATTTTTGGATTGATCAACAGGTCGCTAAAGGCGCGAACGAGGTCAGCCTTTTTGGGGTATTGGCCTTCGATCGTCTGGTATTTGACACTGTTGATGTAGTCAGAAAGGCGGACCGGGCATGCGCCAAAGTAGGTGCAGTCCACGCTGTGGTTTCGCGCGATTTGTCGCCCCGTTTCTGTCAGGATGTAGACGTAGTCATTGGTCGCGGTCGCACTTTTGTACGCGATGTTTTGCTCCATTTTTAGCCGAGTCAGAATGGGCTCGACCAACCGAAACGGAAGCTTGACTTGGTCTGCAACGCGTCGTCCTTCGCTTTCACCGGCGGTAAGCAAGAACCGATAGATGATCGCTTCCAGGATTGATTCGTTGATGCCACCTTTGTGAAAAGACTCTGGTTCGACGGGGCGCCAAGCTTCATCACGAGACCCTTTAAATCCCAGCGGTCCAGGTGGGATTTCGATCGATGCGCCCAACGACTGTTTTGGGCCACCGACCGGCGTGTCAGAGCTCGTTTCGTTCTGCTGCGTTTCAGGCTCTGCAGCAGATTTTGTCGGTGCAGCGTTAGCCGCTGGCTTCGCCGGACCGGTCGCCCCAGGGCTTGGTGCGCTTGGACGGGGCGACTGCGGTCCGTTGGCCGAACTGGGGTGGGCTTCTGCTGGGGCGGTGAATCCCGGGCCGTTGGGAACGACGGGCTGGGCCGGTTGAGGTCCGGTCGCGATGGGCTGGCGTGGCCGAGGACTGGTGAGCGGTTGTCCTGGTGTTGGTCCCGCTGCCTGTGGCGCTGCCTGCGGTGCTCTTTGCGGCGGCATTGGTTGCGCCGGAGCGGGCTGATTGGGCATCGTTGCCTGGGGAGGCATCGCTTGAGGCTGTGAGGATGCCGGGTTGTTTTGTGGGATCACCGGCCGCGGCTGTTGCTTGTCGGTCGGATGAGGCGTTTCGCTTTTCTTGGCACCGCCGGTGAGGGAGTGGATCCGCGAGATCAGGGCATCGAGTTGAGCATCAGGGTTGTCACTGGAAGTTGACATCCGTTCGGGATCCTTGTGAAAGGTTGCGATGCGAAAGTGGAATCGGGCGACCAAGTGGTCGTTCAATCGATATCGGCCTCCGACGAGGACTCATATTTGAAGGAAAGTCAGAAACGGAAACGACCACGTTGTTTGCCCATCTTGAAGCATGATGTGTCTCAAACACGGGGATTTTCGATCCTCGAAAATCTGGGGAGCGGTTTGTGATTACAGCGTTCAGGTGGCGTTAGAAACTTATTTACAAAAAACTCTTCGATGCCTCTTGCGAGACAGCGAGTCCGCCCCTATCTTTCCGCCTCCTTGGAAACGCCAGCCGCAAACGCGAAAGGCTTTCTAACCGATCATTGACAATTTGGTGGTGAAACTTCTGTTGAGTTCAGATATTGAGATCGCTTTTGAGCGATCAGAGCTCGTCTCTGGTTGATCAAAACAATGGCGAATTGTGGGCCGGCTAACCGACCGGCCCGCCAGCGAAAGCTCTCGGTTTTAAACTTGATTTCTCCAGCTGAAGCCTTCGGGTTTTAGTTGTGAATCGATACAAAATTGAAGGGTTTGATCCTGGCTCAGAATGAACGTTGGCGGCGTGGATTAGGCATGCAAGTCGTGCGAGAAGTGTTTTTTGCTTGCATTGAACACG